>NZ_JBEPTL010000031.1:0-39179 GCF_040549465.1 Glaciihabitans sp. UYNi722 | reverse complement strand
GTTGAGGTCTGTTTTCACACGCTGGGTTTAACACCCTCCGCCTCCGATTAACAGCGCCCACGCGGCATCCGCCTAATAGGACTCACTCATCTAGGTGCCCCGACCGGCTTCGGCTCCGTCCCCCCTCAGCAACAAGGAGGTGCAATTTCTGCTGCGTCGCGGTTTCGCTCTCGAACAGGTGGAGCGGGGAAGCCAGCTCGCGCTCCCCGTGAACCCGGAGAAACTCGCCCACCAGCTGAGCAATGCGGAAGCGAAAGCGGGTTCCAATTACTCGGTTCATCGCTGGCTCGATCGCACACCCGAACGATGGCGAGAAGACCTGGCCGTGCTCTGCACCCGCATGACCACCGATGCCCCGACCGGCCGTCTTGCGGGCTTCAGCGAACTCAGTCCCCCCCCCCCCCCCCCCCCAAACCGGGCGTCCGGCGACTCAGGAAGACACGATCGTTCTTAGGGAGCATCGTGGTCATGGGCTCGGGATGCTGCTCAAGATCGCGAACATCCTGCACCTCGAGGCGGTGCGTCCGCGGCATCCGTCGATCATCACCTTCAACGCGGAGGAGAACCGCCACATGCTCGACGTGAACGAAACCGTCGGATTCGCACCGATCGGCTACGAGGGCGCGTGGAAGAAGCTGGTCGCCCCGGATCGCTGAATCACCGCATTGTTCGAGGACGGTAAGGGCCTGCCTGCACCGCCCTATCCCACGGGCGGATGCGGTTGAATGACTTCATGCCGGAAGGTCGTGGCCTCGTACTCATCGTCGAAGACGAGCGCGCCATCGCGGACCTGGAGCGACTGTATCTGAGCGATGCCGGCTTCGGGGTGCACATCGAGCGCGATGGACAGTCAGGGCTCGCCGCCGCCCGAAAGCTGCATCCGATGGCAATCGTCCTCGACGTCGGCCTGCCGCTGATGGACGGCATAGAGGTCTGCCGGGCGCTTCGTGAAAGCGGCGACTGGACTCCGGTGATCTTCGTGACGGCCAGGGACGACGAAGTGGACCGAATCATCGGGCTCGAACTGGGCGCGGACGACTATCTGACCAAACCGTTTTCGCCGCGCGAACTGGTCGTGCGGCTCAAGAACGTGCTGCGACGTCACGACGGGCAGGCGATTTCTCCCGTCCTGACCCTTGGTCGACTCGTTCTCTATCCGGAGCGGCGGCGACTGGAGGTCGACGGCGCACCGGTTTCGCTCACACCGACCGAGTTCAACCTTCTGAGCAAGCTGATGAGCGCGCCCGACCGGGTATTCACGCGTGAGATGCTGCTGTCCAGCGTCTGGGGGCAGGTCGACTACGCAGGAGGTCGCACGGTCGACGTCCACGTCGCCCAACTGCGGGCGAAATTGGCTGATGCAAGTCCAATCGTGACTTTTCGCGGCACGGGATATGCCGTGACTGTGCCCCAATGACCGGCTGGTTTCGGTCGCTGCACGGCCGTATTACCCTGGTGACGGTCGCCGTCGCGGTGCTCGCGGTGCTCGTCACCGGTGCCGTTTCCGTACAACTCGTGCGCCAGGCGAGCGTCGAACGGGCTCGCGCGCAGCTGTCGGCCCAGGTCCAATTGCTCAGCAGCCTTCCGGGCCCCCTGACGCTGCCAGATCTCCGAGAACGGGTGCGACTCGCTGGCGCTCACGCCATGGTGGGGCTGATCTCGAGCAGCGGAAAAGCCACCGGGGTGGCCTCTCGCTACCTGAGCGCGGCCAACGTGCAATCGCTCACGACCGCGGGCTCGCTGTCTCTCACCAAGCGCGCAAACCGGGACAGCGTGCTCGTCGAAGCGCGAAAGACCAAGCGAGGAGTGGGGGTGGTGCTCGCGCGACCCCTCTCGGCTGTCAACGACGAGTCGAGCGTCTCCATCTCCAGGATCGCGCTGGCCCTCCTGATCGGCACGGTCGTGGCCATCCTGGCAGGTGCACTCCTCTCCCGCTGGCTATCGCGACCGCTGGTGACCACCGCGGGCATCGCGCGGCGCATGGCGTCAGGTGAGCGTGGGCTTCGCATCGCGCCCCACAGTCCAAGCGAAGTCGCCGATGTGGCCGACGCGCTCGCGTCGCTCGATGTCGCCCTGGCCACAAGCGAGAGTCGGCAACGAGATTTTCTACTCGCCATCTCCCACGAACTCCGAACCCCGCTCACGGCCGTCCGCGGCTACGCGGAAGCTCTTGCCGACGGACTAGTCGTGAACGACGATCTGCCCTCCGTCGGCAGAACCCTCGTCGCGGAGACCGAGCGTCTGGACCAGTTCGTGGCCGACCTGCTTGAACTCGCGCGCCTCGAGGCTGACGACTTCTCGATCAACCGCGAAGAGGTCGATCTCACCCGGCTCCTGTCGGAGGCGAGGAACGCCTGGCTCGCACGAAGCGACAAGCTGGGCGTGACAATCGACGTCCAGACCGACGGTGGAGGGCTCACAACGGACCCACGCCGCCTTCGGCAGATCATCGACGGACTGATCGAGAACGCCCTGCGCATCGCGCCAGAGGGCACCGTTATTCAGCTGCTCGCTCACGTCGACGGCGCGACCTCCACGATCGCTGTTCGGGATTCGGGGCCCGGACTCAACCAGGGCGACATGGCGGTCGCCTTCGAACGCGGGGCGCTACGGGACCGATACCGCGACCTCCGCCCGGTCGGGACTGGGCTCGGACTCTCGATCGCCTCCCGACTCGTCGCGCGACTCGGAGGCACGATAGAGATGTCGCGCGCGCCGTCTGGAGGAACCATCATCACCGTGGCGCTCACGTCCGGCTGACCCCGTACACGTCCCGAACATTGCACCAACGACCCCCGTACATCGCGGCGACAGAGTTGACCGGGTCCGGGATCACCGGCAATCACTACGATCGGAACCCATCACCATGAAACGAAGCATCCGCCTCACCCTCATCGTGGCCACCGCCTGCACCGCCCTCGGCGTTGCCGCGGCCGCGCCAGCCTTCGCAGCCTCGACCCCCGCGCCATCCCCGACGAAGAGCTCGACGTCCCCGCGATCGCTCGCCGACATTCAGGCCGCCGGCGCCTCGAAGACCAGCCAGCGGATCGCCTCGCTGCATACGACAATTGGTAAGGCAACGGCGAATGCAGGCCTCACCGCATCCGACAGGTCGACGATCCTGAAGACCCTGAATTCCGACCTCACCGGCATGACGACGGTCGCCACGAAGATCGCCGCCGACACCACGAGTGCGCAGGCCGCAGCGGACTACAAGACCATCTTCAGCACCTATCGCGTCTACGCGGTCGGCCTTCCCCAGGCACGGTTCGCCGCAGCGGCCGACAGCATGACCACCACCCTGCCGAAGCTCGGCGCCACGGAGAAGCGGCTCTCCGCGCTTCTCGCGGGCAAGGACGCCTCCAAGTCCACCGCCGCGCTCCAAGCGGATCTGAGTGACATGACGGCACAGATCGCGAAGGCCGCCAGCGCCAGCTCAGGGGTCGCCGCCTCGGTGCTCGCTGTCACGCCAGCACAGTACGACTCGAACCACGCGGTGCTCTCAGCCGCCAAGCAGTCCGTGCTGACGGCCCGTGCGGCCGTCAAGCAGGCCCACGCCGATGCTCTCGCCGTCAGGTCGGCGCTGAAGAAGTAGCCTCCGGCGTGTCGTCGGCGGGTGTGGAAGGCACGTTGCGCAAACAACCGGGCATCCGTCGATCCTCACCTTCAACGTGGAGGAGAACCGCCACATGCTCGATGTCAATGAGGCTGTCGGCTTCGCACCAGTCGGCTACGAGGGCGCGTGGAAGAGGGTCCTAGCCACGCGAGCGATAGTCTGACGACGAAGTGCGTCAGGCGTAGACGGAGGTTGTGATGCGGGCAGGGACGAACCTTCCCGCTATCGGAGGCTACAACCAGGTGGTGATCCTGGATGTGATCCGACGTGCCACGGACGGCATCAGCCGGGTCGAGGTCGCCGAGCGCACAGGGTTATCAGCCCAGACCGCGACGAACGTGTGCCGGCGGTTACTGCTGGACGGCCTGATCCACGAAACGGGCACGCGCAGTGGCGGTGTCGGCAAACCGCGACGGATCCTGGAGTTGAAGGCTGACGGACGGTTCGCCATCGGCATCCACCTCGACCCGTCGGTTCTCACCGTGGTTCTGCTCGACCTCTCGGGCGCCGTCGTCTCCCACAAAAGCTTCCCCACCCTGGCCGACACGAGCGTCGACGAGATCGTCGATCGCATCGCCTCGGCGATCGACGAGATCGTCGCGGCGTCGGCGATCGACCCCGGCCGTATCCTCGGAGCGGGTGTCGCAGCCCCCGGCCCGATCGATCTCGCCAGTGGAATCGTTCTCAACCCGCCCCTTCTGGTCGGGTGGGATCGCGTTCCGGTGCGCGAGATGCTCTCCACCCGGCTGAAGATGCCTGTGTTGCTGGAAAAAGATGTGACCGCGGCCGCCGTGGCGGAATCCTGGACCGGCACGAAAGGGAACAACTTCGCCTTCTTCTACTACGGCACCGGCGTCGGCGCAGGATTCTCGCTCCAGAACGACGTACTGCGAGGCTCGAGCGGCAACGCGGGTGAGGTGGGCAACCTGGTGGTGGGAGGCGGAGGACCATCGCATCCCGTGCCGGGACGATGGCGACTGGGTGATGCGGTGCTCCCCAGGAACGTCGTCGGCCGCGCACTCGCCGGAGGAGTTGTTCAGGCATCCGGGGATTGGCTGGACAGCGCAGAGGTGCAGCGCGCCTTCGACGACTTCGCCGCACGAGCGAGAGAGGGTGACCCCACGGCGCTCGTCATCGTCGACGAGATCGCCTCGGATATCGCCGAGGGTCTCGTCTCCATCATCGACGTGCTCGATGTCGACAGAATCGTGTTCGGCGGACCATTCTGGTATCCACTGGCACCGCTTTTGCTCGAACGGGTGCCCGCGCTCGTCTCTCGGTCGCGGTTCCTGGTGCCGCCGCATCCGATCAGCTTCGAGGAGGCGACTGTCGGCCAGGATGTTGCAGCGACCGGGGCTGCCTGCCTGGTGCTCGATCACGCTCTCACACCGCGTCCCTCGACCCTGCTGATCTCCCACAGCGACGACTGACGACCAGGCTCACAGGCTTGCATCCGCATTACTAAAAACCCTAGAGTAATAGCGTACACGGGACGCGCCACGTCTCGTCAGACTCGGAGCAAGGGAGCACGATGCACGACAATTCCCCACAGGTCCGCGCGCGAATCGCACGCTTTGTCAGCGAGCGGATCGAACCGGCGGTTTACCGGGACCGGCATCCACTGACCATCGAAGCATGGGAGGTTCCTGGCGAGCCTGTGCCGTTCCGTGAGGCGCTTGTGCAGGCGTACGCGCCATTCTCGGTCGGGCAGACCTGGGGGAAGCCGTGGGGAACCACCTGGTTCCACGTCACCGGTCACGCACCGGCTGACTGGGATACGACCGGCACCCGACTCGAGCTACTCATCGACCTCGGCTTCACCGCCGGCCAGTCCGGGTTCCAGGCTGAGGGGCTGGTCTATCGACCCGATGGCAGCGTGATCAAGGCGATCGAGCCGTTCAACGCCTACGTGCCTATCGATCCCGACGGCTCCGTGGATGTCTACGTCGAAGCGGCATCGAACCCGGATGTCGCCGAGGGCGGGTTCACGCGCCCCACCCGCATGGGAGACACCCTCACCTCCGGCACCGACCCGATCTATTCGCTGCGACACATCGACATCGCACTGCTCGACGAGCAGGTGTGGCAGCTGGACCGCGAGTTCGTCGCGCTGCGCGGCCTCATGGTCGAGCTTCCCCATCGCACGACGAGGCCTGCCGAAATCGAGCGCGCCCTCGAGCGCGCCATCGACGCCATGGACCCGCACGACATCTCAGGGACCGCCGCGGTGGGACGCGCCGAGATCGCCGAGGTTCTCGCGAAGCCAGCATCCGCGAGCGCGCACCGCATCACGGCGATCGGCCATGCGCACATCGACTCCGCCTGGCTGTGGCCGGTGCGGGAGACGATCCGCAAGTGCGCACGAACCTTCTCCAACGTGCTGCAGCTGATGGACATCGATCCTGACTTCAAGTTCGCCTGCTCCTCCGCGCAGCAGTACGCCTGGATCAAAGAGTTCTACCCTGAGCTGTTCGAACGCATCCGCGTGCGCGTCGCCGAGGGCAGATTCATCCCTGTCGGCGGTATGTGGGTGGAGTCCGACACCAACCTGATCTCCGGCGAATCAATGGCACGACAGTTCGTCGCCGGTAAGGGATTCTTCCAGCGTGAGTTCGGAGTCGAACCGAAGGAGGTCTGGTTGCCCGACTCCTTCGGCTACTCCGGCGCGCTGCCGCAGATCGTCACCGCGGCAGGATCGCAGCATTTCCTGACGCAGAAGATCTCCTGGAACGAGACCAACAGCTTCCCGCACAGCACCTTCCTCTGGGAGGGCATCGACGGCACTCGCGTGCTCACGCACTTCCCTCCGGTGAACACCTATAACTCCGACCTCTCAGCCAAAGAACTCGCGCTGTCGGAACACAACTACGCCGACAAAGGCGACGCCAACTCGTCGCTCGTTCCATTCGGCTACGGCGACGGCGGAGGCGGACCGACCCGCGAGATGCTCGCAGCAGCGAAACTGACCCGATCGCTCGAAGGCTCCCCCACGGTGGAGATCGAGTCGCCACAACAGTTCTTCGAGCGTGCCGGAGCCGAATACGCCAAGCCCCCGGTTTGGACCGGCGAGCTCTACCTCGAGTTCCATCGCGGAACCTACACGTCTCAGGCGCGCACCAAACGCGGCAACCGCCGTAGCGAGAGCCTCCTGCGGGAGGCTGAGCTCTGGGCGACCACCGCCGCGGTCCGCGCGAATGCCGACTACCCATCCGCGCAGCTCGAGGCGCTGTGGCACACGGTGCTGCTGCAGCAGTTCCACGACATCCTGCCCGGTACCTCCATCGCCTGGGTCTACCGGGTCGCGGAGGCGGAGTACGCACGTGTCGCTGACGAACTCGAAACGATCATCTCCGCCGCGATCGGGGCACTGGGCACCGCTGCTGGAGAGCAAGCGAGCTTCAACGCCGGGCCGTTCGAGATCGACGGCATCGCCCCGCTCGCATCCGGTGTGGCAACGCAGGCCGGCAGCGTTCGGCTGGAACGCCGGGGCGACGGCTTCGCTCTGATCAGCGACCGCGCGCGTTTCGAGCTGGATGGCACCGGACGCATCCGCTCGGCGGTAGACCTGCTGACCGGGCGTGAAGCAGTCGCGCCCGGCGAGAGCGCGGCCGAACTCCAGCTGTTCAGGGATACCCCCACCCAGTGGGAGGCGTGGGACATCGACGTGCACTACCAGAGGCACGGCGAGGTGATCAGCGCTGTCGATGCTGTCTCCGTCGTCGCGGATGGCACGGACCGTGTCACCGTACGCTTCGAGCGCTCCTTCAACTCCTCCAGCCTCAGCCAGGAGTTCTCGCTCTCCGCCGGAAGCGCGAGCCTCGAAATCGCGACCCAGGTCGACTGGCACGAACGCCAGAAGCTGCTCAAGCTGGCCTTCCCGCTCGACGTGCGCGCAGAACGTGCGGCGTCCGAGGTGCAGTACGGCCACATCTATCGCGCGACCCACGAGAACACATCGTGGGATTCCGCACGCTTCGAGACGAGCGCCCACCGTTGGATGCACGTGAGCGAGCCCGGATTCGGCGTCGCGATCGCCAATGATTCCACCTACGGCCACGACGTGACGCGTCATCCGCGCAACGGCGGCGGATCTGTCACTATGCTCCGTCAGTCGCTGCTGCGCGCCCCGCTCTTTCCCGATCCCGATGCGGACCAGGGCGAGCACCGGTTCCGCGCCTCGTTCACCGTTGGTGCAGAGATCTCCGACGCGGTGCGCGAAGGCTATCGACTCAACGTCCCGCTCCGCAGCGGGCCCGGCGGCGCTATCGCTCCGCTTCTGACAGTGGACAACCCCGGCGTCGTCGTCGAGGCGATCAAGCTCGCCGAAGACGGCTCAGGAGATGTCGTGGTGAGGCTGTACGAATCTCTCGGCACGCGCGAGAAGGCCAGGGTCAGCTTCAATTTTTCCGTGGCCGCGATCGTGGAGACCGATCTGCTCGAACGAGAGCAGTCGGACCCGGCTGGCCTGACGAGTTCCGGAGAGAACGTCGCCGAACTCACGCTCCGTCCGTTCCAACTCGTGACGCTGCGCATCAGCCGGGCGTAGTTTTCGCTCGCTGAACCTCCGGTCGCTGAGCCTGTTCGCTCGCTGAGCCTGTCGCCCGCTGAGCCTGCCGCCCGCTGAGCCTGCCAAAGCGACAGGTTCAGCGAGCTGTGGCGGAACGGATGCGCTGGCAGAAGGCGCAGAAGTGCGAGCCGCGGTTCATGAACGATTCGCGGATGATCGGTCGGCCGCAGCGAGGGCACGGCTTGTCCTGCTGGCCGTAGGCGTTCAACGAGTGCGAGAAGTATCCGGAAGCACCGTTGACGTTCACGTACTGCGCGTCGAAACTCGTGCCGCCCTCGGCAAGCGCTTTGGCCAGCACCAACCTCACCTCGGTGAGCAGCGTCCTGGCTCGCGCACGGCTGAGCGTGTCCGTTGGCTGGTCGTAGTGGATGCGGGCGGCCCAGAGCGACTCGTCGGCGTAGATGTTGCCGATGCCGCTCACCAGCCCCTGGTCGAGCATGGCCCGCTTGATGCCGGTCTTACGCTTGCGCAGGTCGGCGAGAAAACGGTCGTCGTCGAAGGCCGGATCGAGCGGGTCCCTGGCGATGTGGGCAACCTGGGCCGGCACGAGAGCGGCGGGATGACCGAAACCGCCTGCCGCGCCGTCGGGGGTGGGGACGAGATCGTTGATGGCCATGGATCCGAAGATGCGCTGGTCGACGAAAGCGACGCGCAACTCACCGTGAGTGGGATGAACCAGGTCGAGACGGATACGCAGCAGCGCGTCATCCGGCTGCTGCATATCGCGCAGCAACACCTGGCCACTCATGCCGAGGTGCACCACGAGTGCCTCCTCCGAAAACGCAGGAGATTCGGCGGAACCGGCGCCAGAACGTACCGATTCGACCGGTTGGGCCACGATCTCCTGCATTTTCGGTACAGACGGCGCAGGCGGTGCAGAGAGTGGCAGCCAGAGGAACTTGCCGCGACGGACAGCCCCGAGGATGCCGCGCCCCTCGAGCCGCTCCACGAAATCCTCGCTCGGGCCGACGTGACGTCTCAGAGAGCGTTCGTCGTATACGGCGACGGACCGGATGACCGCTCCGGTCACCGCCGGTTCGAGACCCGCGCGTACGACCTCGACTTCCGGAAGCTCCGGCACTGTTAGGCGCGCTGGGAGAGGATGGTCCACGCCTCGAGCGCGGCGGCCATCTCGGCCTGCTTCTTGCTCGTGCCGTCGCCTTCGGCGATGTTCGCCCCCGCCAGCGACACCGTGGCGTGGAAGCGCTTCGAATGATCGGGACCGCTGTCGGTCACCGCGTAGTGCGGAAGGCCACGGCCGAGCCGTGCGGAGAGCTCCTGCAGGCTGGTCTTCGGGTCCATCGACGCGCCGAAACGTTCCGGATCGGTGAGCAGAGGGCCGATCAGGCGCAGCACCAGGCCGGTTGCGGCCTCTCCCCCGGCATCGAGGTAGGTGGCGCCGATGACGGCTTCCACCGTGTCCGCGAGGATCGACGACTTGTCGCGACCCCCGGTGAGTTCTTCGCCACGACCGAGACGGATGTGCTTGCCGAGCCCGATCGCGCGCCCCACCTCGGCGAGAGCCGCTGAGCTGACCAGGCTGGCACGCCGCTTGGCGAGGTCGCCCTCGTCCAGATCGGGGTTGTCGCGATACAGCATGACCGTCACGGCCTGTCCGAGAATCGAGTCGCCGAGAAACTCGAGGCGCTCGTTGTGAGCGACGCCACCGTGCTCGTAAGCATATGAGCGGTGCGTGAGGGCGAGTTCGAGTAGTTCCGGGCTGACATCTACCGCCAGGAACTGCTCGAACTCGCCTCGCGTGGCACTAGGGCCAGGCATTATTCGACCTGTGTATGACCGCAGACGAATTAAACGTCGGCGACCTTGCGGCCCTTGTACTCCATGTACAGGGGGGCGCCGGTGGAGTCTTCCACGACCTTCGCGCGGTGCGGAAGGCTGTAGGTGACCTTGCCGCCTTCGACGGTCTTCACCAGGGTGGGAGGCGTGGCCTTCCACTGGGCGCGACGCGCACGGGTGCTGGCGCGGGACATTTTGCGCTTCGGTACTGCCATGGCTATCTCTTCTCTCTATCGACGCCGCTGGCGGCATCGGTAACATCTGGGGTGTCTGTCAGGCCTTCGAGTCCGGCCAGATCTCCGAGCGCCGCCCACCGCGGATCGATGGGAGCTTCGTGCTCGTGACCCGGGTTGTCGAGGAGCCGCACCCCACATTCGGGACACAGGCCGAGGCAATCTTCTTGACAGACCGGTTGGAACGGCAGTGAAAGCACCACCGCATCCCTGATTACGGGTTCGAGGTCAATGGTGTCCTCGTGAACCTCGTATTCAAAAGCTTCGTCAGAAGAATACGCGAAAAGCTCCTGAAATTCGACCTGAACGGCCTGTTCGATGTCGATGAGGCATCGACCGCACTCGCCGGCGGCCGTTCCATCGACTTCTGCGCTAACCAAAATACCGTCGTGAAGGGACTCCATCCGAAGGTCGATCTGCAGTGCGCTACCGGTTTTCACACCGATCATCGCGTTGCCGAACTCTTCGGGAACGGTCACGTCGAGTGTGCGCTCGCGCATTTCACCTGGACGGTGCATGAGGTCGCGCACATCGACCGTGTAAGGGGTTTTGATCACGTGAGGCACCAGAAGAGTTTAGCCGCGATCCGACCGACACTGTCTGGGAGGGCGTGCGCCCTGCGCGAAAAGTCGGCGGTCGATGCACGCACTGGCCGGTCGAAAACGTTCTACGCGACCGAAGCATTGACACCGTACCTGGACGAGAACGAAGACTATCTCCTGGCAAAAGATGCTCTGGAGGACTTCACTCAGTCCGACGACGATGCGATAGAGCTTGCTGACGGGTTCTGGCCCGCGTGACCTGCATGATCAGATTCACGCAGAAGGCAGCGAAACGGGTCAGAAAGCTTGAGCCGATCGCCGCGAGACGGATCCGCAGTTTTCTTGAGCAAAAACTTGCCCAGCTCGATAATCCGCGACTTCTCGGCAAGAAGCTTGTGAACGAGGAATTCTGGCGTTATCGGGTTGGCGACTACCGGATCCTCACAAATCTCGACAACGACCAGATTCTCATCCTTATCGTCGAGGTCGCGCGACGTCGCTGACCTGCTCGGCCGGCGATGGTCTGGCCTGGGGCGGCTTTCGAAGTCGATGGTTAGTACGGCGGAGAGTGTCCGGCGACCTTGTGGTAGGCGCGAATCCAGCGATGGCGTGCCACCGCCATCACAATCAGCGGCGCCCCTAGGCCGCCGAACATTACGAAGAGGAGAAGCCCGACGGCGAGGGGCGCATCCGGCGTGGCGAGAATCATCCCAAGGAAGAGCATTCCGGCAATTAGGAGGAATGATCCGAATACTGCTTCACTCGCTGGGCTTCTCAGAGTGATCTTGTACCGTCCGCGCGGCCGTGTCTTACTCATCCACGGAAATGGCTCGGCCGGGAGCTTCGCATCCGATCGTTGGTTTGTCTTTTCACTCACTGATCGTGCCGATTTCCGATGTGCAGTGTCGGGTAGGGTGTTCGATCCCGGTCGAGACTACTCACCGGATGAGTCCCTTCCGCGTCCAACCAGTGGTGTCTAGGAGGCCACGAAGGGGAGCTTTCAGCTCTTCTTGCTTGTATTTGTGGGCAGGTTTCGCTTGCCCGGTCCGCTTCTTACGGTCGGCTCGTTGGATCAGCCCGAGAATCAGGGTAAAAACATTGCCGCTGTAGTTGCGGCTATACCCGCTGTAGGCACGAATCTGGCCGTTGTTGTAGCCGGCATCTTGTTCGACACACCGAAACGCGCGGTTCTCGGGCGTCAGAGTGACGATGTAGCGGAAGTTTGCGGAGGCACCCCCATCGCTCAGACTTGTTGCAAGATTCGTATTGTCGAAGTTCCAGCGGCCAGTGATTGTGTCCCCGTCCACCGTATAGACGAAGGGCGCGGTAGGGCTGTTCAGCGAAAGAACCCCGGTGCGGACATCGGGTGCGGATGCATCGGTCATGACACTCTCCCTGATGACGGTGCCGCCATGCCGTTATACAAATCCCAGGCGCACGCATGCACAGAGCACCAACATCCACAGCACCGAGCGCGGGGCCGACTTCCGTGGCCATACCCTACGTGTCACTCTCATTGCTTGACACCTCCTGCAATGGATTGATCTCTCACGCTTCCTCGGGGTGCGAAGATATCAGCGATAGTAATCGCCGACCCGCACTGAAACCAGCCCCACCTCACCGATTGTCAACCTCAGAGACGCGTTGCTCCATCACGGTGCTTGGCGTGCTGCCGGGTGCATCGTTGAGCGGTACGGATACGGAAGCGGTAGCTTCCTCTTTCGGGCTGGTATCGGCCGCTTCACCGGCGGGCTTGGTGCCTTCGATAATGAACTTCGTAGCGTTGTCCTGGCTCTGAGACTCACGCCCTCGGGCGATGCGCGTCTTCGCGATCCGCTCGCTGAGTCCCCGGTGCACAGCCACACGACGCCCGGATTTCGAGTGCAGGCGACTGTGGCCTGAGGTCGGTGTCGAATGGCTGAAGGAGAAGGTGTCCGGCCGTGCGACCGATACTGCCCGGGTAGACGGAAACCGTGGTGAGCCCGGGTGTGGTCATCGACGATTGTGCAATTCCGTCGATTCCGACAATTGCGGTGTCCGCCGGGGTTATTCCTGCCTCATTGAATGCTTTGAGGAGTCCGATTGCGATCGAATCGCTGTGACAGATGATGGCGTCGGGGAGGGCGCATCGGGATATTAGGGCGGATGCGAATTCGTATGCCGAGTCCGCGTTCGGATGGGTCGGTGCGCTCCAGTCGACTGCTTCTGTCACGCCCGCTTTCTCGAGCGCCCATTCGAATCGTGATTTGCGAGCGATCCTCGGGGCGGCTGATGCGAGGCCTCCGAAGTATGCGAAAGTGCCCACATTGTGTGCTTCCATGAGGTGCGCGAAGGCGATATCGACGACTTGATCGTCATCGATCCCGACGTAGGGGTATTCGCTGTTCTCGACCGGTCGGTTCATCAGGACGACCGGAATGGGCGCCGTGGCGAGGATTGCTAGATCCATTCTTGTTGTGCCGATCGCCGGAATCAGCACGATTCCTGCCGCACGCTCTTCAGCCAGAGATTGCAGGACCTCCGTTTGCGTGCTCAAGCTGTCCTGGGTGTTCGCCAAGATCACGAACTGGGAGTTTTCGCTGACAATTTCTTGAAGCCTGAGAGCGGACTCTGCAACGAATGGGTTGGCGATGTCGGGAACGACGAATCCGACCAGGTGCCGGCGTTGAGTTCGCAGGTTCGCGGCGGACCTGTTGTACACATAGCCGAGGCGTAGCGCCTCCTGCTGCACCCGGGCACGAGTCGCAATCGAGACAACCGGGTCGTCCCGCAGCGCAAGCGAGATCGTTGACACCGAGACACCCAGCGAGTTGGCGACGTCTTGCATTGTCCGGGCGGGAATCCCGACGTCGTGAGTATCGGTCACGAGTTCATCCTTCCATGTGATTGGCACACCACCCGACCGGGCTCTATCCACTAGGAATTTCTCGCACGAACCCTTCGCCAAGCGCTGGCCTCACCGTTAGGGTTGCCACGGGCCGCCTCGGACGATCAAAGTTGCTGCCTCTCGGTCACGGTCGAGCGCACGCATTCCGCGCAGAACCTCCGCGTTCGGTCGCTGGCCGAGGCCGAGTGGAACATTGTCCGTGACGTCGTCGAAGTCAATCTCCGACAGGTCTCTGAAGTGCTCCTGCGCCAGTGCGCGCATGTACACCAACTGACTCCGTCGCCGAGGGTTGAATGCGAGGTTTGCTGTTTCACGGGGATCGTGCGTTCTGTCGAGGAGATACTCGGTGCGGTCATATGCCGACCAGATGTACTTCCATCCATCTGTGATTACCGCGAAAAGGCCGATCTCGCCTTCCTGGAACTGCCCGAAAATGACACGACTCTGCGATGCACCGCTGAGTGTCACTCCGTCGCGAGCTTCTTCTGATGCACGGCCGAGTTGCAGCAAGGTCGGTCGAACATCGATGAGGCTCACCGGAGCCGAAATGCGCTCTGCGTCACACCCCGGGCCACTGACGATGAGCGGAACTCGTGCGGACACGTCGAGGAACGATCGCTTGCCGTAGCTGTCATAGTCACCGAGAAACTCGCCATGATCGGCCGTCACGAGAACTACCGTGTTCTCGCGTTGTCCGGATGCTTCCAACGCGTTTAGAACGCGAGCTATCTGCGAGTCCAGGTAACTCACGGATGCGTAATAGTAGGCCTTGCGCAGTTGTTCCAGCCGTCGGTCCCGCCCCCCGTCTCGATACTTGTATCGATTCTGGAGCCGGTTGTAGACGGTCAACAAGGACTCACCTCCTTCTGGCACGAAGGGATCTGGCATTACAGATGGCTCGAAAAGCCTGTGCCACGGTGACGGTGGCGCGAAGGGCGGGTGCGGCGCGATAAAGCTCGACCAGAGAAGAAATGGACGGTCGTCCGTGTGCGTTGTTAGGAAGTCGATACTCCGATCTGCCACCCAATGCGAATGGTGCAGGTGTTCGGGGACCGGCGATAGTTGCGGTACGTAATACATCTCGTCGCGCAGCCCGTGCGGATGTTCCACGTGGGAAAATCCGTTGTTCTCAACGAACCTCAGATAGTCGTCTGATTCCGAGGATCCGAATTCCTCGCCGATATCGCGTGTGTGAAACCCGCGTAGTGCATCGGCATCAGGAGTGAAGTGCATCTTCCCGATCCCGTGCGTGCGATATCCCACCGACGACAGGTCGTCCATGAACGTCGACGCTTGCGACATTGGCATTTCGTTGTCGTAGCACTCGCCGTTCTGAGGCTCGAGACCGGTCAGGAAGGCCGAGCGGGAAGGCACGCACACCGGCGACGGCGTATAGGCCGAGTCGAATACGGTTCCGCCGGCCGCTAAAGCGTCCAGGGCGGGTGTCTGGCTGATCGGGTTGCCGTAACAGCCCAATGCGTCGGCCCTCAACTGGTCGGCGAAGATGATCAATACATTGGGTCGATCCTGCTCAGTCACACTCGTCTCCCTTTGATTCACTCGTGTCCGTGCCTTTATGGGACAACGGAGGTCATCTGCTGTGCGGTGTCTAGATCCTCGAGGTTATCGGGCCGTTTCGGCATCCACATCACCCCAATCAGAACACTCAACGAAACGGCACCGAACAAAACCCAAGTGAAACCTTGGAAGCTGGTCGCAACAATCAGCGGCACAAAGACGCTCCACACAGCCAGCGCGATCTTCTGCCCGCAGATGATGACCCCCTGTGCGGTGGCCCGAACCGCGGTCGGGAAAAGCTCCTGACACCAGACCCGATAGAACTGCTCCTGTCCACACGAGGCGGAGAGAGCGAAGACAACGACGAAGGTCAGGACAACCCAGGGGTTACTCAACGGCAGGAAGATCATCATGAGGAGCGCGAGGGCAGTGAACAGACCGGCCACACCGTAAAGCACACGCCGATTGATCCGGTCCACCAACGGCATGAACAGAACCGCCACCCCAATTCCGGTGAGTGCATAATAGACAGCGTTGAACCCCACACTCGCGGCCTGATTCTGACCACCAACGGTTCTCAGGATGAATGGCAAAAAGAACCCAAAAGTACCCAGCGCAACTGCACCCAGCGAGTGAACGATGAACACGAAGAACAAGCGCCCACCATAGTTGCGGAAAAGCCAGCGAACACTGTTGCCAGATAAGGCGGCCTTCGCCCGCGCAGCTACCCACATCTCCGACTCCTTCAGGCGGCGGCGCAGTACCCAGGTGATCAAAGCAACCACAGCGAGGTGGGCAAAGACAATGCGAACGCCCAATACACCGAGGCCGGACAAACCGAACGCCAAAAGAAGCACGACAACCGGCCCGGCACTCCAAAACACCGAAGTCATCCCCATCAGGCTGCCGCGCTTCTTGGACGGTGCGATCTCGCCGATGAGAGCCCAGGATGTCGGAACATCCGCACCTACTGCCAAACCGAGGATGATCAACCCGGCAAATATCATCCAGCCCTGTCCAGCGAAGACAACCAAGAGCGCCCCTGCGACGTAAATCAAGAGGTCATACTGGTACACGCGCTTTCTGCCGACCCTGTCACCGAGAAGGCCCCCCACAAGTGCGCCGACCGCGTACGAGCCCGCATTCACACCCAAGGCCGCTAGAAGCCCCAGCGCCGTCGGATTGAAACCGAATGCGCTTGTCCAGAGAACGAGACCCGTCGAGGCCGCGACAATAGCGCCAGCGTCAAGGTAGTCGGCCATGCACGCCAAGATCACCCGCTTCCAGTCAACGCGCGTGGTCTGATGAGCTTGAACTGTCGTCATGATTCATCTCCGTTGATGGGGCATGTGAAATTTCAATCGATTGAAATCTGTTCTGAGAACGATACCTCCGGGGCGCAGCGCGCGTCAAGAGAGACCCGAAGACAATCAGAACTGCCCGCCGGAGGGCTCCCTGCGGGCGTACCCACCGGCCTCTCACCTGGGGCCATGGTGGCATCGTGCTGAACTATCGACCCCTTGCCCCGTGAGTTGGCGGCGGCGCGGCTTCGGATCAGGTCATGGACGCCCTCGGATAGCGATGCAGTTCGATCGCTGTGGAAAGAACGAGACCGCCGCGTTAGGGGTGGGCAAGTCACACGACTTGATGACCCTGACGACCTGCCTCGATGCGATCAGTGCGAGCGGATGGCAGAGCGTGACAGCAGCCACGGGGGCGAGAATCGCTCGTTTGGCTGAGCGATCACAGAACCCCGCCGCGAAGCCTCGAACGCCACAGCCCCACGCGAAACGGCGCGGATGCCGTCAGTCGAGGTTTTTGAGCATCTCCAGCTCGTTCTGCGATCCGTCCAGCTCGTAGGGGATTGTTCGCCCGGTGAACACGAAACCACGATTCGCGTAGGCCGCCTGGGCCCGGAAGTTGGTCTCGTGCACATGCAGGGTGATCGATTCGGCGCGCGCATGCGCCCACTCCTCGATGCCGGTGAGCAGCACATCCATCACCCCGAACGACGCGCCGCGGTAGTCCGGCGTCACATAGACGGCAACGAGCAGCACCCCCGGGCCCCCGTCGTAGGGCAGGCAGGTCATGGTGCCGACCCAGCGGTCGTTCTCAGCGATCGCGACCAGCAGGATGCTGTCCTCTGACGAGCCGGTCGCAGCCCGCGCCTTCCATTGGTCCTCGTCATACTGGCCTGCAGATTCCAGCGATTCCGCATAGGCCAGCGGAGTGTCCGCCAGCATTTCGAGACGCAGGTCGCGATAGCGTTCCCAGTCGGCGGCCTCAGTGCGACGGACTTTCAGCTCAGTGCTCATGGCTCCCCCTCGACGACGAACTGTCAGGCTACGCGAACCGGGTGACGGCTGGCTTAATTTCTTCACCCATCGACGCGCCCCATGGCCCTCGTCCTCGCCACCCATAACCGCGGCGGGGGCGGGCGAAGTGGACCATCCACCGACGACGTGACGCGTCAGGAACTCTCGACCGCGGTGAAGGCCTCGTCGTAGATCACGAGCGCCTGCGCGACCTCGTCCGGGGTGACGACGCAGGGCGGCACGACGTGGATACGGTTGTCCGAGATGAACGGCAGCAGTCCGCGCTGCATCAGTTCGCCTTTCAGCTCTGCGATCACCGCACCGGAGACTGGCTGCCTGGTCTCAGGATCATCGACGAGGTCAAGCGCCCAGAACACCCCGAGACCGCGCACCTCGCCGATCATCGGATGCTTCGCCGCCAGCGCCGCGAGACCCGGTGCGAGATGCTCCGCACCGATGTCTCGAGCATTCTCCACGATCCTTTCCTCGGTCATCGCGTCGATCGAGGCCACGATCGAGGCCATCGCCAGCGGATGGCCGGAATACGTGAGTCCGCCGGGGAACACCGTCTCGTCGAATGCGTTCGCAATCGACTCGGGGATGATCACCCCGCCGGCCGGCACGTAGCCGGAGTTGACGCCCTTGGCGAAGGTCACGAGATCGGGAACGATGCCGAACCCCTGCCAGGAGAACCATTCGCCCGTGCGCCCGAAACCGGACATCACGTCGTCGACGATGATCAGGATGCCGTACCTGTCGGCGAGCGCCCGCACACCTTCGAGATAACCGGGTGGCGGCACGAGTACACCGGCCGTGCCTGGCACGCCTTCGAGCAGGATCGCCGCGATGGTCGCCTGACCCTCCGACACGATCACGCGCTCGAGGTGGTGCAGTGCGCGCTCCGACTCCTGCTCCGGCGTGGTCGCCCAGAACTCCGAGCGGTAGAGGAACGGACCGAAGAAATGCACGTGACCGCGGGCATACTCGTTCGGCAGCCGGCGCCAATCCCCCGTCGCCACGATCGAGGCCCCGGTGTTGCCGTGGTAGGAGCGGTACTGGGTGAGCACCTTGTCACGGCCGGTCACGAGCCGCGCCATCCGGATGGCGTTCTCGTTGGCATCCGCACCGCCGTTGGTGAAGAAGACCTTGCTGAACGGGCGACCGGCCTTACCGAGAATGCGCTGGGCAGCCTGGCCACGGGCGAGGTTGGCATGGGCCGGGGCGACCATTGTGATCGTGTCGGCCTGTGCCTTAATCGCCTCAATGATTTTCGGATGCTGGTGCCCGATGTTCATGTTGACGAGCTGGCTTGAGAAGTCGAGATAGTGCTTGCCGTCGTAGTCCCAGACCGTGCTGCCAAGACCACCAGCCATCACAAAAGGCTTCAATGCCCCCTGCGCTGACCAGGAGTGAAAGACGTGGGATCGGTCGAGGTCGTAGGCGAGCCTGCCGTCGGATGGGTCTGGAGTGTTCATTTCTGCCTTGCCGTTGAGGGTGCGGGGGTCGAGAACGACCCCGCACCAGATTCTTGAGTGCTACCCGGGGTCATGCCTTGGCGACGATATGGTCGCGCATCGTCGGGATCACCGTCTCGCCGTAGACCCGCAGGGTTTCCTCCTTGTTGTCGTGCTGGAGGTATCCGGCGAACTGGTCGACCCCGAGTTCCTTGAGCGCCTTGAGCTTCTCGATGTGCTGCTCCGCGCTGCCGAGCAGGCAGAACCTGTCGACGATGTCGTCGGGCACGAAGGCCGTGTGGGTGTTGCCACTGCGGCCATGCTCGTTGTAGTCGTAGCCTTCGCGCGCCGTGATGTAGTCGGTGAGGGCCTGCGGCACGGCGCCGTCCGAGCCGTATTTGGCAACGATGTCCGCGACATGGTTACCCACCATGCCGCCGAACCAGCGGTTCTGGTCACGCATGTGTTCCCAGTCGTCGCCGATGTACATCGGAGCGGCGACGCAGAACTTGATCGCCATCGGGTCGCGCCCCGCCTTCTCCGCCGCGTCACGCACGGAGGCGATCATCCACTCGGCGATGTCGAGGTCGGCGAGCTGGAGGATGAATCCGTCTCCAACCTCCCCCGCCAGTTTGAGCGCGAGCGGTCCATACGCGGCGACCCAGACCTCGAGCTCTGAGCCCTGGCTCCACGGGAACTGCAGCTGCGCGCCGTTGTACTCGACGGATCGCGAGTTGGCGAGTTCCCGGATGACATGAATGGCCTCCCGCAGCGTCTTGAGGGTCGTAGGCGCGCCGTTGGTCACCCGCACCGCGGAGTCGCCACGGCCGATCCCGCAGATGGTGCGATTGCCGTACATCTCGTTGAGGGTGGCGTAGAGGGATGCCGTGACCGTCCAGTCGCGGGTGGCGGGGTTCGTGACCATGGGGCCGACCTTCACCCGATGTGTCTCCGCCAGGATCTGGCTGTAGATCACGTAGGGCTCCTGCCAGAGCAGATGCGAGTCGAAGGTCCAGACGTGGCTGAAACCATGCTGTTCTGCGAGCTTCGCGAGGTGCACCGTGCGCGAGGCCGGCGGGTTGGTCTGCAGTACTGCTCCGAAATCCATGGCTACTGTGCTTTCTTCATCGTTCGCGACTGTTCCCTTTCGGCGCAAATGTTCCGGTTCGCAGGGAAACAATCCTGCCAAAAGGGAACAATGGTCGAGAGTTGCTCCGGCGGAGTGGGCTGCGTCATCAGATCAGATACTGCGAGAGGCCGCGCTTGAAGTACTTGCCGTCGCCCTTGGTGCCGATGTACTCGTTCCTGTCGACGATCACCTTGCCGCGCGAGAGCACGGTGTCGACGTGGCCGTCAATCTCGAAGCCCTCCCACGCGGAGTAGTCCATGTTCATGTGGTGCGTTTTCGCTGTGCCCGCTTCAGGCATCCCGATGGACGTGTGGCCCTTCGGGTCGTAGATGACGACGTCCCCGTCCGCACCCGGCTGGATCACGCCCTTCTTGCCATACATGCCGAACATGCGAGCCGGCGTGGTCGAGATGAGCTCGACCCAGCGCGGTAGGGAGATCTGCCCGTCGACGACGCCCTGGTACATCAGGTTCATGCGGTGTTCGACCGAGCCGATGCCGTTCGGGATCTTCGAGAAGTCCCCGATACCCATGTCTTTCTGGCCCTTCATGCAGAAGGGGCAGTGGTCGGTGGAGACCATCTGGATGTCGTTGGTGCGCAGAGACTGCCACATGTGGTGCTGGTGGCCCTCCGCGCGCGACCTGAGCGGCGTGGAGCACACCCACTTCGCACCCTCGAAGCTCCCCCACTCCTCGCCCTGGGCGCCGAGCTGCTCCTCGAGGGAGAGATAGAGGTACTGCGGGCAGGTCTCACCGAAGACGTTCTGCCCGTTGTCGCGGGCGGTGGCGATCTGGTCGACGGCCTGTTTCGCGGAGACGTGCACGACGTAGAGCGGCGCCCCGGTGAGATTCGCGATCATGATCGCGCGGTGGGTCGCCTCCTCCTCCGCCTGCCATGGACGGGACGTGCCATGGAAGTAGGGGGATGTGTTGCCCGCGTCGAGAGCCTGCTTCACGAGCACGTCGATCATGGCACCGTTCTCGGCGTGCATCATCATCAGGGCTCCGTTGGACGCGCCCTTCTGGAACGCCCTCAGAATCTGGCCATCGTCCGAGAGGAAGACGCCTTTGTACGCCATGAAGAGTTTGAAGCTCGACACCCCCTCATTGATGAGTTCGTCCATCGCCGTGAGCGACGAGTCCTGAACATCGGAGAGGATCTGGTGAAAGCCGTAGTCGATGGCGCACTCACCGGCGGCCTTGGTGTGCCACAGGTTGTATTGGTCGATCACGTTCTGGTCGGGGTACTGCACCACGAAGTCCACGATGCTCGTCGTGCCACCCCAGGCTGCGGCACGCGTGCCGGTCTCGAAGGTGTCACTCGCGAAGGTTCCGCCGAACGGCATTTCCATGTGGGTATGCGCGTCGACGCCGCCCGGGATCACATACCTGCCGGATGCGTCGATCACCGTGTCGACGTTGGCCTCGAGGTCAAAGCCGAGCAGCGTCGATCCCGGTGCGAGGACCGCGGCGATCGTCTCGCCGTCGATGAGCACGTCGGCCGAGGCCGTTCCTGTCGAGTTGACGACCGTTCCGTTCTTGATGAGGGTCTTCACTGTTTCGCTCCTTCGCAGACTTAGGGCGCGACCGTCGCCGTGTAGGACTCCGGGCGGCGATCCCGGTAGAACTGCCAGGAGTTGCGCACCTCTCGCAGCACGTCGAGGTCGAGGTCCCTGATCACGATCTCACTCTGGTCCTGGCTCGCCACCTCGCCGACGTAGTTGCCGCGCGGGTCGACGAAATAGCTCGACCCGTAGAAGGTGACAGCGTCGTCGCCGAACTCCTCCGTCTCCGTGCCGATGCGGTTGTTCGCGCCGATGAAGTACTGGTTCGCGGCGGCAGCGGCGGGCTGCTCGAGTTCCCAGAGACGGTTCGAGAGACCCGGCTTGGTGGCCGACGGGTTGAAGACGATCTGTGCTCCGTTCAGGCCGAGCTCGCGCCATCCCTCGGGAAAATGCCTGTCGTAGCAAATGTAGACGCCCACCTTGCCGACAGCGGTGTCGAACACCGGGTAGCCGAGGTTGCCGGGGCGAAAGTAGAACTTCTCCCAGAACTGCGGGAGGTTCGGGATGTGGTGCTTGCGATACTTGCCGAGCATCGTGCCGTCGGAATCGATCACCACCGCCGTGTTGTAGTAGACGCCCGGCATGTCTTCCTCATAGATGGGGAGAACGATCACGATCCCCAGCTCTTTGGCCAGTGCGAGGAACCTGTCGACCGTCGGACCCGGAATCGACTCCGCATAGTCGTAGTACTTGGTGTCCTCGATAATGCCGAAGTACGGGCCATAGAAGAGCTCCTGGAAGCAGATGATCTGCGCTCCCTGCGCTGCGGCGTCCCGAGCCATCTGTTCGTGTTTGGCGATCATCGACTCCTTGTCACCGGTCCACGTCGTCTGGGTGAGCGCTGCGCGTACGACAGTCATGAGATCCTCCATCGGCATTTCTTTTTGTTATTGTGCGCCGTAAACATTTCCCTTATGTTTCTGTTTATGGCGTTGGCGTAAACATAGATGCGATTCGGAAACAGATCAATGATTGACAGTTCGGACTCGATGTGAAGGCGATAGCGCCGGCCGTCGAAGAGACGACTCCACATGGCATCGCGGCCGCTGTCGCCCGCCTGATTACCTCTGGCGATCTCGCCCCCGGCGACCGCCTGCCGACGGTTCGAGAACTCGCCGCCGACCTCGGCGTGAGCCCGGCCACGGTCAGCCACGCCTGGCAAGCGCTGTCGAGCGTCGGTCTCATCGTCTCTCGTGGACGCAGCGGCAGCTTCGTGATGGCCACCCCGCGTCGATGGCTGCCGCCGCGGTTCCAGGGGCTGGCCGGCCAGCTCGAGGCCACGCGTCTCGATCTCTCCACCGGTACGCCGGACCCGCAACTCCTGCCGGCACTCGGACCGGCCCTCTCGCGTGTCTCGATGCGAGCGGGCACCATCAGCTACCTCGACCAGCCGGTGATCCCGGAGCTCGAGGCGGTGCTGCGCGCGACCTGGTCCTATGAGGTGGAAGCCGTCACCGTAGTCGACGGCGCACTCGACGCTCTCTCCAGGGCGATGGAGATCGTGGTGCGTTTCGGCGACAAGGTCGTAGTGGAAGACCCCGGTTTCCCGCCGATCTTCGATCTGCTCGACCATGTCGGTGCGGTGCGCGTGCCCGTCGGCCTCGACGAGGAGGGGATGCGGCCCGGCCTGCTCGAGGAGGCTCTGACGCTGCGTCCGACCGCGGTCGTGCTGCAGCCCCGCGCGCAGAACCCCACGGGGCGATCGATGACCAAGAGTCGCGCGCAACAGCTGGCACAGGTCATCCGCCGCAGTCGTCACGCCCGCGATGCCATCGTGATCGAAGACGACCACTCCGGCGAGATCGCGGCCGCCAGGGATGTGAGCCTCGGCGCATGGATTCCGGAGCAGGTACTGCACATCCGCAGCTTCTCGAAGTCGCACGGCCCCGACCTCCGGATCGCCGCGATCGGCGGCCCAACGGAGATCATCGAACAGCTGGTGGCCCGCCGTATGCTCGGACCGGCATGGACCTCACGGATGCTGCAGACCATGCTGCACGACCTGCTCACCGACTCCACCTCAGTATCAGAGGTGAACGACGCGCGCCGCGTCTACCGGGCCAGGCAGCGCAAACTGTCGGAAGCGCTCGCGACACACGGAGTGACTCTCCCGCCGTCGGATGGCATCAACACCTGGCTGAAGGTGGCTGATGAACGCGCCGCCGTCGTGCAACTCGCGGCGGCAGGCATCCGAGTCGCTGCTGGCACCGCCTTTCAGGCCGCCCAGCCCGGCAGTTTCGTGCGGGTGACGGCCGGCCTGGTGCGCACCGAATTCGACTCGGTGGCATCACACCTGGCCGCCGCGGCGCGCGCGTAGACTTGTGCAACAGGCCCCCGCACCGGATGTGGTGCGGTCGCGTCGACCCCGGATCTGGGGCGGCAGGTCTTCCGAGCCGAAGGTGGCTCGCAATTCCGCCCGCCCGCATCCGGAGGACCAGTGCCACGCCTGTCCCGCATCATCGTTCTCGCCGCCGCCGTCGCGGTCGCCCTCAGCGGCTGTGCCACGATCAGCGCCGTCTCGACGCCCTCTCCATCGACATCCACCGCCGCCGCGGAGAAATTCGACAACTGCGGCACGAGAGTGGACTTCTCGGATGCCGCCCCGAAACGGGTGATCACCATCAAGTCCACCTCAACCGAGATGCTGCTCGCGCTCGGGCTCGGTGACCGGATCGTCGGCACCGCGTTCCAGGACGGACCGGTGCCAGCGACGTGGAAGACCGAGGCCGCGAAGCTGTCGGTGCTGTCGGTGCAGGTGCCGTCGCAGGAGGTCGTGCTCAACTCGGAGCCCGACCTGATCTACGCCGGTTGGGAGTCGAACTTCTCAGCCGACGGGGCCGGAACACGCTCGGATCTCCAGGGGCTCGGCATCGCCACCTACGTCTCCCCCGCGGCCTGCCGGGAGGTGGGCTACCAGCCGGCCAGGCTCGGCTTCAGCGACATCTTCAGGGAGATCGGGCAGGTCGCCTCGATCTTCCACGTCTCGGACACGAAGCTCCTCGCCCAGCAGAAGTCGGACCTCGCCGCGATCCCCAGGGACAAGCGCGGCCTGACCGCGCTCTGGTTCTCATCAGGCTCCAGTACTCCCTACGTCGGCGCGGGCATCGGCGCTCCACAGCTCGTGATGGATACCGTCGGCCTTAAGAACATCGCATCCGGAGTTAAAGAGACCTGGACCTCGTTCAACTGGGAGACCGTGGTCAACGACAACCCCGACGTCATCGTGCTCGTCGATGCGACCTGGAATACCGCTGCGAAGAAGATGGCCGTGCTGGAGAGCAATCCGGCCACCGCCAACCTCGACGCGGTGAAGAACCACCGCTATCTCATCGTTCCCTTCGCGGCGAGTGAGGCCGGCGTGCGCACAGTCTCCGCGGCATCCGATCTTGCGACCCAGCTGGCCAGGCTGGACCTCAAGTAGTGCAGGCGAGGCGAGCGGGACGCGTCGCCACGGCAGGCGTGGTGCTCGCCCTCGTTCTCGTGCTCTCGATCACCTTCGCGATCACTATCGGGCCGTCGAACGTCACCCCGGTCGAGGTCTGGGGTTCTGTGCTGCACCACCTCGGCGTCGGTGACGGCCAGCTCAGCCTGCTGCGCGATGGGATCGTCTGGCAGTTGCGGCTGCCGCGTGTGCTGACGGCGGCGGCGGTTGGCGCAGGACTCGCGATCAGCGGCGCGGTGATGCAGGCTCTCACGCGCAATCCGCTCGCCGATCCGTATCTGCTCGGGCTGTCATCGGGTGCCTCTCTCGGTGCTGTCGCCGTGCTGCTGCTCGGCATCGCCGTGCTGCTGCCGGTCGCCGCCTTTCTCGGTGCGATGCTCGCCCTCGGACTCACGCTGCTGCTGGCCTCCTCGCTCGGACGCATCACCCCCTCACGCACGGTGCTCGCCGGCATCGCCGTGTCGGCGCTGGCGTCTGCGGTCACCAGCCTCGTCATCTTCTGGACGGTGACCGGCGACTCCTACCGGGAGATCCTCGGCTGGCTTCTCGGCTCGCTCTCCGGTGCGCGCTGGCCGGAGGTGGCGATCGCCTTCGCCGCGATCGTGATCGCCGGGCTTCCGATCATGCTGAGTGGTCGCATCCTCGATGCCTTTGCTTTCGGCGACACCTCGGCCGCCGCTCTCGGAATCAACGTGAACAGCACCCGCTGGATACTGCTCGCCGCCACCGCACTGCTGACCGGCGCGATGGTGTCCGTCAGTGGTTCGATCGGATTCGTCGGCCTGATCCTGCCGCACGCGGTGCGCCTGCTCGTCGGCCCGCGCCACCGTGCACTGCTGCCGCTCTCGGCGATCGTCGGCGCCATCTTTCTGATCTGGGCGGATACCGCGGCCCGCTCGGTCTTCGAACCGCGCGAGCTGCCCGTCGGCATCGTCACCGCCATCATCGGTGCGCCGATCTTCGCCATCCTGCTCACGCGCAGACGGAGCGAAGTATGAGCGGCGGGCTGGATGCCTCCCGCATCGATGTTCGGATCGACGGCCGCCTCATCGTGGACGGCGTCGACTGCACTGTCGCCCCCGGCACGTTCTCCGCCATGATCGGACCGAACGGAGCGGGTAAATCGACGCTGCTGCGAATCCTCGCCGCTGTCGAGCGTCCCGAGGCGGGCACCGTCGAGTTCGCCGGGGATAAGCTGTTCGAGCTCCCCCGTCGACAGCGGGCGCGCATCGTGAGCTTCGTCGAACAGGATTCCTCCACCGAGCTCTCACTGACAGTACGGGATGTCGTGGCGCTCGGGCGCACACCGCACCACGGCCTGTTCTCCGATGCCGGCGCGGACGATGACGCCATCGTCGCACGAGTGATCGAGGCAGCCGGGGTCGCATCTCTCGCCGATCGCGATGTCACCACACTCTCCGGCGGGGAGCGCCAGCGCGTGATGCTCGCCAAGGCCCTCGCACAGGAGACGCAGTTGCTGCTGCTCGACGAACCGAGTAACCATCTGGACATCGCCGCGCAGCTGTCGGTTCTCGGCCTGTTGGAACGGCTCGCTCTCAGTGGAGTCACCGTGCTCGCAGCCCTGCACGACATCAACCTGGCCACGGCGTACTGCGACCACGTAATCGTGCTGCGCAACGGCCGGGTATTCGCCGCCGGGCCGACATCCGAAGTGCTCACTCCTGAACTGCTCAGCGAGGTCTACGGCGTGCAGGCGACGGTGCTGGCCCATCCGCAGACCGGCCGTCCGCTGGTGGCCTTCAGCCCATCCGTCTGAAGACGCCGAAGACCTTCGACCAGAGGGACGGCGGGCTGAACCTCGCGCGCAGGCGCTCGGGTCGCTGCGCGATCCCGTGCAGTGCGCCGATGATCGAACGGGTGTCAGCCGCGGCCTCAGGGTAGGCGAGCACGCCGGAACTGTAGCTCTCGCGCTCCACGGCGTCGATTAACCGGATCAGCGCGGGGTCTCTGGCAAGCTCGCCGTCAACGAGAAGCAGACGCACCTCTCGCGGGGTCGCTGTGTCGGGCACGTCCTGATCGAGATCTTCCGCCGTCTGCAGCACCTCCTGCCAGGCTGCCAGCGAAGTCGCGCTGCCACGGGCGAGTTCGCGCAGCCTCCTGCGGCGCTGGGCGAAACGCACGAAGGCGGGGATCAGCAGCAACAGAACCACAACGACGACGAGCAGCAGGGCCCAGAGCCAGCCGGTGACGACCGAACTGGCTGAGTTGTCGGAACCCAGGGCGTTGGTCGAGTCGCCCTTGTTCGGTGCGATCGAGGTGCTGGGCGCCGGCGTCGCGGCGTTAGAGGGGGTGGGAGCCGGGGTGTTGACCGGGGTGGGAACATCCGCGGAAGTCTTGTCGGCATAGGAGGGAACAGTGCCGCGGCTTACTGTCGGCTCGAACCTGGTCCACCCGATGCCCTCGAAGTACAACTCGGGCCAGGCGTGCAGGTCACGGGAGCCGACCTGGTAGGCCGTGCGACCGTCGACCTTGTCGTTCAGCTCGGTGCCTGGCAGGAATCCGACGGCGACGCGCGACGGGATGCCGAGGCTGCGGGCCATCACCGCCATCGCGGAGGCGAAGTGGATGCAGTATCCGGATTTCGCGTCGAGGAATTGCGCGATCACCTTCATCCCGGTTCCGTCGTATCCCTGGTCTGCGGGTGCCGTCTCTGAGTAGGAGAAGCTGCCGTCGCGAAAGTAGTCCTGCAGCAGCAGTGCCTTCTCGTAGTTGCTCGAAGCGCCGCCAGCCACCTGGGTCGCCGTCGCCCCGATCACCTTCGGCATGCCGTCCGGGAGCCTGAGAAAGCGGTCGAATCCGCCGGGCACCGTCGTGCCCGCCTGCTCCAGCTGGGCCGGGGTCGGCTCGATGCTGAGACTCTTCGCCCGGTACGACTCGCCCTGCGACGTGGCATTCGTGCTCTTCACGGTGAGCCCTGACGAATCCCAAAACCAGTCGCCGACGAGGCCGGCGACACTAGTCGACGGATACGGGAGCGGCAACCATGGGCTGGTCAGGTTCTGCACCTGGAGGTAGGTGGTGTCCCCCGCTGTCGCCACATCCGGGGAGAGCCCTGGCGGAGCGCCGAGCTTAGCCGGTGTATTGCTCCGGTTCAGATCGAACTTGCTCGGCCCCCATTCGGTTCCGGTGAAGTCCTCGACGCTCACCAGCCGCAGGTACTGGGCTTTGCCCGATTCCGTGCTGTAGTCGAGCACCGTGTGCTCGGCGGCGCGGCGGAGGTCGTCGCCAAGCGAGAGCACCGGATTGACCCCGGTGCTGAAGCCCGAAGAGCCGCCCTCGGCGGGACTCACCGGCGGCAGAACAAGCGGTATGACGAGGGTTCCGATCACTACCGTTGCCGCGAGGCCGAGTGAGAATCTGGTCTGCGGCCGCTCGGAACCCGCGCGCAGCAGGAACAGGAAGGCGAAGACCGCGAGAACGAAGATCAACGGGTCGGTGGTATCGATCGACACGGTGCTGGGAACCGCGAGCAGGATGAGCATGGGCACGCCAGCAGAAGCAGGCGCGCGCAGCGAGATCGCGAGGGCGTCGGCCACGATCACAATCGCGCCAATGCCGAGCACGAGCAGGAACATGATCGGCGTATCGGCCACCGCGGGCAGGGACTGGCGGCTGATCGACAGCATGGCGGCATCCCAGACCTGGCCGAATGCTGCCCAGCTGTCGCTCGTCGGTATCAGCCCGAGAAAGGCCGTGCCCGGTACGAACACCGCCGTGATCACCACGAGGAAGGCGAGGGCCGCGGCGGTGGGCGCCAGCAAGCGGGGACGCGCAAAATAGCGCACCAGCGCCGCAACCCCGAGCAGCACCGCGGTCAGGAAACCGAGGGCGAACCACCATCCGGCGCCCTGAAGCATCACGTGGAGGCCCGCGATCAACACCAGCACAACCAGCAGCAGAGCGAGGCTCACCCTCACGTCGCGACGATCGCGCGTGACCGGTTTCGGCTGCTCAGGCCCGGCCACGGTTGGCCTCCTGCTCGGCTTCAACGGCCATCCACGCGTATTCGACCGGAGCATCGGGATCGACGGCGACGCACATCCAGCCAGCATCGCGCAGGGTTTCTGCGAGACCGCCGTTCGAGGGGGCGATGAGGAATGCGACGGCGAGATCGAAGGAGCGGCGCTGGGCCACCAGACGTTCCAGCACGTCCGGATCGGCATCCGACACCACCGCGAAAATCGATCCCTGTGAGCGGTCGGGTCGTTCTGAGTTGCGCAGCAGCGATAGCGAGACCGGCGCCCCATCCACCAGTTCCACGGCGGCCAGGCTCTCCAGAAACTCCTCCGGACGCTCGATACCGGCGAGCTGGGTCGGCCCGGTCTCGATCACCTGCACGAGCACGCCGCTGCGCTGCAAATGCAGACCGAGGGATGCCACGAACGCGACGGCCCACTCGAAGGAGCGGCTCTCGATGTCGCCAGGTTCGGCGATCGGGGCGGCGTCCCGGTAGTTTCCACGCTGCGTGTCGAAGACGAGGCGAGCTTCGGCATGGCTGCGCTGCTCCTCCTGCCGCACCATCAACTCGCCATGGTGAGCGGATGCACGCCAGTGCACCCTGCGGATCGCATCGCCGGTGCGGTATTCGCGGGTCATCAGGTCGTCGTCGCCACCGAGGGCTCGACGCTGCATGATGCGACTCGGACCCTCATCGGCCGCGATAGAGATCACGTCGTCGGAGAGCTGCACCACATCCGGAGTCACGATCAGTGTCTGCGCCCTACCGACAGCCAGCGCGCCGTCGGCAAGGCCGAAGGGGTCGGTGAAGTCGACCAGCATTGGACCGATCTCGAAGAATCCACGCCGTGGCGGCACCACCTCGTAGCGCAGTCTCGTCACGCCGCCGAGGCGCGACCTCCGGGCTGCGGGCTGCAGGCGGGTGGGTGCCGTCGCATGGGGTTCCCACGGCAGGCTGTCCCGCCAGTTCGCATCGACCGCAGACGCGGGCGCGAGGTTGTTCACCTCGACGGTGACGATGCTCGGATGCCCCGCCCCGACCACGGGAGGCGAGAAGCTGCGCGCCACAGAGAGCGGAACCCTCCGCCAGCGCACGAAGGCAAGCGCCAGCAGGGGCAGGAGCGCGAGGAAACAGCCGAGATAGAGCAGCTCACGACGACCGAGAGCGTAGGAGGACGGCAGCGAGACGGCAGCGAGTACGAGCAGGAACCAGCCGCGGCGGGTGAAACGGGCTACCCGCGTCGCGCGTCTCCGACGCTTCGATTGTCTCTTCGGGTTCCGGGGCCCATACCCTTGTTGTGCTGGCATCGCGACGTTCAGGCCGGGCCGACGGCACCCAGCGGAACCGGGGTCGCCGCGACGATCCGAGAGATGATGTCGGAGACGGCACCGGAGGCGAAGGGATTGCCGTTGCCGGAGATACGGTTGGTCGGGATCAGGCGGTGCCCGAGCACTGGGATGGCAAGCGCGTCGATGTCGTCCGGCAGCACGAATTCACGTCCGTCAAGAGCTGCGCGTGCCTTCGCGGCGCGCACCAGCTGCAGCGTCGCACGCGGGCTGGCCCCGAGACGCAGATCGCGGTCACGACGGGTGGCCTGGGAAATGCTCACCGCATACTGCTCGACAGCCCACGAGACGAAGACGGTGCGCACCGTCTCGATCATGCCGATGAGCTGCACTGTGCTCACAACGGGCTGGAGGTCGTCGAGAGGGCTGGCCGTCTCGCGACGGCGGAGCATCGCAAGCTCGGCCGCGTCATCCGGGTACCCCATTGAGATGCGTGCCATGAAGCGGTCGCGCTGGGCTTCGGGCAGCGGGTAGGTGCCCTCCATCTCGACCGGGTTCTGGGTCGCGATGACGGTGAACGGCGAGGCGAGAACACTGGTGACGCCGTCGACGGTCACCTGCCCCTCCTCCATGCTTTCGAGCAGGGCCGACTGGGTCTTCGGGCTCGCACGGTTGATCTCGTCACCGATCACGATGTTGGCGAAGACCGGCCCAGGCTTGAACTCGAACTCGTGGTCGACCTGGTTGTAGATGGAGACGCCGGTGATGTCGGAGGGCAGCAGGTCGGGGGTGAACTGGATGCGGTTGACCGTGCAGTCGACGGATTTGGCCAGTGCACGCGCCAGCATCGTCTTACCGACACCGGGCACATCTTCGATCAGCAGATGCCCCTCGGCGAGCAGCACGGTGAGCGCCATCTGCACCGCGTCGCGCTTTCCGTCGATCACGGTCTCGATGCTGCGCACGATCTCACTGCTGTGGCGATAGAAGTCGTCGGTCGCCATTGCGCCGTCGGAGCTGTTCACTGTTGTGCCTCACTGAGAATTCCAATACCTCTGGTGAGTCTGCCAGATAACGGCTGTGTAACGGCCTTGGAATTTGCCGCGTTCCGTCGTGAGAACTACTCGAGCGTCCGTTGTCTGTCCCGTGCCACTTAACTTGTCGTCTGCCACTTAACTTGTCGTCTGTGCCACATTCGTGTCGTTGTGACATTTAACATGTCGCGGAGTCGCGCGTCGTTCCCACCAAATACAGACACTTCATCGCGGCGGCCTCGGTCGGGAAATGACCCCTCGCCCGAACAGCCCGGCGGTAGCGGGCGTTCAGCGATTCGATCGCGTTCGTGGAACAGATCACCGTGCGAATCTCAACGTCATACGCGAGGAAGGGTGTGAATTCCTCCCACGCGTTCTCCCACAACCGGATGATCGCCGCGCACTGACGGCCCCATTTCTCCGTCAGTTCATCCAACGCAACCCTCGCCGCGGCCGCGTTCGGGGCGGTATAGATCGGTCGGACATCTTTCTTCAATGCGTCCCAGTCCTTCTTCGACGCCAACCGGAACGTGTTACGGATCAAATGGATGATGCATGTCTGCACCGTAGTGAGAGGCCACACATTCGCTACCACCTCCGGGAGCCCTTTCAGCCCGTCGCCGACGAGGAAGAACGTATCGGTCACGCCACGGTTCGTAACGGAATGGCGCTCGCACGACTTTCGGTTCTCAATTGCGGGAGGTAATTTGCTTCGCTCGTCCGCGAGACAGTCGGCCGCGAATTTGGGGATGACTCCGGTCCCCGGTGATCGAGACCCAGTTGGACAGTGTGAACCGCAGCGGTATGTGGTGCAGTTTTCCCATCGGTTGAGGCGTCCTCGGGGCGTGGTGGGGGTTCGGTGGAGTGCTCCGCGAGAGCGTTGCTAGAGCATGGAGGCGAGGTCTGCGCCGATGGATGGGTAGGTCGCGGTCATGGATTTCAGCTGTCGAGAGGTCAGGCCGAGTTTGATGGCGAGGCCGAGGATGTTGATCAGTTCGGCGTAGCCGGGTCCGAGCAGATGTGCGCCGAGGATCCGGTCACTCGATCGGTCGATGATGATCTTCGCACTGGCGGTTGTCTCGCCGACGCGGTAGTTGGAGTACCAGCCGCTGGTGTCGTTGTAGTGCACTTCGATGTCTAGGCCACTGTCACGGGCTTCCTGTTCGAGGATGCCGACCCGGTTCAGTTCCGGGATGGTGAACACGGTGGTGGGCACGGCCGTGTAGTCGGGGGTCGTGGTGGTGCCAGTGAGCATGTTGGATGCGGCGACCTTGCCCTCAAACACCGCGACGGGCGTCAGAGGTTTACCGGGCGTGTTGGCGGCGTCGCCTGCCGCGTATACCGCGGGGTTGGTGGTGCTTTGTAAGTCCCCGGTCACGGTGATACCTCGCGGTCCCGATGCGATGTTTGCGGCGTCGAGGTTCAGCTCGTCAAGGTCGGGAACGCGGCCGGCACCGTGCACGACCAGGTCTGCGCCGAGTGTGAAAGTATTCCCGCCCGTCTCTACTGTTACGTCTAGTCCGGTTGCGGTGCGGATGACGCCGGTGACGGTGGTGGCCAGTTGCACCCGAATTCCGGTTTGCTCGCTTCTCTTGATGAGGAGTTCAACCAGGTCCGGGTCGAACTCGCGCAGGGGGTGGTCACCGTGGTCGATGATCACGCAGTCCGCCCCGGCGCGGGCTGCGATGTGGGCGAACTCGAACGAGATGAACCCGCCCCCGATGAACACGATCCGCTGCGGCAATTCGTCAAGGTTAAGGAAGTCGGTGCTGTCGATCAGGTGCTCGTGGCCGGGGAAACTCAGCGTGCGGGGGCGCGCCCCGGTCGCGATCAGGAAACGCTTCGCGCGGTGTTCTGTTCCATCGATTTCGAGTCGGTTCGGTCCGGTGAATCGGGCGGTGCCGTGGAAGGTCGTCACCCCGTTACCGGTGAGCTCGTCCTCCATGGCTTGCGGCACAGCATCGGTGAAACCTCGCTTGTGACGCATCAGCGCCGGCCAATCGATCGACACCCCGTTACCGGTGATGCCCTTATCGCCCATCAAGCGAGCGGCGTCGATCACTTCGGCTCCCCGGCGGAGGATCTTCTTCGGATCACAGCCGCGCAGCGCACAGGTGCCCCCATAGGGGAGGGCGTCAACGATGCCTACCCGCCACCCCCGGCTGGCGCACTTATTCGCCGCCGTCGTGCCGGCCATCCCGGCACCGATGACGATCAGGTCGTATTCCTCGCTCATGTACTGTTCCCTTCCTGCCGGCACTGACACTGGGTCGAATCGTCGTCCCACTCGAGGCTGTGCGGGTCACCTCGCGCGGATCGTTGCCTGAAGTTGCTCGAGCGTTGGCGCACCGGTGAAGCCGTCCGGCGTGACGTATATGCGGCAGGCCAGCCCGACGGGAGCCGACGGGTCTGGGAAGAGATCGACTCCGTTGACGAGGATGCTCGGCGATCCGCGGAAGCCGATCGCCTCCGCGTCCTCGACGGTTTCCACCGGTCGACACGTAACCGTTATATCGAGGTTGTCCAGGACGATCGCCGCCAGCCGCTCCGAGGCGATGGTCCAGTTGGGGCATCCCTCGAAATACTGCAGCGTGATCTCCATAGCATCGACGATAAACCTTGCACCATGGTGCAAGGTCAAGTGGTGGAATGGGGTATGCGAATTGGAGATCTGGCCCTCGTCGCCGGCGTGAACGCGCAAACAATCAGATTCTACGAACGCCGAGGACTCCTACCTTCCGCAGCACGCGAAACGAACGGTTACCGCTGGTACGACGACGCCTCGACCTCTCGGTTACGGTTCATCCGAGCATCACAGGCTGCCGGCCTGACGCTGGGGGAGATCAGCAGCATCATTGCCCTCCGCCAGACCGGGGAAACTCCCTGCGCGCACGTCACCACGCTGCTCGCCGGCAAGCTCGAAACGGTGCGCGCCCGTCAACGAGAACTCGCACTCCTCGAAACAGAGCTGCAACACCTCATCGAGGCCAGTCAGAGCCTCGACCCAGCCGACTGCCCGGCAGGGTCCGTCTGCCAGATCATCCCGCAACCTCAGCCCTAGCCACCGACCGTGCCAGGACGGATTCAACTTCCTCGCCGTCACTCTCGACCCGCTGGGCGTCATGCTCGGCCTAACTTTCGAGGTCATCTCTTCTAGATACTCCCAATCCATAAAGGGTTCGCCATCTCTCCGCAAGCTCCACCGGTACACTCCTGCACCAGAAGAGGCCGACCGGCAGCTCGGTCGAAGCGAAAAGGCCCGCCGTAAAAGCAGTTGACCTTCAAACCCGAACCATCAGCAACTGTCAGCCATCCGCTAGCGTCCGCAACGGGTTCCGCTTGCGGGCATCTGAGATCGACTTTCACTGCCTCGAGTTCCTCGCTGGGGTACCTCGGCAATTGGAACTGATTAGGCCGGCATTCGGCGAATCAACATCAGGGTCTCATTTGCCGTAGTCTTCGATTTGGACAAGATGAATGGCACAGACTGTCCATCAGTGCGTATTCCTGCGACACCACGCTGCCCCGAAAACGCGGCGATTTCGGCGGACAACTCACCTGTCAATCGGACAGATTGAATGGCACGGGACATTGTCGTCCTTTGACACCCAACTTGTCCGTTGGACACCTAACTTGTCCGCGGCGGACACATTCGTGTCCGTTGTGACAGGTAACTTGTCCGCGCTCCTGCCTGCGACGAGCCACTTTCGAGTGGCTCGAAACTATGAATGACGACTTCGATCTGCCCGGAGGGTTTCGACACATAGTTATGAGAATCGGTGGCCTCGGACGAATCCGGCGCGATCTCGCGAAATTCAGAACGTAACCACCACAGCGCTGTGGAGTTGATCGGTAAGTGGCGGTGTTCTGTGATCGCTCGGTGTCGCCGCTGCGGGCAAATCCGTCCTGGATCGCATGGGTTTCGACACATTGGTTACGAGGCAGATGGACGCTGCAGTGATTGCCGTCCCGAAAGAGGAACAGTGGACGGGCGGAATACGACGGTACTCGACGTGACCGGAACGGGGCCGTCTATAGGCTTCGGAGGGTGACCGTGAAGGGAACGGCGGACCCAAGTGGTGGGGCGCAGAACGACCTTTCCCACCGCTAGAAAGTACGACGCTGAATCACGCCTGCGATTACAGTGATGGCTTCAGCTTCGACAGGTGTGACCCCATGTGCTCTTCAGCCATCCGCAGGCTGAACTCGAAATACTGCTTGGCGGGCTCCAGCATCATGTACAAGGTCGTGGCTTTGATCGTGACAATGACTGACACGTCCGTCTCCGTCCGTGTAAGCGCCGCCCCCGCGAATTGGCCATTTGAGTGCGCGATTCCCGAACAGGCACGCCACGCGTCGATACCGGCGAGGCCGGAGAACTTCAGACGTTTGTCCGTTTCGAGGATCAGATCTGTGGACTTTGGAAAGTTTGCGTCGAGGTTCATGTTCCTGGTCCCCGGCCGTTGGGCTTTGGTAGCTGACATTTCGGCCTTGAACCACTTGGACACTGTGTCTCCGAGGTCATATTTCTTGTTGTAGACCTCGGTCGCTCGCCTGTTTGCGATAGACAGGCGAATAGAGTTTTTGAGGCGAGCGTCTTTGGTGCCCGGCAACATCAGCCATACCGCTAGGGATGACGCTTCGATCGACGCTCGTATCAATGTGTACGGCGCGAGCGGACGTGGGCCCCTTCCATCCTCGCCCACGGCATCGGCGACCGCGTGCAAGTGGTCGAGCCCGCTTCGCAGGAGATTGAGGACCTGCTCAGACGGCGGGTTCGTTGGTTTCAGCAGATCGTCCTCCTCGAACCGGCACCCTGAAAGCGGGTGAAGTTGCTGGACCCTCTCAGTCACCGGAGCGATCCACGCTGGCAGCGACATCAGAGACTCGGCCGCCAGCGCGGTGAACGTCGAGTCGTCAAGTTTTGACTGCGCGTCTGCCTTAGATATGCGGGGCGGTTCGACTAACGGGTCCATACGCCGAGTATGGCCGCAAGCGCGGGCAGCGCGACGCCGCTAGCCTCAGGGCAGACCGGGCCTGCTTCCCCGCTCATGGGTGTGGAGGTTGGCGTGGCGGCGTTTTGTGGTCGCTGTGTGTTGCATCACATGGGTTATGAGGCGTCTCACGCACAGGTATCCGATGGGGTCCGAGCGCAAATTAATTGCGCCAAATTGTGAAAAGTTGCGCCGCGGTAGCCGTTTTGAAGAACGAAGCCCCGCCTGGCAGTCAATCAAACCGACAGCAGTCCCCTCCCACCCGGGCCGCGCCTGATAGTCGGCTAAGCCCAACCAGGCCCCGTTTGCTAGACCGAAGCCGACTCCAATTAGAGGGGCCAAAATCAGGTGTCCTGCTGCTGCCAGTGCCCAGTTGCTCCAGGCTGGTCCTTTGGCGGCGTCGGTCACGTGTTCATTGTCGCGAACCGCTATCAGAGCACGCAGGCAACCCAAGGTCTGTCGCAGATCAGGTCATCGATTCTGTGACGGCTACTCCGGCAGAGTTCGTCTCTCAACGCCGCTAACTGACGTTCGCAATCTGGGAAAGACGAAACCCTAAGCCCGCCAATGTCGGCACCGATTACCCACGAAACCGGCGGGGGCGTACCCGGGACCACCGCAGCGACGCGTCCCGCAAGCCGAACCTGGGTTCTGGCGGTGGCTGCACCACTAGAGTTTCGCTGAGGCTCCCCTCCGAGATGACGGTGTACGGATACGGGAAATTCCACAAGTAAACCCGAGCAGGACAGACGTGAAAGACCAGGAAAACGCCATTGGCCGATCTATCGATTCGAAAAGTCCTCGAACAAGTTCAGAGTGGGCAGCTTCGCATTCCGGCCTTCCAGCGCGGCTTTGTCTGGGATGCAGATCGCGTTGCTTATCTCATGGACTCCATCCATAAAGGCTATCCATTTGGCGCGTTGATCCTCTGGCGGACAAAAGAACAGCTCAATGCAGAGCGGGACCTTGGGCCCTTCACATTGCCGGATCGTGAAGATGAATTTCCGGTTGATTACGTTCTTGATGGGCAACAGCGATTGACGTCGATCTTTGGCGTATTCCAGTCGGAGATCGCTGCCAACGAGGGTCACGACACGACCTGGACAACGGTCTACTACGACTTCGATGCAGAAAAGGACCTTCAGGAGTCGCAGTTCTATGCACTACTTCCTGATCAAGTGGATCTGGCTCGCCATTTTCCGGTGGGAAAATTTTTCGACGTCGCTGGCTACCGTGCTGCAACGCAGCATCTCACGCCCGAACGTTTGGAGGAGATTGACCATGTGCAGGCGATATTTAAGGAGGCCGCGATCCCAGTCCAGTTGATCGAAACGGACGATCGTGCGAAAGTGGCCATCGTCTTCGAGCGAGTGAACCGCCTCGGTGTGGAGCTTGATATCTTCCAGCTTCTGTCGGCTTGGACATGGAGCGAGGAGTTCGACCTTCAAGACAAATTCGCGGACCTAGCAGAAGATCTCAAGCCCTTTGGCTTCGCTGCGGTGGGCGAAGACTCCAACCTTTTACTTCGTTGCTGCTCGGCGATCATCGGTGGTGATGCATCGTCATCAGGTTTGCTTGCGTTGAATGGTGCCGAGGTGCGCGATCGATTCGATGAGATCACCAGCGGCATCAAGGGGGCAGTCGATTTCCTGCGCTCAAATCTTCACGTAGAGAAACTTGAGAATCTCCCTTACCCGACTCTCATTGTGCCTCTGGCGGTCTACTTCGCGGCCAAGGACTCCAAGACGGTCTCGGTATCCGAAGCCCAGCGTGCAGAAATGGTGAGATGGTTCTGGCGCGCTTGCTTCTCTCGCCGATTCAGTGCGGGTGTCTTGCGAAACCTCAATCGCGACGTTGGGGAAGCGAAGAAACTTCGGGCATCTAATAAACTTGGACTGGCGGAAATTCTATGGTCGATCGATAAGGAATTCTTCATCGATAATCGGTTCACGGTCAGCTCCGTGGCCACGAAGACTTTTATTCTCTTGCTCGTCCAGTCCAACCCCCTGAGCTTCGTTTCTGGGTCACGAGTTTCTCTTGGAGAAGTGCTGCGGCATTACAACCGAAAAGAATTCCACCACCTCAACCCACAGAAATTCCTCAAAGGGCAAGATCGCGACAGCGCCGACATCAATCGGCTCGCAAACTTTGCGATCATCTCGGCCGCGGACAATAAAGCTCTTGGCGGGGTCGCGCCCAGCCGGTACAGACCGAAGATGCCAGCATCAAAGTCGGGCAATATCCTCGATTCTGCTTTGTGCCCACCTAGCTTGTTCAACGACGACTACGACACATTTATTGAAGAGCGGAGCGTGCTGCTCTGGAGTTCTGCTAACACCCTCGCCAAATAGGATGCAAAAATTCGAGGGACAGAGGCCAAACTGCCCTGAGCCCCGCGGCTAACGTCTAGTTGAGTCTGCTCGGTGTAGCACTGTTGAGTGCGCCACGCTCGTAGCAGGTTCGAGTATGTCCAATTGGGGTTTACCCCAACCAGGCGTAAAGCATCGATGCCCAGCATGTCGATCTAGGGTCCTGTATCAGTTTCCGGACACCTGAAGTCGGTGCGACCAAGAGTCCAACTGGACACTCTGCAGGATGCGTGGCAGGTAATCGACAACACCCTCGGAAACAACGGACCGATCACAGCTCAAGCATCATCAGAAACAACATCACGAAACACCACTCAAGATTCGCCCACACGACCCCGAAATAGGTTTAGCAACACGCCCTAGTACTACAGTCGCGTTTATGGGATGTGTCCGCGGGTTCGATAATGATGTCGTTTCGCTGTTTGTTGATGTCGGCGTCGCCAGCGTGAGCGG
>NZ_JBEPTL010000030.1:0-41287 GCF_040549465.1 Glaciihabitans sp. UYNi722 | reverse complement strand
AGATACGACAAACTCGCCCTCACCTACCGCGGCGGAGTCGTCCTTCGGGCCATCACAATCTGGCTCAAACCGTTAGGAAACACGCCCTAGGCGGCTTTCGAAGCCTTCGAAGCCTTCGAAGCCTTCGAAGCCTTCGACCCAGGGTCGTACCGGCCAACGATGATGCTCAGCGGCCAGTTGAGTATCCAGAAGTACAGCGCCCAGGCGCCGCCGAAGAGGAACCCCACGGGGATGGAGAGCAGGAAGATCAACGGCACCGTGAGCAGGTTCCTTCGCACATAGCGATACATCCCCTGATCCACCTTCTCGTCGAGATACCCGCCGCGGTAGGCGTAGGCCCAGAGTGCAAACTGCAGAAGGCTGATCGCGCTGACCGTGCCCGCATAGAAGATCACTGCGGGCATCGAGCCGCCGTATTCGCTGAGAAGGCTGGTGGGAAAGGGCACGAAGGCGATGAAGAAGAGCAGCAACAGGTTGAGGGAGACGACATTGCCATCGAACTTCCTGGTCAGAGCAAATTTGCGATGGTGTCCTGCCCAGTTGATCCCGATCACCGTGAAGCTGATCGCGTAGGCGAAGAACTGTGGCACGAGATGGCCGAGCGCAACCCACAACTCACCGTCGAGCATCGCCTGCGTGGTCTTCGGGCCGTTCTCGACGGTCGGAACCGTGATCTCGATCACCAACAGTGTCATGGCAATCGCGAATACCGCGTCGCTAAAGAACTGCAGCCGATCGGAGTTGCTGCCGTAGCGCAGGACCCTGTCGTACCGCTTGTTGTTCTCGCTCATGCTGCACAGACTACTGAGCACCCCACGGCCTGCACAGAAACGGAGGCTCTACTTCTCCAGCGCTTCGCTCAGTTCGAGCCAGCGCAGCTCGAGTTCGGCCATCGAATCCTGGAGGGTCGTGAGTTCCGCCTGGAGGGCGGCGAGACCCGAGTAGTCGGACTGGTCGTGACCGGCGAAACGCTCGTGCACGGCGGCGATCTGGGTGGTGACCTTGTCGAGGCGACGGCTGACCGATCCGAGTTCCTTCTCCGCGTTGCGGAGTTCCGCGCCCTGCAGCCGAGGCCTGCCCTTGGCGTTGACGCCGGCATCCGCCTTGCCCCCCACTCGATGCGATTCGGTGACGGTCTGGCCCCTGGTTCCCTGCTGGGAGCGCAGCTGCAGGTACTGGTCGACGCCGCCGGGCAGGTGCCGCATGCGTCCGTCGAGGATGCCGTACTGGTTGTCGGTGACCCGCTCGAGCAGATACCTGTCGTGGCTGACGACGAGCAGGGTGCCAGGCCAGGAGTCGAGGAGGTCTTCGATCGCGGCGAGGATGTCGGTGTCCAGATCGTTGGTCGGCTCGTCGAGGATGAGCACGTTCGGTTCGCCGAGCAGGATGAGGAGCAGCTGCAGGCGACGTCGCTGGCCGCCGCTGAGATCCTTCACCTGGGTGCTCAACTGGGCGCTCATGAAACCCATACGCTCGAGCAGCTGGCCGGGCGTGAGCTCTTTGCCGCCGCTGATGTAGGAACTCTTCTGGCGCGCGATCACATCCATGACCCGGTCGTTGAGGATGTCCGCGAGCTCGCCGAGCTGCTGGCTCAGGATCGCCACGCGAATCGTCTTGCCGCGTTTGACGCGTCCGGATGTCGGCTGCAGCGTGCCGGCGACGAGCGACAGCAGCGTGGACTTGCCCGCACCGTTGACGCCGAGGATACCTGTGCGCTCGCCGGGCGCGATGCGCCACTCGATGTCCTTGAGCACCTCTTTGCCACCGGTCGTGTGGCCGTCGATGTCTTTCGTGCCGCCATAGATGACTCCGACGTCCAGCAGGTCCACGACGTCTTTGCCGAGGCGCGCGGTGGCGAGTTGGCTGAGGGCGACGGTGTCGCGGGGTGGCGGTTCGTTGGAGATCAGTTCGTAGGCGGCATCCATTCGGAACTTTGGCTTCGTGCTGCGGGCGGGGGCTCCGCGGCGAAGCCAGGCAAGCTCCTTGCGTGCGAGGTTTTGGCGCTTCGACTCCATGGTGGCGGCCATCGTGTCACGTTCGACGCGCTGCAGGATGTACGCCGCGTACCCGCCCTCGAATGGCTCGATGATCTGGTCGTGCACCTCCCAGGTATCGGTCGACACCTCGTCGAGGAACCACCGATCGTGGGTCACCACGATCAGTCCGCCCTGGTTGGCCGGCCAGCGCTTGTTGAGGTGACCGGCGAGCCAGGCGATGCCTTCCACGTCGAGGTGGTTGGTCGGCTCGTCGAGGAAGACGACATCCCAGTCGCCGACCAGCAGTTTCGCAAGTCCGACGCGACGCCGCTGTCCGCCGGAGAGCTCGGCGATCGTGGCCTCCCACGGCACGTCGAGCAGCAGGCCGTCGATGACATCGCGGATGCGGGCATCCCCCGCCCATTCGTACTCTTCCTTGTCGCCGACGATCGCGTCGCGCACCACCAGGTCGTCGGGCAGGATGTCGGCCTGGTCGAGCATGCCGAGCGTCACGCCGTTGCGGCGCGTGACGCGCCCGGCATCCGGTTCGATGCGCCCGCTGAGGAGGCGCAGCAGCGTCGATTTTCCATCGCCATTGCGTCCGACGACCCCGATGCGGTCGCCCTCGTCGAGGCCGATAGTGATCCGATCGAAGATGACACGGGTGGGATATTCGAGGTGAAGGGACTCGGCTCCCAGTAGATGTGCCACTGAATGACCTTAGCCGGTGGGCTGGACGGCCGATTGCGCGGTCGACACCCGAATGGCGACTACTCGCGGACGGTGCTCGGCAGTTCCTGCGGCAGGCGTGGCAGTTCGCGCACCAGTTCGGCACCGCGGTCCTTGAGCTCCGCGATGGAGGAGACACCCACGAGGGTCATGGTGCGCTGCAACTCCGCCGCGAAGATCTCGATGACGCGAGTCACACCGGCGGAGCCTGCAGCGACGAGTCCGTAGAGGTAGGGGCGACCGATCGAGCAGGCGTCCGCGCCGAGGGCGAGCGCCGTGAGGATGTCGCTGCCACGCCGGATCCCGGAATCCAGGTACAGCTCCATCTCGCCCTGGACTCGCTGGCGGCACTCCTGCAGCACGTCCATCGGGCTCAGCATGTGGTCGAGCTGGCGCCCGCCGTGGTTGCTGAGCTGCACCGCATCGAGACCGATGCTCGCGGCGCGCGCCACATCCGCCGGGTTCACGCAGCCCTTGAGCACGATCTTCCCCGACCACTGAGCGCGAAGAGCGTCGAGATCGCCCCAGCCCCGCGAAGCGTCGGAGTGGCCGAGGATCTGCTGCCACATCGACGGGGTGACCAGCGCCGCATCCGAATCGCTCGGGTCGAGGTTCGGAAAACGGATGCCGTCGGCACGCAGAAAACTCGTCCACCAGCCGGGACGGGCGGCGATGCCAACCAGGGACGACAGCGTGAGTGCCGGTGGCGCGGTGAAGCCGTTGCGGAGGTCTCGCTCACGGGAGCCGAGCGCTCGGGTGTCGGCGCTCACGATCAGCGTGCGAATGCCGGCGGCGCGACAGCGTTCTAATTTGGCAGCCTGGTAGCCGGCATCGGATGACAGACCGAAGTTGAACCATCGATCGAGGGTGGGCGACTGAGCCGCGACATCCTCGAGGGAGACGGTGCTGAGGCCGGCCAGCCCGTAGGGGATATCAGCGCTGGCGGCGGCCCTCGCGACCGCCAGTTCTCCCTCCGGATGGAACAGTCGGGTCGCACCCGTGGGTGTGAGCATGATCGGGAGCGCGCTCTGGCGCCCGAGGATCCCCGTGGTCGTATCGGGTCCGGTCACAGCCCCCCAGCTCGGCATCAGTCCCCAGGCGTCGAAGGACGCGCGGTTCCGCCGCAGAGTCACCTCGTCTTCCGAGCCACCGTCCAGATAGTCGAAGATGCCGCGCGGCAGCACGTGGCGTGCGGCGGTGCGATACTCGGCGACGCTGAAAGCACTTCTCAGCACCCTCTTGCGTCGCGACGGTTCGGGCATCCTGACCTGGATCAGCTGCCGAACGTCGCTGGCCTTCACGGGCGCCCCTCACTCGATCGCTTGCGCTGCAGAAGTCAGCCTAGATGTGCCGCTCGTCGTGCCCTATGGAGGTACAGACAAAGTCGGGCCTCCGCAGTTATCATGAGATACCAAGTCGAGGATGACTATGTCTGACGAATCCAGCGCCGCCCTTCCCACGCTCGCCGAGCTCGCCCGGTCGATTGCCTCTGATGTCGCCGCTCTCGTCGAGACTCCGCAAATCGGATCTCCGAGGGTATCCGGCACCGCGTTGTACGACAGCTCTGCGCCGCTCGCCCGCTTCCCAGGGGCGATCGCGCTCGCCATCGGCATCCCGATCAGCGGCGCCCACCTTCCCACGCGGCTACAGGGGCTGAAGGACGCCGGCTACGTCTGCCTGGTCTACAAGGCCCATGGCGCCGACGACACCGAGTTGCGAAGTGCAGCACGCACAGCGGATGTCGCCCTATTTCGCGCCGCCGACTCCGTACCGTGGCACGAGCTGGCCGAGATCTTCGCTGCGGCCGTGGTACCCCACCGGCGGGCTGGACGCACGCTCGCCGACATCCGGCCGGGCGACCTCTTCGCCCTCGCCAACACCGTGGCCTCGCTGGTCGGCGGGGCCGTTGCATTCGCGGACCCCGAGCAGAACCTGCTGGCCTATTCGACCCTGCCCGAACAACCGATCGACGACACGAGACGCAACTCGATCTTGCAGCTGCACGTTCCGCACACCGATCAGAACGATGCGGACTACGCGCGCGTTCACGCCTCGCGCAGCGTCGAGTCGGTCGCGCCCAGCGAGAACTCGCTCACCCGGTCCGCCGTGGCCATCCGTGCGGGGAGCGTCGTGCTCGGCTCGCTCTGGCTGATCGCCGACGACGCACCCATCGATCCGGATGTCGAACAACTGCTTCTCGAGGCGTCGAACGTCGCCGCGCTGCACCTGCTCCATCGCCGCACCAACCACGACTCCGGGCGCACCAGGCAGATCGAGCTGGTCTCTCCGCTACTGTTCCAGGCTGATCGAGCAGAATTGGCCGCCGTACAGCTCGGCATCGTGGCCGACTCGGTGCGCATCGTCGCCATGACTGCCCTTGGTCGCGCCGACGACTCTCCCGACGCCTTCCAGGCCAGCCTCTCTTTCTACGACATCGTGCGTACCGCGTGCGCGGTCTGGTTGCCCGGCACAGCCTGCGGTCTCGCTGACAACATCGTCTATGTGGTGCTACCGGAGTCGACGACGACTTCGTGGCCCTTCCAGCACGACGGCATCCTACGTATCGCGCACCATGCCCAGCGTGCCGTGAAAAGAATGGTGCTCGCTGGTTTCGGGGGCAGCGCGCCGATCGCCGAGGTCGCGAGCTCCCGGCGGGAGGCGGAGGCCGTGCTGGCGATCCTGCTGCGTGATGCAGAAGACGGACGTCTGAACGCCGAGTCAGACGACATCGTCTCGGATCGACAATCACTCGGCCCGCGCCTGCAACTGGGCGAGGTTGTGACTCGACTCCGCGACGGAGGGCAGCTGCCGGGCGACTACGCCATCGCTATCGCCGAACACGATTCACGCCGGAAGACGGCCTTCGAACAGACGCTGCGCATCTACCTCGACTGCGGCTCCAACGCGATCGAGACCTCAGCACGTCTCGGCCTGCACGCCAATACGGTGCGCTACCGCCTGTCTCGGGTCGAACCGCTGTTCGGTATCAGGCTGGATGACCCTGAGACGCGGCTGTTGCTCTGGCTGCAGCTCTGGGCCCGCCAGCACTAACCCTTTGATGCGGCGTTGATGGTGATGGTGTCGAGACCGCCGGCGCCCACACCCCACTTGTCGAGGATCTTGCCGTAGGAGCCGTCATCCACCATCGACTGGAGCGCGGCCTGCACCGCCTTCACCAGTCCCGACTTCTGTGGAACGGCGAGGCCGTAGGGCGAGTCGTCGAAGGTCTTGCCGGCCGGCTGCAGCTTGTCTTTCAGCTTGGAGATCGCGTAGAGCGTGACCGGGGAATCAGCGCTGAAGGCGTCGGCCTGGCCGAGGACCACCGAGTTGGCCGCGGAATCCTGGGTCTCGAACGGCATCTTGATGATCGGGTCTTTGCCTGCTGCCACGCAGGCCGCGCTCTTGCCAGGGATCTCATCGGTGTCTTCGAAGGTGGTCGCCTGCACAGCGACCTTGAGGCCGCAGGCGTTGTCGGGGTCGACATCCTTGCCGATGCCGGACGCCCACTGCACGCCGGCGCTGTAGTAGTTGACGAAGTCGACCTGCTTCTCACGCTCGAGGGTGTCGGTGAAAGACGACTCGCCGACCTGAATCTTGCCAGCGACGATGCTCGGGATGATGTTCTCGAACTTCGCGATCTGGTACTCGGGCTTGAGGCCGAGCTTGGCGGCGAGGGCGTCGCTGAGTTCGATGGCCCAGCCGATCGGTTTGCCTGCATTGTCTTTGTACTCGTTCGGCGCATAGTTCGGACTGGTACCGATGATGAGCTTGCCGCCCTTGCTGATGTCCGCAGGCACGAGTGCCGCCGCTGCCTTGTCTTTCGTTACGGCCCCGGACGTTCCGCTGCCTGGCGCCCCGCTCGCGGCCGGAGTCGAGTTGTCGACGCACCCGGTGAGCGCGACGACGGCGAGAATGGCAAGTGCTGGGAGTGCATGTCTGGCGCGCATCGATCATCCTCTGTCAGTCGTGCTGAAACCCCGGCGCTGCTGTTCATCGCCGAGGTCGCGGGAATAGATCCGGACTCACGACGAGCCTAGGATCGCGACGGTGCGCACTCTATGGACGTCTAGACCAAGTGGGCGTCCGGTCTTTGTGATCACCTGCCAACGGTCATCCCGATCCCAATCACTGGAAGACTAGAGCCATGACAGAAGCCAGCGTCGCCATCATCGGAGGCTCAGGTCTCTACAGCCTCTTCGACCCTGCCAGCTCCGAGAAGCGGAGGATCTCCACCCCCTACGGTGCAGCCGAGGTCACGCTCGGCGAACTCGGCGGCCGCCGCGCTGCCTTCCTCACGCGGCACGGGGTCGATCATTCTGTGCCTCCGCACCTCATCAACTACCGGGCGAACATCTGGGCGCTGGCATCGCTCGGGGTGAAAGTGATCCTCTCCAGTTCCGCGGTCGGCGGCGTGAGTGCCGACTACCCGCCGGGAACCCTGGTGCTCACCGACCAGTTCATCGACCGCACCAGCGGTAGGGCCGACACCTTCTTCGACCAGGGCTCTGTGCAGCATCTCGCCGCCGCCGACCCTTTCGCGCCGGCCATGCACGAGATCGCGACGAAGGCGCTGACGGATGCCGGTGAGAACTTCGCCTCCAGCGGCACAGTGGTCGTGATCCAGGGTCCGCGCTTTTCGACGCGGGCCGAGTCACTCTGGTTCGGTGCTGCCGGCGCCCACACGGTGAACATGACGATGTATCCGGAGGTGCCGCTGGCATCCGAGCTGAACATCGACACCGTCAACCTCTCCTTCGTCACCGATAGCGACGCCGGGCTTACTCCGGCATCCGGCACCGTCGATCCGGATGCGGTCAGCCACGAGCTCGTGCTGAAACGGCTCGCGGAGGCACAACCCCGCATTGTCGCGGCCATCGAAGCCATCGTGCGAGCCATGCCCGACGACTATGCGCCGCAGGAGCTGATCCCCGCGGACGCCGTCGCCGACGTGCTGGCGAGACCCACCATATGACCAGCCTGCTCGTCACCGGTGGCGCGGGGTTTATCGGCTCCGCCATCGTCGATGCGGCGCTCGAACGCGGCTGGCGGGTGCGCGTTCTCGACTCACTGCGGTCCGACGTGCACGGCGCGGCCGTGCAGCCAGATCCGCGGGTCGAATTTGTCACCGGCGATGTGCGTGACAGGGCTGTCGTCGACGAAGTACTCCGCGACATCGACGTCGTCTGCCACCAGGCGGCGAAGGTCGGACTCGGCGTGGACTTCTCCGACGCACCGGACTATGTGGGAAGCAACGATCTCGGCACGGCCGTGCTCCTCGCGGCGATGTCGGAAGCGAAGAAGACCAGGCTCGTGGTCGCCTCCTCGATGGTCGTCTACGGCGAGGGAAACTATCGTGACGCGACAGGACGCTCGGCGAGACCGGAACCACGACACGTCGAAGATCTCGACGCCGGCCGGTTCGATCCTGTCGATGAGCAGGGCGAACTGCTGCTGCCGGAACTCATCGAGGAGACCGCTCCCCTCGACCCGCGTAACGTCTACGCGATCACCAAACTCGCGCAGGAATACCTCGCGACGTCCTGGGCGCGCTCCACCGGTGGCCGTGCGGCGGCACTGCGCTACCACAACGTCTACGGACCGGGGATGCCGCAGAACACACCGTACGCGGGTGTCGCCTCACTGTTCCGCTCAGCCCTCGAGCGTGGCGAGGCGCCGCGCGTGTTCGAGGATGGCGGGCAGCGCCGTGACTTCGTGCACGTTCGGGATGTGGCATCTGCCAATATCGCTGCCCTCGAGTGGACGGAGCACCAGCCCGCGAGCGCGTTCCGCGCGTTCAACGTCGGCAGCGGCGACGTGCACACGATCGGTGAGCTGGCCGAGCAGCTGAGCCTGCACTCCGGCGGACTCTCGCCGGTGATCACCGGCGAATATCGGTTGGGCGATGTGCGGCACATCACCGCGTCATCCGATCGTCTGAAATCGGAACTGGGCTGGACGCCGTCCGTCAGCTTCGAGGACGGCATGCGCGAGTTCGCCACCGCACCGCTCAGGGCAGCAGTCGTCTAGCTAGTCGACCCTGATGTTGATCTGGGCCCAGCCCTCTGAGCCGTTCGGCGCCGGGGGCAGTTGCCTGTCGCTCTGGGTCGTGCCGTTCGTGTCGGTCGCCCGCACCTGGATCTGGTGCGATCCCTTGCTGGCCGGCCACTCGTAGACCCACTGTCGCCAGGTATCGACCGAAATCGAGTCGGCGAGCCTCGCCTCGACCCACGCGCCGTCGTCCACCTGCACCTCGACGGCGCTCACGCCATTGTGCGGTGACCAGGCGACGCCGGCGACCGCGACCTTGCCCGCTGTGATCGAGGAGTCGGCCCGCGGTGTGTCGATGCGGGAGGAGAGCTTGGTCGGGCCCTTCGCGTCCCAGCCGCGCGGGGTCCAGTAGCCCTCGGCGTTCGCGAATTTCGTCACCTTCAACTCCACCACCCATTTGGTGGCGGAGACATAACCGTAGAGGCCGGGAACCACCATGCGCACAGGGAAGCCGTGTTCCACCGGCAGAGGTTCACCGTTCATTCCGATGGCGAGAAGCGCCTCCGTGCCCTCGTCCTGCAGAACATCGAGCGGCGTCCCGGCGGTGAAACCGTCGATGCTCGTCGAGAGCACCATGTCGGCGCCCGCCTTCGGCACCGCCTGTTTGAGTAGCTCGCGAATCGGGTAGCCGAGCCACAGCGCGTTGCCGACCAGATCGCCGCCGACCTCGTTCGACACGCAACTCAGCGTCGCGAAGTGTTCGATGAGCGGCTTGTCCGCGAGCTCGGCGAAGGTCAGCTCGACCTCGTTCTCCACCATGCCGGTGATCTTCAGTTTCCAGTCGTCCGGGTTGATCGAGGGCGGAGAGAAGGCGGTGTCGATGCGGTAGAAGTCGGCGTTGGGGGTGACCAGCGGAGAGACGCCCTCGATGTCGAGCGAGGCCCCGGCCGGAACCGCCGGGGCGGCGACCACAGGCTTCGGCAAGGTGAGCTTCGTGCGGATGTCCGTGACCACCGACGACGTGGAGTTGATGAGCCGTGCGCCGGTCCCTACGATCACGGATGCCGCGCCCGCGACGATTGCGAGCCTCAGGAAGCTCCTCCGCTCGAGTTGGGTGGTCGGCGCGAAGGCCTGCGGAACCCTGGCCTGTTTCGCCTCTGAGACTTTCCAGTTGGCCAGTCGCTGCGCCAGGATGCGAAGCACTACGACACCGACGACGGCTCCGACGACGGTCGGAACACCGTTGAACCCGGTCGCACCGGCGCGAGTGAGCACGGCGATGAGCGCCAGCAGCGCACCGATGCCGAAGAGCACGACGCCCCATGGCGTCCTACGTACTTCGAGCACACCGGCGAGGGCCGCGAGCACCAGGAGGATCACCGCCATCAGGGTGAGCAGCGCGGCTTTGTCTCCCGTGCCGAACAGGGCGATCATGAAGTCTTTGGCTCCGGGTGGGGCCAGGTCGATCACCAGGGATCCGACGGCGAAGAGCGGGCTGCCCGCGGCGCCGACGAAGGCGGCAATGACCTCGGCGACGGCCAGCACGACAGCGGCGGAGACGATTCCCGCCAGCGCTGCCCAGAGACGTAAGAGGCTGATGCGTGAGGCGCGCGGGGTCATGCGGTCACCGGTGTGCGTGGAAGGAACACGTCGAAGCGGCATCCGCCTGGGACGTTCTGCACGACGACCCGCCCGCTGTGCGCCTGCACAATGCCCTGCACGATGGCGAGGCCGAGACCCGCGCCGCCGGAGCGACTCGTCGCCACATCAGGTGTCCGCGAGTTGCTCGCGCGCCAGCCAGCCTCGAAGACTCGACCGAGGTCTTTCTCAGGTATGCCGCCAGCGGCATCTATTACGGAGATGACCGCCATTCCTTCGTCACTCTGGCGTGCGGAGACCGTGATCGGGCTTCCCGCCGGGGAGTGCTGGATCGAGTTCATGACCAGGTTTCCGACGACCCTCGACAGCTCGCGCGGATCGGCGAGAATATTCAGTTCGCGAGATCCATCGCCCACCAGTTCGATCGAGCGTGATTTCGCGAACGGTCCGAGTTCGGCGACCACGTCGCTGATGAGGTCGTAGAGCGAGACCTGCTGCATCGACAGGTGCAGCGCGCCGGAGTGGATCCTGGACAGTTCGTTGAGGTCGTCGACCATGCCACTCATGCGATCGGCCTGCGATCTCAATTGCAGGTAGTAGCGCTGTGGCTCGTCGACCATGCCGTCTTCGAGGGCTTCGGCCATGGCGCGGATGCCGGCCAGCGGAGTGCGCAGGTCGTGCGAGATCCAGGCCACTAGTTCCCGCCGCGAGTTCTCCGCCCGCTCCTCGCGGGCCCGGGATTCTGCGAGCCGATGACTCGTGGCGCTTAGTTCCTCGGCCAGCGCCGCGAACTCGTTACTGCTGTGTTTCCCACTGTCGACCAGTTCCTGTGCGGTGCCGATGCGCCTGGTCGCGGCGATGAGCTGACGACTGTTGCGCACCAGCGAGCGGCCGAGCAGGGCGGCGAGGGCCAGTGAAACGATTCCGGCGATCACGGCCACGGAGAAGAAAACCGTGAGGTCTTTCGGCGTGACGAACATCGCGGAGGCGGCGAACCACATGCCGCCGACAATGGAGAGCACCGCAGCCAGGGCGATCAGATACAGCTGCAGCACGAACGAGCGGCGGGACAGCATCCGGAGTACGAGGAGGGACACCGCTCCGACCACAACGGCAATGGCGAGTGCCATCACCGCCACGAGCGCTAGATCCGCGAGACTCATCACGAGGACACCGCCGGCTGCGATTCGAAACGATAGCCGACTCCCCAGACGGTGCCGAGCAGTGTGGGGTGCGCGGGGTCCGGCTCGATCTTCTCGCGCAACCGGCGCACGTGCACGGTCACGGTGGAGAGATCGCCGAATTCCCAGCCCCAGACGGCTCGGAGCAGTTCCTCACGACTGAAGACCTGCTGCGGATGCCGGATCAGGAAGGCCAGCAGGTCGAATTCGCGCACGGTCAGGGCGAGCTCCACGCCGCGCTGGGAGACCCGACGCGATGAGACATCGAGATGGAAGTCTCCGGAGTCAATGACGGATTCCGGCGAGAACTCGTTGAGGCTGCGGCGCAGAACCGACTGGACTCTCAGCACGAGCTCGCGTGGGGAGAAGGGTTTAGCCAGATAGTCGTCGGCGCCGGCCTCGAGACCGTCGATACGGTCGTCCTCTTCGCGAAGGGCGGTGAGCAGGATGACCGGCACCGGCCGCTCCGCGCGGATGCGACGGCACACTTCGAGGCCGTCGATACCGGGCAGCATCCGGTCGAGCACAACGAGATCTGGGCGGATGCGCGACGCCATCTCGACGGCGCTCAGACCATCCGCCGTCTCGTCGACGATGAAGCTGGCAGCCCGCAGGTAGCGGCAAACCACCTCGGAGACTGTCGGGTCGTCGTCCACTACCAGGACGCGGCGATCCCTCAGCGAATCAGGCCGCAGGCTGCTGGCCGTGGATGACGTAGACACTCCCTCAGGATAAGTCTCGGTGTTCGGGAAATGCCGCGAGTGGGGGGCGGTGGAACAATCGGTTCTCATTTCGTAAGGGTTTGAGCACTGCTTCACCCTCTCTTCCTCGTACGCTCAGGGGGTGCCTGTCCCTCTCGTCGATGTCGTTCTGCCGTGCTTGAACGAAGAGCAGGCTCTCCCCTGGGTACTCTCACGGCTGCCCGCGGGGTATCGAGCGATCGTGGTCGACAACGGCTCGACCGATAACTCGGCCGAGGTGGCCGTGGCCGCCGGAGCCATGGTGGTGCACGAACCGCGGCGGGGGTTCGGCTCGGCAGCCCATGCCGGGCTGCTGGCTGCGACCGCACCGATCGTTGCTTTCTGCGACGCCGACGCCTCGATGAACCCCGCCGATCTCGCTCCTCTCGTCGAGCTGGTGTCGAGCGGCAGCGCCGACCTCGCGCTCGGCAGGCGCAGGCCGACAGTTGCGAAGGCCTGGCCGGCCCACGCCCGCATCGCCAACCGCGCGTTGGCCAGGATGATGCGCCGGGCGACCGGCATCCCATTGCACGATCTCGGGCCGATGCGCGCGGCGAACCGCGAGGCGCTGCTCTCCCTCGACCTGCAGGACAGGCGCAGCGGATACCCGCTCGAGATGGTGCTCAAGGCGTCGGCGGCCAAGTGGACCGTCGTAGAGATCGACACGCCCTACTCGCCACGGATCGGACGCTCGAAGGTGACCGGCACCATCCGCGGTACCGTTATCGCAATAAAGGACATGTCCTCACTGCTGAGGGAGTCAGGCCGATGACAACGCTCATCATCATCGCCAAGGAGACCATCCCCGGCCGGGTGAAGACCAGGCTGCACCCTCCGCTCAGTCTCGAACAGGCCGCGATTCTCGCCGCCGCAGCCCTTTCCGACACCTTCGAGGCAGTGAGTACCCTGCCAGCGACTCGACGTATTTTGGCTTTCGATGGCAACCTATTCCCGATCGGCTCCGAATCATACGAAGTGATACACCAAGTGAGCGGAGAGCTGGACATGCGCCTGGGAGCGATTTTTGATGAGTGCGCTGGACCGACCGTGCTGGTCGGTATGGACACCCCTCAGTTGACCCCGGAGCTTCTGGCCCCCGTCTTCGATGAGTGGCCGGCAGATGTCGACGCCTGGCTCGGATTGGCGAACGACGGCGGCTACTGGACCCTCGCGATGGCGGAGCCGGACGGCTCCCTCATCCGTGGCGTACCAATGTCGCGCGACGACACGGGACAGGTGCAGCTCCAGCGCCTCGAAAGCGCGGGCCTCAGGGTGCGGCACCTGCCGGAACTCGTGGATGTCGACACCATCGACGACGCACGCACCGTCGCAGCCATCGCACCGCACACGCGCTTCGCCAGTGCCCTGGCTTCCTTCGGGGTCGGATCATGAGCCTCGCGACCTACGGCACTTTCGGGTCCGGTGGCGGCGAGCCCTACGCCCGTGCTCTGCGCAGGGACGACCAGGTGCTCTACCTCCGGGATGTGCAGTCCCACTCAGAACTCCCCTCCTCGGCGATGAACGTCTCCCGCTGGAACGACGACGCGGATGCCGTCGACCTCAGCCTGCTCAATGGTCTCGACGGTGCCGTGCTCGACATCGGTTGCGGCCCTGGCCGGATGGTCAAGGCCGCCATGAACCTTGGGCTCACCGCCCTCGGCATCGACGTCTCATCAACCGCTGTCGAGATCGCTCGCGAATCCGGTCTGATGGTGCTCGGCCGCTCCGTCTTCGAGCGCCTCCCGCGTGAGGGATCCTGGGCCGCCACGCTACTCATCGATGGCAACATCGGTATCGGCGGGGATCCATCCGCTCTCCTTGCGCGCTGTGCAGAACTGCTCGCGGAGGATGGCGTAGCGATCGTCGAGGTCAGCGCGGACGCGTCGTGCGACCACGTGTACGACGGAACCATCGTGGACATCCACGGTCACCGGAGCGACGCATTCCCCTGGGCGGAGATCGGCAGCGACTCGCTCGAGCAGCGTGCCGAACAAGTCGGACTACGGGTGGCTCAGTCCTGGGAGACCGACAGCCGGTTCTTCTGCCGTCTCGTGAAGGCGTAATACCCAACGATTGCGACGGTGGTCAGCACGACCACCGATGCCCACAGGATGATCAGGTTCGGCCCGTATTTCAAGGGGAGGATCGTAGGGTTGTTGCTTCCGAGGAACTGCTTGTAGACCGCCGGCAGCACGATGATCGCGAAGATCGCGCAGACCACGAGCGCGCCCTGGATGGTGGCGAGAACGGCGACTGGCAGTTTGCGGCCAGCCCTGCGAAGCAGAAAGCCGACACCGAAGGTGACGAATGCGATGATGCCGTCGTGCACGATCAGGGCGAGCAGGAACCAGGATGCCACGCCGATGATTTTGATCGGCTTGACGGTGTCCACCAGTACCACAGCACCGAGGGCGAGCAGCAGCACGCCGACGATCACGAGTCCAATTCGCCAGGCCCTCATCAGATCACCTCCAGCTTGCTCAGCCACTTGGTTTGCAGCACGCCGGGACGACCGGGCGCGATTATGCGCGCAGGGTAGCCGTGGTCGATGTCGAGCTTGTCGCCGTTGAGTTGCAGCGCCACCAGAGTCAGATCGTCCTGCACGTATTCCGAACCCATCTCGGTCACGCGATAGCCGCCCTTGACCTCAAGGCTGGTGAGGCGCAGGTCCTCGTCCGGATGAGCGCCGACGCCGTCCATCAGATCGCGCAGGCGAACCCCGCGCCACGATGCCATCTGGCTCCAGCCCTCCACGCAGGAGATCGGCAGATCCACCTGGTACTGCGTCATGGCGGTGAGATCCGAGTAGCTGTAGAGCTTCACCGCGTCCCCACGGCTGACCGCGAGCTGCCAGTCGGAACCGACGGCACTGTCGCTGATCTGCGCGGCTTTGGCCGTGCGGTTGATCGGGAGGCTGTTCGGCCCGGTGTCGTGTTTGCGCGGAGCAAAGATGTTGAGGGCTTCGAGAAAACGGAAGGATTGGCCGGCGGTGAGGGTCACCACGGCTGCAGTCGCAATGCTGATCGTGGCGATGAAGCCGCGGCGGGAGACCTTCGGCTGGCGCGGCGGGGCACTGTCGATCCAGCCCATCACGCGACCGGTCAGGCCGTCGACGCGGCGGGAGATCGGTCCGACGGGCTCGGGGGTGGTCGCCGCGAGTTCAGCCGCGACATCCGCGTGAGTGAGCGGCCTGTCCTCGTCGTCCAGCATCAGGTCGCCATCGGCGTCGATGCTGCGCTTCCTCGTCCAGTAGCGGGAGATCAGCGGGAGCTTCACCGCGATGTGGATCGCCAGCGACCCGATAATCACGAAGGAGAGCGCAAAGTGCGTCTGGCGGAATGGGAAGGGGAACGGATACCACTGGTAGGTGTTGAGCAGCCCGGTCGAGATCTGCACGAGAGACGCGGCGACGAAGATCGCGATCGACGCGCGCTCGAGGAGATTGGCGAAGTTCTTGATCGGCGGTGTCTGGAACAGTTCCGGAAAAACCGAGTAGAGCTTGCCGAACAGCAGCGGGAAGCAGGCGATGCCCGCAGTGATGTGGATGCCCTGGGTGAGCTGGTAGAGCGTCTGGGGCCTGGTGGGGAAGACCATCCACGGCAGAGGGTCTTGCAGGAAATGGCTGTACAGGCCGGTCCCGAAGCAGATGATGAAGGCGCTGCCGAGCAGGCGTCCGAGCACGACGGCCATGCGCGGGTTCCTCGACGGAGTCGTGAATACCCGTCGCAGGTCAAGCATGAAACGGCGCATGGACCTATTTGAGCATTCATTCACCGAAACCGTGCCGGGCAAATCTTACGATTCAGGGACGCCACTCCGATCGGTGCCGGGCTACCGACGGCCTTTCCGACAGGATGGGAGCAATGAGAATCGCCGTCGCCTCCGTGTTCGTCGTCGCCATGGCCGCGCTGACCTGGTATTCGGTGACCGCCCTCGGATATTTCGACCGCACGCATCCGACAGCGCTGCTGCTCTGCACCGCAGGGTTGTGGGCGCTCTTCGCTCTCGCCTTCCTCGCCCTCCGCCGTGTTCCGGTGAAAGTGGCCATCGCGATGATCCTCGCGGGATCAGCTCTCATCGGCGGTGCCGCCATGGCCGGCCCGCCGAACACCAGCACCGATTCAGCGAGATACGCCTGGGACGGCATCGTTCAGAACGCCGGTATCTCCCCTTACCGCTACGTTCCGGTCGACGACCACCTCGCCGAGCTCCGCCCCGACTGGTTGTTCCCGGCCGCTGTCGAGAATGCGGACGGCACCCACCGCTGCCTTCCGGCCCGCACCGATGTGACGTCATCCGAACCGTCGCACGAGGTCTTCTGCTCGGCGCTCAATCGCTCGAAGGTCCCCACGATCTATCCTCCGACGAGCGAAATCTTCTTCGCCGCCGTTCGTTTCGTCGTCGGGCCGGATGCCGAATACTGGCCGCTGCAGCTGGCCGGCCTGCTGATGAGCCTCGGCATCACCGTGATGCTGATCGTGGCCATGCGGCGGCGCGGCATCGATCCGCGCTGGGCAGCCCTCTGGGCGTGGAGCCCGCTGGTCGCCACGGAGGCGATCACCAATTCGCACGTGGACGTGCTCGGGGCGCTCCTGGTGGTGGTGGCCAGCCTGCTCGTCTCGCGTGGCATCCGGTTCCGTGGCGGCATCGCCCTCGGCGCAGCTATCGCGGCGAAACTCATCCCGGTGATCGCGGCGCCCGCGCTGCTGCGACGACAGCCGTGGAAGGTGATCGTGGCCGCGATCGTCACCTTCGCCGTGCTCTACATCCCCTACGTGATCACCACGGGCATCGGTGTGCTCGGCTACCTGCCCGGCTACCTCTCCGAGGAGGGTTACGACAACGGCAGCCGTTTCACCCTGCTCACCCTGTTCGTACCGAAGGCCGCGTCGCTGGCAGTCGCGGCGTTACTGCTGCTGGTGACCGCGGTGCTGGTCTGGTGGAAGACGGATCCGACCTCCCCATGGCTCGGGCAGGTGATCATGATCGGTACGACGCTGCTCATCGTGAGTCCGCGCTACCCCTGGTATGCGCTGCTGCTGGTGCCGTTCATCGCACTCAGCGGTCGCTGGGAGTGGTTCGCGGTACCGCTGGCCCTCACCGTGCGCCTCCTGATTCCGTCGCACGGCGTCTCGCAGGTGGCCATCTCGATCGCCATCGTGATCATCGTGGGGATGGCGCTGTACCGCACCGGACCGCACGGACGCACTCGACTGATGCGTCCCATCCGTCGAGCCTTCCGACGTTCCCCCGTCTAGTCGCAGCTCGTCGCATCACGATAAGGGTCCATGCGATTTCGGAAATTCCCCGTAATCTCGGCGTTTTTAGCTGGATGTTTGCTGAATCCGATAACGGAACGGTAACGAGGCAGGTCGATTCCAATCCTTTTTGCGCGGGGGGCCGAACGCATAGTCAGAACCGCTTGTCACCAAGGCAAGCCTGAGACAAGACAAAGGATCGAAATCATGCGCAAGTTCTACAAGGCCACAATCGGTATCGCCACTGCAGGTCTGCTCGTCGCCGGCCTCGCCGCCTGCTCCGGCACCGGCACCAACTCGGGCAGCGGCTCGGGATCGTCGTCGAAGCCCGCCGCTTCTGCACCGGCAGCCGACCCGAAGCCCCTCGCGGACATCCCTTCCCTGACCGGTGTCGACACCGCCGTCCTGCTCGACGCGAACTTCGCTGCGGCCCTCACGAGCCTCGGCCTCACGCCGGGCACCGTCGGAACCGCCACGCTCGTCGATGGCAGCCTCCACTTCCCGATCACCGGTGGAAACGTGAAGTACTTCGACCCCGCCGCGAAGTACCGCCCCTACGTGCAGGGTTCGCTCAAGCACGAGGGTTCCGGCTTCTCGCTGACCGCCGGTGCCACCAAGGTCGAGCTGACCAACTTCACCATCGACCCTGGCAATTCCATCCTCCTCGGTGATGTTTCGGTCAACGGAACCGTCGCCGCGACCCAGGCCGTGCTGTTCGACCTCTACGGTGGATCGCTCAAGCCGCTCCAGATGGACGGCAACAATGCCATCCTCGAAGGCACCACCGTTCACATCTCGGCCGTCGCTGCCGACCTGCTGGACAAGACCTTCAAGACGGACGCTGTGAAGTCGCAGCTGCTCGTCGGTATCGCGAAGATCACGGTAGCCACCAAGTAGTAGAAACACTCCGGTAGAACCACTCCGGTAGAACCGCTCAAAAGGCCCGTTGCGCTCAGCGCAACGGGCCTTTCGTTCTCTATCCGTAACCTTTTCCGGAGGGAGTCGCCATGAACCTTCGCCGGGGTTCCCTCGGTCTAATTCGATGAGGCGGCCACCGTCTCCGCGACGATGCGCACCTGGCCGCAGCTCTGCACAATGCTCGGCCACGTCGATGCGGTGCACGGCCTGTACTACGCCGGGATGCACCTCTGGTTCGACGTCGTCGGCTACACACCATTCATCCTCCGCATGCCCAGCGCGATCGCCACCGGCCTCGCCGCCGCCCTCATTGTGCTGCTGGTGCGACAGTTCTCCTCCCGCACCACGGCGACGCTCGCCGGGTTGTTCTTCTGCCTTCTCCCCCGGGGTTACCTGGATGGGAACGGAGGGGCGCTCCTACGCACTCACCGCGCTACTCGCGGTAGCCCTCACCCTGGTCTTCCTCGCAGCATGGCGCAGCGGGGCCTCATCCGGCCGCGTGCGCCAGGGTTGATCGACGTCACACTCAAGACACCGGCCGCCGACCGGCCAGCTCTGGGAGATTCACTCCGCCCTCGAGAAGATGACAGGCCGGCTGGCCGGGGTCGGAGTCGTCTGGCTGGTCACGAGCGACAAGCAGGACTGGCGCCCGAGCATCACCCAGAAACTCGGTGCCCTCGGCTACGCGCTCGACGGCGAGTGGAGTTTCACTGGCGTGAACGTGCTGCGCTACCGGCTGTAGCCGGCGTCCCGCATCCGATATTCCCGACTTCCGTCGCCGAGTTGGCAGTTGTGGCGGCTTTCCGCGCGATATAGCCCACCACCACTGCCAAGTCGATCGCCCTGTGGATGGTTCGCGACGCCCGGTTGAGGAGTTGACACGATTGTCGGATGCCGAGAGCGAAACCACTTCCCGCTGAATTCACGGGGCTCCCATTCACGGTTCCGGCAGCCCACGCGGCCGGCGTGTCTCGTTCACGACTTCGGGCTTTCGACCTGGAGGCTCCGATCCGTGGAATCCGCGTTCCGTCGGGCGCAAGTGATCTCCTTGGTGCGTTGCGGGCTCGAATGCGACCGAACGAGTTTTTCAGCCACGAGACCGCCGCGAAGATCTACGAGGTTCCTCCACCACGCGAGCTCGAGCAGTCATCGTCGGTACATATCAGCGTCGAGCAGCCCGCATTCCCTCCCCGAATTCGCGGCGTGATCGGCCATCGCCTGAGGTCCCCGATCACCGGTCGCACGCACCGTGGATTCCAGGTCGTCGAGCCTGCCGCGGCCTGGTGCCAGCTTGGCGCACTTCTGGCCGACGATGACCTCGTGGTAGCCGGTGACTATCTGGTTCGACGAAAGCGACCACTGTGCAATCTCGATCAGCTGAGAACGGCTGTCGAAGCGATGGGATCTGCTCGCGGAGCGCGCGCGATGCGCACAGCTCTCGGTCGAGTGCGAGGGAAGACCGACTCTCCGATGGAGACCCGCCTGCGGTTATTGATCGTTGCGAACAATCTGCCCGAGCCGATTATCGGTTACACGGTGACGAACAAGTACGGTGACTTCGTGGCTACGCCCGACCTCAGCTATCCGAATGAGAGAATCGCGATCGAATACGAGGGCGAGATCCACCGCACCGACGCACAGGTCTACGCCGCAGACATTGAGCGACGCGAACGGCTCGAGGAAGCGGGATGGCTGGTCATCCGCGTCGTAAAGCAACACCTCACGGTCCGCACCGGCTGGCTGCTCACTCGGATCCGCACGGCGCTCGCCGCGAGGACGGACCTGTGACGAAGCATCCACTTGGTGCTCGTGGTGGCCTCGCCGGTCACAGATGTCGCCACAACTGCCAAGTCGACGGCAGGGTCTGACGAAGCCTAGTCACCCACGATTCGGGCGCCGTGCACCGGGCCGGTCGCACGCACCACGGTGAGGCGGGCGGCGCTCAGCGCGATCTGCAGTTCCAACGCGCCGTCGAGGTCGGCTGCCAGGAAGGCCACCGTCGGGCCCGATCCGGAGATCAGACCGGCGAGTGCACCGTTCTCCTCGCCGAGTTCGATCACCGCGGCGAGCTTAGGTTCCAGGTGCAGCGCCGGTGCCTGCAGGTCGTTGTGCAGCACCTCGGCGAGCATCTGCGGATCGCCAGCCCGCAGTGCTTGCAGCACGTTGGCGTCCACCTGAGGCTGCACGGCCGCGGGGAAGATGTCCTGCGAATGGCGATCGCGATGCAGATCGAGTTCGCGATAGACGGTTGGCGTACTCATACCGAAGTCGGCGAAGGCGAGCACCCACTGGAACTGGCCCTTCGCCAGGGCGGGGCTCAGCTGGTCGCCGCGTCCGGTGCCGATGGCGGTGCCGCCGGTGAAAGCGAACGGTACGTCCGACCCGAGCTGGGTGGCGAGGTCGAGCAGCTCCTCACGGCTGAGGTCGGTGCCCCAGAGTGCGTCGCAGGCGAGGAGGGTGGCCGCGGCATCCGCCGAGCCGCCGCCCATGCCACCGGCGATCGGCACGTGCTTCTCGATCTCGAGATGCACCCCTTGGCGAAAACCCGCCCTGCGCGCGAGCAGTGTGGCTGCTTTGATCGCAAGATTTGAGCCATCGGTCGTGAGATTCGACGTGTCGATCGAACCACCGAAATTCACCGAAAAGTCATCAGCGGCGGACGCCCGCACCTCTTCGTAGATCGAGACCGCCTGGTAGGCCGTGGCCACGTCGTGGTAGCCATCCTCGAGCAGCGAGCCCACTTTGAGGAACACATTGATCTTGCCCGGTGCCCGTGCGTGCACCACCTTCGGGGCGGCCGCGGAGGTCATTACACCAACCTAGCCGAACGGCTGGTGAGCTCTTTACCCGATGGATTCCGCGAGCCTCGCGAGCACAGCAGTGAGCTGCTCCTTCGCCGTCTCGACGGCCGTCGGGTCGAGAATCTTCGACCGTGTGAGCACCACTGCGCGCTTGCCTTTCTCCGGCGGATTGACCTGTGCGACCGGCGTCTCCCCGTCGTCGACCTCAGGCGCGGACGATGGCCAGAAAGTCGTCTACTGTGAGCTCTTCGCCGCGGGCAGTCGGCGCGATTCCGGCGGCTTCGAGGCGCGCGGATGCCGCACCGCTGTCGCCGAGCACCACCGAGAGCGATTGACGCAGCATCTTGCGACGCTGCTGGAACGCGGCATCCACCAGCGCGAAGGTGGCGAGACGCTCCTGCTCCATACCCGGCTGCTCGTGACGGTCGAACCGAACGAGGATCGAGTCGACGTTGGGCACCGGCCAGAACACCTGGCGGCTCACCTGGCCAGCCGTGCGCCAGTCGCCGTACCAGGCGGCTTTGATGCTCGGGCTGCCGTAGATCTTCGAACCGGGCGACGCGGCGATGCGCTGGCCCACCTCGGCCTGCACCATCACCAGCCCCGACACGATCGACGGAAAATACTCGAGGAAGTGCAGCAGCACCGGCACCGAGATGTTGTATGGCAGGTTGGCGACGAGGCCGGTGGGAGCGCCTGGTAGCTCGGTGATCGTCATCGCATCGGCGGTCAGCACGGTGAGGGAGGCCTCAGGGGCGAACAGTCCGACGGTCAGCGGTAGCTGGGTGGCCAGCCGCCTGTCGATCTCCACCGCGACGATGGATGCCCCGACCTCGAGAAGTCCGAGGGTCAGCGATCCGAGCCCAGGGCCGATCTCCACAACGGTCTCGCCCGTGGTCACCCCCGCCGCCTTGACGATCCGGCGGACGGTGTTCGCGTCGATGACGAAGTTCTGGCCGAGCTTCTTGGTCGGCTGGAGGCCGAGCAGTTCGGCGAGGTCACGAATCTCGGCCGGGCCGAGGAGTTTCGCGGGCTCAGCCACGGCGCACCAAGGTCGGTTTCTCCGGAGCTTTAGACCAAGACCACGGACCGAAAGCCGCCACCGGGGCCGAGCAGCGCCCGAAAGCCGATATCCTCCGGAGAAACGTGGGCGGAGTGAAGAGAGCGCTCACGCGAGATCGGACGAGTCGATGGCCTCGTCATAGGGCGAACCCTGCTCGGGGGTGACGGGTTCGGCATCCCAGCTGCCGTAGACCAGTTCAGTGTTCGACGAGATCTGCGCCGCGAGCATCGAGACGTCAGTCCCGAGATGATCCGCCATAAACCGCAGGGTGTGCGGGATGAGGTAGGGCGCATTCGGACGACCGCGGTGGGGTGAGGGGGTGAGGTAGGGGGCATCCGTCTCGACCAGGATGCGATCGCGCGGAATAGCGGCGAGCGCGTCGCGCAGGTTGCCCGCGTTTGTGAAGGTCACAGTGCCGGCGAAGGAGAGGTACCAGCCGTTGTCGGCGCAGAGCCTGGCCATATCGGCATCGCCGGAGAAGCAGTGGAACACGGTCTTCTCCGGGGCACCCGACCGCCGAAGGGTGGAGATGACCTCAGCGTGGGCATCGCGATCGTGGATCTGCATGGCGATGCCGTGCCGCTTCGCGATCTCGATGTGCGCCTCGAAAGAGCGGTACTGGGCGCCGCGCCCCGATTCGTCGGTGCGGAAGAAGTCGAGCCCGGTCTCACCCACAGCGCGCACCCGCGGACGACCGGCCAGTTCGTCGATCTCGGCGAGCGCGGCATCCAGCGTTCCCGCCGCCTCATAGCGCGGCGCCTCATTCGGATGGATGGCGACCGCGGCCAGCATGCGCGGCTCGCGCGCGGCCATCTCGGCCGACCAGCGCGAGGTCTCGAGGTCGCCGCCCACCTGCACGACACCGCGGACACCGACGCTCGACGCTCGGTCGAGCTGCTCCCGATAGTCGAGCGGCCCCGACCCTGAGTCTGCCGAAGGGTCGCCGTCGGCGATCTCGAGATGCGTGTGGTTGTCGTAGACCGGAACGATGAGGGCCTCTGGCAACGGCGGGTAGCTGAGGTCGCGCTTCTGGCCGTGCTCGGAGGTGGCGTCGCGCTGGCGACGGGGCACATCAGCCGCGTAGGGCGAGGGGTCGGTCACGCGCTCGCGGTCTCCACTTGCTCGATGCGCGGGAACAGCGGGCTCTCCAGCGCGGTGACCGTTGGTGCGCCGGTCCAGTCGTAGGCCGCACGCACATCCTGGTCGGCGACGGCACCCGAGCCGCCGATCGCCGCCCACAGTTTCGCCGCAGCATCCGGAATCACCGGTGCGAGGAGCACCGCGAGGGTTCCGAGGCCACGCACGATAGTGAAGAGCACGGTGTCGAGGCGCTCGGCGTTGGCCGGGTCTTTCGACAGCGCCCACGGCTCCTGGATGGTGATGTAGCCGTTCAGTTCGTCGACGAGGGTCCAGATGGAGGCCAGCGCCTCGTGGATGGCGAGACGCTCGATCGCGGCATCGGCATCGAGGGTGACCCTGCGCTCCGCCGCCCTGATCGCCTCATCCGCTTCGGTGAAGGGCCCGGGATTCGGGATGACGCCCTGACGGTACCGAGAGACCATCGCGATCACGCGCGAGGCCAGGTTGCCGAAGCCGTTGGCGAGTTCCGCCTGGTAGCGCGCCGAGAGGTCCTCCCAACTGAATGACCCGTCCTGGCCGAAGCTGATCGCGCGCATGAAGTAGTAGCGGAAGGCGTCGACCCCGAAGGTGTCGGTGATCTCGGACGGCGCGATACCGGTGAGTTTGGACTTCGACATCTTCTCGCCGCCAACCAGCAGCCAGCCGTGACCGAAAACCTTGCGCGGCACGGGGAGTCCCGCGGCCATGAGCATGGCTGGCCAGATCACGGCGTGGAAGCGGGCGATGTCTTTGCCGACCAGCTGCACGGCCGGCCAACGACGTTCGAAGTTCTCCTGATCCGTGCCGTAACCGACCGCCGTGATGTAGTTGAGCAGCGCGTCGAACCAGACATAGAGCACATGGCTGTGGTCCCAGGGGATCGTGATGCCCCAGTCGAAGCTGGAGCGCGAGATCGACAGGTCATCGAGACCCTGCTTCACAAACTGGATGATCTCGTTGCGAACGCTCTCCGGCTGGATGAAGTCCGGCTGCAATTCGTAGAGGTCGAGCAGTCGCTGCTGGAAGTCACTCATGCGGAAGAAGTAGTTCTTCTCCTTGAGCACCTCGACCGGAATCGAGTGGATCTTGCAGAGCAGCCGGCCAGCATAGTCGCCGCTCGGAAGCTCCATTAGGTCGTCGAGCTGCTTGTACTCCTCGCAACCGACGCAGTAATAGCCCTCGTACTCACCGGAGTAGATGAAGCCGTCGTCGTAGAGCTTCTGCAGGAAGATCGTGACCGCTTTCTCGTGACGCTCCTCGGTGGTGCGGATGAAGTCATCGTTGGAGATGTTGATCGTTTTCAGCAGCGGCTGCCAGGCATCCGCCACCAGCTTGTCTGCCCAGGCTTTCGGTGTGGTGTCGTTGGCGACGGCGGTGCGCAAAATCTTCTGGCCGTGCTCGTCGGTTCCGGTGAGCAGCCAGGTGTCGTCGCCAGCCTGGCGGTGCCAGCGGGCGAGCACGTCGGCCGCGACCTCCGTGTAGGCATGGCCAATGTGCGGCACATCGTTCACATAGAAGATAGGCGTCGCAATATAGAAGGATTCACCGGCGGCCATGTCGAACATCCTAATTGCCGTACTCACCGGGTCTGGCCGTATTGCGCCGTGGCCTGGTTCTGACGGCAAGCCGACTGGAGCGAGTGTCAGTCTGAATGAGCGTTACCAACGCTGACCAGACTTGACCAGATCAGCACCCAGAGTCTAGCCTGAGTTCATGGCTTCCACCGTGAACATCTATGACGCGAAAACCCAGCTGTCCCAGCTGATCAACCGGGTGGAACTCGGCGAGGAGATCGTGATCGCTCGACACGGTCGTCCGGTTGCCCGTCTCGCACCGTTGCTTCCGCAGCGTACTGATCGAACGCCGGGCCTGCTCGCCGGAAAGATCGTGATCGCCGACGACTTTGATGTGTTCTCACCGGAGGACGATCGCGACTGGTACGGCGAGTGAGGCTGCTGCTCGACACCCACGTGCTTCTCTGGTGGCTGACGGACGACCCCAAGCTCAACAGCATTCTGCGCGATGCTATCGCTGACGGCGGCAACGAGGTGTTCGTCTCCTCCGTGAGCGTGACGGAGATCGCTATCAAGCAGTCCCGCGGTAAGCTCCAGGCACCGCGGGAACTGCTGCTCCTACTCTCCGAGGCGGGATTCACCGAGTTGCCTCTCACCTCTGCGCACGGGCAGGTGCTTCGCGACCTTCCGCCACATCATCGTGACCCGTTCGACCGGATGCTCATTGCACAGGCGCAGGTCGAAGGCCTGGAGATCGCGACGGCGGATGCCGACATCTCCAGTTACGACGTCGACGTGCTGGCCAACTGAGGATCGTGCCTACCTCAGCTTGAGCGCACCCTCATACAGGTCGCGCTTGCCGAGCCCTGTCGCCTCGGCGACCTCCGCGGTCGCCTCCTTGAGCCGCGACCCTGCGGCCACGAGCGACTGCACCTGGGCGATGCCGGTCGCCAGGTCGACCTCCTGCGCGGCGCCGCCTTCGACGACGACGCAGATCTCCCCCTTCACCCCGGCAGCTGCCCATTCCGCGAGTTCTGCCGCTGTGCCGCGCTTGACCTCTTCGTAGAGTTTTGTGAGTTCGCGGCAGACGACGACGCGACGATCGGCGCCCATCGCCGTCGCAAGATCAACCAGGGCATCCGCGAGCCGGTTCGGGGATTCGAAGAAGACCATCGTGCGCGGCTCACGGGCCAGCGCTCTGAAGTAGGCGACGCGGCCTTTGCGTGGAAGGAATCCTTCGAAGGTGAACCGGTCGGTCGGCAGGCCCGATACGGCGAGCGCGGTGATCACTGCCGAGGGCCCCGGCAGCGCGGTGACCGTGACCCCGGCCGCCGCGGCAGCGGTCACCAGGGAGAAGCCCGGGTCGCTGATGGCCGGCATGCCGGCATCGGTGAGCACGAGCACATCCGCGTCCCTGGCCAGCTCGACGATCTCCGCCGCCTTGACCACCTCGTTGTGCTCGTGCAGCGGGATGAGCCTCGGCCGGTTCTCGATACCGAGCGCGCGCATGAGGTGGATGGTCACCCTCGTGTCTTCCGAGGCGACGACCTCGGCGTTGCCGAGCGCCTCGATCAACCGCTTCGAGGCGTCACCGAGATTGCCGATCGGGGTGGCCGCCAGGATGATCATCTGCCCATCCTCCCAGCGATCGCTGGCTAGCATTACACCTGTGACGACACCGGCCGCCGACTTCGACGAACTGGTCACCCGCGACGACACCGCGGTCTCGACAGGGTCGACCAACGACACCGAGCCCATCGGCACCCGTCTTGACGACTGGTGGGGGCGGATGCTCCGCTCACCACTGCGCCAGCGCCTCTGGTACTGGGGCGGCCCGATCGCCGTCACCCTGCTCGCCGCCGTGCTGCGACTCTGGCGCCTGGGTGACCCCCGATCGCTGGTCTTCGACGAGACCTTCTACGTCAAAGATTCCTACACGCTGATGAAATTCGGCTACGAGGGATCATGGCCGGCGGATGCCGACAAGAGTTTCAACGCCGGCAACGTCGACGTCTATACCTCCGCCGGTTCCTACGTGGCGCATCCGCCGCTCGGCAAGTGGCTGATCTCTTTCGGCCTGCAGGTGTTCGGCGCGGAGAACACTGTTGGCTGGCGCGTCAGCACCGCCATCGTCGGCATTCTCGCCGTCGTGGTCCTGGTGCTGATCGCCCGGCAGCTCTTCAGGTCCACAGTGCTGGCGACCATCGCTGGCGGCCTGCTCGCGATCGACGGCCACGCGATCGTCATGTCGCGTACCGCGCTGCTCGACAACTTCGTCATGATCTTCTGCCTGCTCGGATTCTGGGCCGTGCTGCTCGACCGCGGCCAGAGTGCGAGACGGCTGAGTCTCTGGCTCACCAGAAGAACGGATGCCGGCCGCGGCACCGACTGGGGGCCAGCTCTGTGGGGCCGCCCATGGCTGGTCGCCGCCGGGCTCGCCTTCGGACTCGCCACCGCCGTCAAGTGGAGCGGCCTCTACTTTCTGGCGGCATTCGCCGTCTATACGCTCGTGGTGGACGCTGTCGCACGCCAGCACGCTGGTGTCACCTTCTGGGTCAGCGGCACCATCTTCAAGCAGGCTCCGGCCACCTTCCTGCTCACCGTGCCGATAGCGCTCGCCGGATACCTCGCCAGCTGGACCGGCTGGTTCGTGACCAAGGGTGGCTACTACCGGGACTGGGCCGACCAACCGGGCAATGCCGTGACGGGAATGCTCTCCTGGGTTCCTCACGCCGTGCAGAGTTTCTGGCATTACCAGGTGAGTGTCTACGGCTTCAACGTCAACGAACACTCCCCCCACTCCTACTCAGCCAACCCGCTCACCTGGCTGTTCCTGGTGCGGCCGACAGCGTTCTACTACGTCGGGCAGGATCAGGGACAGGGCGGATGCTCCTTCTCCGGTGGTTGCGCGCAATACATCACCTCGATCGCCAACCCCATCCTCTGGTGGGCGGCGACCGCAGCAATCTTTTATCTCGTGTATCGCCTCATCCGCTACCGCCAGTGGCAGGTCGGCCTCATCCTGATGGGCATGGTCGCCGGATACCTGCCATGGCTGCTGTACACGCAGCGCACGGTCTTCCAGTTCTACGGGATCGTCTTCGAGCCGTACATGATCCTCGGGCTGGTCTTCGTGATGGGGCTGTTGCTCGGCACGAGAACGGACCCGACCTGGCGACGGCTCAGCGGCGTCCGTCTGGTCGGATTCTTCCTCGCGCTGGTGATCGGGGTGAGCGCTTTCTTCTACCCGGTGTGGGTCGGCGTGCAGGTGCCGACCTGGTTCGCCCAGATCCACTACTGGCTGCCCGGCTGGCGTTAGGCCTCGCTGATCGAACCCGCCGAGATCTCGATGGCTCGATCAGCGTTACCGAGTGTTGCTTCAGCGCGGGGAAGCCTCAGCGCGCTCCGGTAGCGTTGCCGTATGGCTGATCGTGAGTATGGTTTCCGCACGCGCGCAATTCACGCGGGCAACATCCCCGACGCGGTGACCGGTGCCCGCGCGCTGCCCATCTACCAGACCAGTGCGTTCGTCTTCGACGACACCTCGGATGCCGCGGCCCGCTTCGCCCTGCAGAAGTACGGCAACATCTACAGCCGTCTCGGTAACCCGACTGTCGCCTCCTTCGAGGAGCGCATCGCGTCGCTCGAGGGCGGCCTCGGCGCTGTCGCGACGGCCAGCGGCCTCAGTGCGCAGTTCATCACCTTCGCCTCGCTCGCCGGTGCTGGCGACCACATCGTGGCATCCGCCAGTCTCTACGGCGGTTCCATCACCCAGCTCGACGTGACCCTTCGTCGCTTCGGAGTCGAGACCACCTTCGTACAGGGCTCCGACCCCGCCGACTACGCCGCGGCGATCACCGACAAGACCAAGCTGATCTTCGCCGAGATCATCGCCAACCCCTCCGGAGAGATCGCGGATCTCGGGGGACTGGCGGATGTCGCGCACGCACACAACCTCCCGCTCATCATCGACTCCACCATCGCCACGCCGTACCTCAACCGACCGATCGAGTGGGGAGCCGACGTCGTCGTGCACTCAGCGACCAAATTTCTCGGCGGGCATGGAACCACGCTCGGCGGTGTCGTGGTCGAGTCCGGACGTTTCCACTGGGCCAACGAGCACTTCCCACTGTTCGACCAGCCGGTGCCGTCCTACGGCGGGCTCAACTGGCACGGCAACTTCGGTGAGTACGCCTTCCTCACCCGCCTGCGCGCGGAGCAGCTGCGTGACATCGGACCGTCGCTCTCCCCGCACTCCGCCTGGCTGCTGGCGCAGGGCGTCGAGACGCTGCCCTTCCGCCTGCAGGCGCACGTGGACAACACGCGCATCGTGGCCGAATTCCTCCAGAACGATCCGCGCATCGAGTTCGTCAACTGGGCAGGACTCCCCGATCACGTGCACTACGACAGGGCGCTCAAGTATCTGCCGAAGGGGGCGGGCGCGGTCTTCAGCTTCGGAGTCCGTGCCGATGCAACGCGCGGCGGTCGTGCCATCGGGCAGAAGTTCATCGAATCGGTGAACCTGGCCAGCCACCTGGCGAATATCGGCGACGCGAAGACGCTGGTGATTCATCCGGCCTCGACCACTCACGCCCAGCTGAACGAGCAGCAACTCGTCGATGCCGGCGTACTTCCCGGCCTCGTTCGCATCAGTGTTGGAATAGAAGACCCGGAAGACATTGTTTACGACCTTGACCAGGCTTTGACGAAGGCGACGGAAGGCAAGTAGATGGCTACGGCGACACTCGATGTTTCGACAGGCTCAACAACCGCTGAGACTGTCAACACGCAGCTCGCGAACGGACTGAGCTGCGATCTTCCGGCGAGTTCGCCACTGGCCAAACTGCTCAAGTCTCAGCGCACCTGGGTCGGGCCGTCCGCCAAGGAACGCCAGGCCATCCTGCGCGAGGCGAAGACCGTGGCGATCGTCGGCATGTCGCCGAATGCCGCTCGATCCAGCTACTTCGTCGGCACCTACCTGCAGCAGTCGAGCGACTACACCCTCTACTTCGTCAACCCGAACGCCGAAGAGATTCTCGGGCAACCGGTCTACAGGTCGCTCGCCGACCTTCCCGTCGTACCCGACATCGTCGATGTGTTCCGCAAGGGAAGCGATATCCCCTCGGTGATCGACGACGTTCTTGCGGTCGGCGCGAAGACCGTCTGGGTGCAGCTCGGCATCTGGAACCAGGATGCCGCGATCTACGGCGAGAGCAAAGGCCTCATCGTAGTCATGGACCGCTGTATCAAGGTCGAGCACGCGCGCTTCAACGGCGGACTCAAACTGTTCGGCTTCGACACCGGAGTGATCTCCTCGCGCAAGGCGGCCAGCTAGCGGCAGCAGGTATGTCTGCGTGACCTTGGGTCTTCCCCGGATCATCTATCACGCCCTGTTGATAGCCTGACGCCATGAAGGCTCGCACCGCCATCCTGTACGTCGCTGTCGCCGTTCCGTCGCTCGCGCTAGCCGCGGTGGGCGTCACCCATCCCATGCACCTCACCGATGCCTCGGCCGAGTATTGGCGCAACCTCCACATCGGTACGCTGGTGGTCTTTCCGCTCCTCGGGTTCGCACCATGGCTGGTGGTCCGCGGCCACAACCTCGTGCTCAGCTGGGTCGTCGGAGTGCTGGCCTTCCTCTACGGCGCGCTGTACACGGCCCTCGATGTGCTCGCCGGCATTGGTGCCGGCGGCCTCAAACTCGACCATTTCGGGTCGGCGACGAGCACAGTGTTCGGGCTCGGCAACGCGATCGGAACCCTGGGCAATTTCGCGTTCATCGCCGCGGTCGTCATCGCCGCAGCATCCGCTCTCCTCTGGGCCCGCTCCGCCGCGGTTCCGGGCGCGCTGCTGGTGATTGTCGGATCGCTGCTGTTCTACGACAATCACATTTACTTCCCGGTCGGGGTCATCGGCCAGCTCTGTCTCGCCGTCGGCTGGGTCGCTATCCTGCTCGCACTTCGTCGTCCGTTACGCCAGGTTTCCGACACCAGCGCTCCCCCGGCGACTGCGGGTAGCGTGAGGGCATGACAGCAGTCGGCCCAGAACTCGCGTCCCCACTCGTCTCCACCCAGTGGCTCGCCGACCACCTCGGTGCGGAGAACTTCACCGTGCTGGATGCGACGGTGCTGGTGGCATCCGGACCCCACGGCGGCTACGTCAGCGGTCACGAGCAATACATCCTCACCGGTCATATTCCCGGCGCGCAATTCGCGGACCTGCTGGAAGACTTCTCCGACACCAGCTCCGGACTGAGGTTCACGAAGCCCGGCCAGTCGCAGTTTGAGAGCGCCGCCGGTGCTCTCGGTGTGAACAACGAGACCACGATCGTCGTCTACGACTCGGCGATCGGCCAGTGGGCCTCGCGTCTCTGGTGGCTGTTCCGCAGCTGGGGTTACGACGGGGTCGCCGTGCTCGACGGCGGCCTCGCCAAATGGAACGCGGAGGGTCGAGAGACGGATATCGGCCACAGCGAGCCGACAGCCGCGATCTTCCACGGAGTCGAACGTCCGGAGCTCTGGGCGGACAAGGCCTACGTCAAACGCATCGTGCGTGGCGAGGAGAACGCCTCGCTGGTCTGCGCCGTGCCTCCCACGGAGTTCAGCGGCGAAACGGGCAGCCGTGCCCGTGCCGGCCACATCCCCGGCAGCCTCAGCGTGCCTGCTGGGCGACTCGTCGACCGTGATAGCAACGCCTACCTGGGTCACAACGACCTGCGGGAGAGATTCTCGCCGGCACTGGACGGCAATCGCATCGTCGCCTACTGCGCCGCCGGCATCGCCGCGGCATCCGACGCCCTGGTGCTCACCCTGCTCGGCGAGCGCAACGTGGCCATCTACGACGGCTCGCTGAACGAGTGGGCCGCCGATCCCGAGTCAGCCTTGGTCGTCGGCGCCTAAGGCTTTCTGCAATTCAGCGGCATCAGTCAGCGGTAGTCGGCAGACGAAGTCCCGGCACAGGTAGGCCGCATCGGCCTGCCGACCCGCGAAGAGTTCGAAGCCGGCGATCGCTAATTCGGCGGCCTGCGCGGGCGTGACGATGGCGGTGATGGCGCCACTACGGAACCAGCGGCGCGCGACGGAGGCAATCGCAGCATCCGCATCGCTGGTCACGACCACGAGTTGGCCCGCCGGCTGCCCGAGGGCGGATGCCACGGCCAGCGCTCCCCCGAAGGCGATCGGTCGCGGCACAGCGAGCGGGGCGAGAAGCTCCATTGCCGCGATACTCGCCTCGCGGTACGGAGCGTGCGCGGTCAGCAGGGAGAGGACGAGCGCAGCCGCGGCCATGGCGCTGAGCCCGGACGGATAGGCGCCCTCTGAGGGGTCCACCTCGAGGGCAAGTCCACGGGATGCGAGAACGGGGTCTGCACCTCCCGGCACGCCGAACGAGGCGGCCGAACCGGCGGCCATGGATGCGTCGACGAGGGATTGTGCGACGACCGCGTAGCGTGGCTCCCCCGTGGCGGTCGCCAACCGCAGCAGACCGGCCGCAAGCATGCCGTAGTCCTCAAGCGTGGCAGTCGCATTCGACACCCTGCCCTCGATGGAAGCGCGCAGCAGCATGCCGTTCGCTGCGATGTGGTTCTCGATGAGGTAATCAGCCGCGCCTCGAGCGGCATCGATCCACTCCGGTCGCTCGCACACGAAGCCGGCCAGCGCGAGCGCCTCGATCGCGAGTCCGTTCCAGCCGGTGAGGACCTTGGCGTCGAGGGCGGGCGGCGTCTGGGTGGCGCGCGCCGCGGCATCCAGCGCATAGTAGCCGCCCTCGACACGCTTGCCGTCGACGGTGCTCTCGCTGTCCTGCGCGGAGGCGAAACCGCCAGAGGGCAGCCGCATCACGCCGAGTAGGAACGATGCGATGCCCGCGATCGTGGCGAGTGAGCTGCCGGGTTCGAGCTGCTCGAGCTCCGTGTAGGCCCGCAGCAGCAGTGCGTTGTCGTAGAGCATCCGTTCGTAGTGCGGCTCCGTCCAGTCACGCATCGTCGAGTAGCGGAAGAAGCCGCCCTCGACGGGGTCGCGCAGGTCGGATGCGGCGATGGCCGCGAGAGTGCGCGACACGAGAGCCAGAGCATCCGTCTCGCCGATGGAGCCGCGCTGCAGCAGGAACAGCAGCACGGGCGCTGTCGGGAATTTGGGCGCTCCGCCGAAACCGCCGAATTCGGTGTCTTCGTAGCCTCGTAACTCATCCATCGCGGAGGAGAATTCGCCGGCCAGGGGCAACGAACCGCGTGAATGCTCGCCATGCGCGGCCAGCGCTTCGGCTACCCGTGACGCGTTGTCCTCCACCGATTCGCGGCGCCCGTTCCAGGCGTCGAGCACGGCATCCAGCACCTGCCGAAACGACGGATGCCCTGCCACCGGCTGCGGCGGCCAGTACGTCCCGGCGAAGAAGGTACGCCCACGCGGGGTGACGAACACGTTGAGCGGCCAGCCGAGGTTCTCGGTGAACGCGCCCGCCGCTGCCAGGTAGCTGGAGTCGACATCCGGATGCTCCTCGCGGTCGACCTTGACCGCGACGAAGTTGTCATTGAGATACCCGGCGAGCACCGGGTCGCTGAAACTCTCACGAGCCATCACGTGGCACCAGTGGCAGGTCGAATAGCCGATTGAGACCAGCATCGGCACCTGTCGGCGTTCGGCTTCGGCGAAAGCATCCTCGCTCCAGGGGAACCAGTCGACGGGGTTCTCGGCGTGCGACCGCAGGTAGGGGCTCACGGCATCACTCAGCCTGTTGGACATCTCTCCAGCGTAGGCTCGGATGGTGCCTACGACAGCCATCACCTATATCGGTGGACCAACAGCCCTGCTCGAGTATGCGGGCCTGCGCATCGTCACCGATCCGACCTTCGACGAGCCGCAGGGCTACGACGCCGCACCCGGCTCCACGCCCCTCGTCAAGACGGCGGGCCCGGCGATCACCAGGGCTGACCTCGGCCGGGTCGACCTGGTGCTACTTTCCCACCACGGGCACAAGGACAACCTCGACTACGAGGGTCTCGAGCTGATCGCGCAGGGCATCCCAACGCTCAGCAACCTGCAGGCAGCGAGCGAACTCTTCGGCGGCAGCGTTGTCGGTCTCGACAACTGGGAGACCCACCAGATCGGCGAGGTGACCGTCACCGCTGTCCCGGCACTCCACGGGCCGGCGGGTTCAGAGCGTCGCACCGGACCGGTCATCGGCTTCGTGCTGCAGGCGCCTGATCGACCGACCGTGTACGTGAGCGGCGACAACGCGTCGGTGCCGCTGGTCGGCCAGATCGCCGACCGTTTCGCGCCCGTAGACATCGCGATCCTCTTCGCCGGTGCCGCCCGCATCCCCGTGATCGACGCACCCCTCACCCTGACCTCGACGGATGCCGCTGCCGCCGCCCAGGCGCTGCAGGCCACGCAGGTGGTCGGCCTGCACACCGAGGACTGGCAGCACTTCTCCGAGACGCGGGCAGACCTCGAAGCGGCCTTCGCCGGCACCGGACTGCTCGTGGACACACCCCGCGGCGTGCGCGTGGAGCTTTAGCCGCTGTTTTTAGTTGACCTCGTTGGGGTCGCCGCCGACGCGGCCCGCACGCTCGAGAGTGGTGATGGCGGCCTGCTGCTCCGCCGCCAGCTCGAAGTCGAACAGGTCGAAGTTCTCGGCGATCCGCTCCCTGGAATTCGATTTCGGGAACACGATGTGCCCCTTCTGGAGGTGCCAGCGCAGCACCACCTGCGCGGGCGTCTTGCCGTGCAGCCCGGCAATCTCGACGATCTTCGGCAGTTCGAGCAGCGGATATTTGCCCTGGCCGAGCGGACCCCAGGCCTCGGTCGCGATGTCATAGTCCTTACCGAACCTGGTGACGTCGACCTGCTGGTGGTAGGGGTGCAGTTCGATCTGGTTGACCGCCGGCACGACATCCGTCTCGTCCAGAAGGCGCTTCAGATGTGGCACCAGAAAGTTCGAGACACCGATGCTGGTGGCCTGGCCACGCTCGCGAATCTGCTCGAGCGCCTTCCAGGAGTCGACATAGAGATCACGCGCCGGGGCCGGCCAGTGGATCAGGTAGAGGTCGACGTGATCGAGCCCCAGCTTCGTGAGGCTCGTATCGATGGCCGCGAAGGCCGAATCCGTGCCCTGGTCGTCGTTGTACAGCTTGGTCGTGACGAACAGTTCGTCACGCGGGATTCCGGATGCCGCGATCGCGCGCCCCACGCCCTCCTCGTTGCCGTAGATCGCCGCCGTGTCGATGTGACGGTAGCCGACTTCGAGGGCGTCGGACACGATCCGCTCCGTCTGCTCCGGATCGACCTTGAAGACGCCGAACCCCAGCTGCGGGATGCCGTGGCCGTCGTTGAGGGTCAGTTCGGGAACAGTCACGGAGTGTGCCTTTCGTCGGGGCCGTTGTATTCGGAGAGCGGCCTGATCAGCGAGTTGGAGGCCAGCTGCTCCATGATGTGCGCGGTCCAGCCGGCGATGCGGCTCGCCACGAACAGCGGAGTGAAAGTCTCTGTGTCGAAACCGATCAGGTGATAGGTGGGGCCGGACGGGTAGTCCAGGTTCGGTTTGATGTTCTTGCGCTCCGCCATGGCCGACTGGAGTGCTCGATACTTCGCTCCGAGTTCTGGAGCGTCGTACAGGTCGATGAGCGAGTCGAGCACCGCGCTCATGGTGGGAACGCGGGAATCGCCATTCTTGTAGACGCGGTGACCAAAGCCCATGATCTTGCGCTTCTCGGCGAGGGCGTCGTCGAGCCACTTCTCCACGTCATCCGCGGAGTCGATCTCCTCGAAGATGTGCATTACCGCCTCGTTCGCGCCACCGTGCAGCGGCCCTTTGAGGGCACCGATAGCACCGACGACCGCGGAGTAGAGATCCGCGAGAGTCGAGGTGATGACCCGCGCCGCGAACGTCGAAGCGTTGAAGGAATGCTCGGCGTACAGGATCATCGAGATGTCGAAAGCGTTGACCGCCACCAGGCTCGGCACGTCGCCGAAAGTCATGTGCAGGAAGTTGGCGCTGTAACCGAGGTCTTCGCGGGGCTCGACGAGGTCTTCGCCGCGACGCCGGCGCTGGTCGTAGGCCACGATCGACGGCAGCTTCGCAAGCAGCGCGATCGACTTCGTGAGGTTGGCCTCCGGGCTCGAGTCGGCGGTGTCCGGATCGTTGGCGCCGATGACACTCACCGCGGTGCGCACGATGTCCATCGGATGCGCGGTGAGCGGCAGGTCGTCAATCACTCGCTTCACATTGTCGTCGAGACCGCGCAGCGAGCGCTCGAGGGTCTCGAATTCAGCGAGCTGCTGCTCGTTCGGCAGTTCGCCGTGCCAGAGCAGATAGGCGACCTCTTCGAAGGTGCACTTGGCAGCAAGCTCCTGCACGGGGTAGCCACGGTAAAGCAGAGAGTTCGTCTCCGGGTTCACCTTGGAGACCGCGGTGTAGTCGACGACGACGCCCGCGAGCCCTTTGTGCATCGTTTTTTCAGTAGTGGCCTGGTCGGTCATTATGCTCCCTCGCTCGTGCCTGGTACCTGGAAGTTGAATACGGAAGTGTCGAACGTGTTGTAGGCCTCATAGTCGAGCAGTTCATAGAGCCGCGCGCGAGTCTGCATGTCCGGCACCGCCGATTGCAGCGAGCCTTCAGAGTCAATGGTATCTAGCCCCCGTTCCGCTGCCCCCATCGCGAGACGCAACAGGCTGACCGGATAGATCACGATGTTGATGCCGACGCCCGCCAGTTGCTGGCTGGTAAACAGTTCGCTCTTGCCGAACTCCGTCATATTCGCCAGGATCGGCACGTCGATCGCCTTACGGACAGCCTCGAATTCGGCGAGATCCGCCATCGCCTCGGGGAAGATCGCGTCAGCGCCGGCATCCACCAGCGCCTTCGCACGGTCGATCGCGGCATCCAACCCGTCGAGGGCACGGATGTCGGTGCGCGCCATGATCAGAAGGTTCGGGTCGCGCCGGGCATCGACCGCCGCGCGGATGCGCTTGGTGGCGGTCTCCGAGTCCACGACTGCCTTGCCGTCGAGATGACCGCAACGCTTGGGGTTGATCTGGTCCTCGATGTGGAGGCCCGCGACACCGGCATCCTCGAGTTCCTGAACGGTGCGTGCGACGTTCATCGGCTCGCCGAAACCGGTGTCGGCATCGACCAGTGACGGCAGGTCGGTCATCCGGCTGATCTGCCTGGCCCGCGCCGCCACCTCGGTGAGGGTCGTGAGTCCGATATCGGGCAGCCCGAGGTCGGCGGCGATCACGGCGCCGGAGATGTAGACGCCGTCGAACTTCTTGTCTTGGATGAGTTTGGTGCTCAGCGGGTTGAAGGCCCCGGGGAAGCGGAGCAGTTCGCCGGTCGCGAGGGCGGCACGCAGGTTGGCGCGCTTCTCCGCGGGAGTGGTGTTCGAGTACAGCATTAGAAGAGTCCCTTCGGTCCCGGAATTAGCACGCCCGGCCGCGCTCTCACCGTGAGACCGGCGAGGTCTTCCGCGCCGAGTTCCGGAAGACGCTGCACCAGGTCGAGGAAGCGTGTGATCTCAGCGGGATCGACGACCGGGGCGGCAAGTGTGTGGAATTTGCGGATGTACTGCTCGCGCGCAAAAGGCTTCGCCCCGAGAGGGTGAGCATCGGCGACGGCGATCTCCTCGACCATCGTCGTGCCGTCGGTGAGCGTGATCTCCACGCGACCACCGAAGGCCTTCTCCGCCGGGTCGTCGGAGTGATAGCGACGCGTCCACTCGGGGTCTTCCGTTGTGGTGACCCGACGCCAGAGGGCGACGGTGTCGGGGCGGCCGGCACGTTCCGGCGCGTAGGAGCGTTCGTGATGCCATTCGCCATCCTGCAGTGCAACAGTGAAGATGTACGGAATCGAGTGGTCGAGCGTTTCGCGACTCGCCGTCGGGTCGTATTTCTGCGGATCGTTGGCCCCGGACCCGATCACGTAGTGGGTGTGGTGGCTGGTGTGGATCACGATGCGCTCGACACTGTCCGCGGTGACCTCCGGATGCTCGTCGTGCAGCTTCCGCGCCAGGTCGATCCAAGCCTGCGCCTGGTATTCAGCGGAGTGCTCCTTCGTATAGGTGTCGAGGATGGCGCGCTTGGCCTCGCCACGCTCCGGCAGCGGAACCTCGTAGTGGGCATCCGGTCCATCCAGCAGCCAGGCGATAACGCCGTCCTCTCCCTCGTAGATCGGGGTGGGACTGGTCTGGCCGCGCATGGCACGATCGACGGCCTCCACTGCCATCTTTCCTGCGAAGGCCGGCGCGTACGCCTTCCAGGTGGAGATCTCGCCCTTGCGAGACTGCCTGGTGGCCGTCGTGGTGTGCAGCGCCTGGCCGATGGCCTGGAAGATCACGTCGACCGGCAGACCGAGTAGCGTACCGATGCCGGCGGCCGCGCTCGGGCCAAGGTGCGCCACATGGTCGATCTTGTGGGCGTGCAGGCTGATCGCCGTGACCAGATCGACCTGAATCTCGTAGCCGGTGGCGATACCGCGCACCAGATCGCGACCGCTCTGCCCCACGTGCTGCGCGACGGCGAGGATCGGGGGGATGTTGTCGCCCGGATGCGAGTACTCAGCCGCGAGGAAGGTGTCGTGATAGTCGAGTTCACGCACGGCGACGCCGTTGGCCCATGCCGCCCATTCCGGGCCGAACCGACCGTCGATGCCGAAGACAGTCGAACCGGCGCCTGAGCTTGTCGAAGGGTTTGGGTGGTCTTCCGCCTGCGCACGCGCGGCGACCGCCGGACCGCGGCCCAGTGACGCGACTGCGACGGCAGCGTTGTCGATCATGCGGTTCACCACCATCTCGGCCACCTCATCCGTGACCTCGACGGGGTCGGCTGCGACCTCGGCGATCTTCCAGGCGAGCTGGTCTTTCCTGGCGAGGTTCTCTTCGCTCTTATGCACGTGTACGGAGTGCGACTGCACGGGGGTTCCTTTCAGTGAAGCGATCAGGCGGACTGTGATCAGACGGTGACGCGCGTGGCCTGCGGTTCGAGCGAACCGAGGATGTTCTTGAGGCTGCGGTAGAGATGCAGCTGGGTCGCATGGGCGGCGAGCGATTCCGAGCCGTCGACGATCGCATCCACGATCATCAGGTGTTCCTGCGCGGCTTCGCGCAGGCGCTCCGGGTTGTCGTGCGACAGGCGACGGATGCGAACCACGTGGGTACGCACGACGTCGAGTGTCGAAACTAGAAACTGGTTGCCCGCTGCGACGTCGATCGCTGCATCGAGGCGACCGACGAGTTCGTAGTACTCGTGGCGATCGTCGCTGTCGAGCAGTTCGGGCGCGCGACGAAACTCCGCCTGCAGCTCCTCGAACACCCGAACATCCCGTCGACGTGCAGCGAGTCGGGCCGCCTGTTCCTCGAGCGCCTGGCGCACCTCGAACAGTTCGGTGATGTTGTCGATGGAGACGGCGGTGACGATCAGCCCGCGGCCTGAATGTGCGGCGACCAGCCCCTCGGCCGCGAGTCTGGAGAGCGCTTCGCGCAGCGGCGTGCGAGACACTCCAAGCCGGGTGGACTGCTCCACCTCCGCGAGAACGGTGCCCGGCGGCAGCTCACTGTCGAGGATCTGTTCCCTCAGGATCGAGTAGGCCCTGTCGCTTGCGCGCATTTGCCTCACCCCTCTTCGTCGACGCATATGTATACGCAGCATATTCCAATTTCTCTCGTGAGCAACAAATTAGCCTCCATGCACGAGCTTGTGTATGCACGAGGTTGTGGATGCCACGAAAGCGCTGGGGTGATCGGGTGTAAACCCTCGAGGCTGCCATCACCCCGTGTACCTGGCCGCAGTGGCTTACCTGGCCGCGTTGGGTTACCTGGCCGCGTTGGGCAGCCCGATCACCTCGACCAGAAGTCAGGCCATCGCCGCAGAGGTTGCCGCTGTCAGCTCTCGAGAAAGATCGTGCATCGCCGCACTTTTACTCGGCATCGATCGTGGCCTCTGCTGAATGTCCACGGATTTCGGCGGTATCAGCCAGTAGCCACCACCCTTCCTGATGATCTCCCAGTGGTTGTCGTGAATGAGCATGTGGTGATGTCGGCACAGAAGTATCCCGCCGGCAATATCTGTCTTGCCCTGATCTCGAGCCCAGTAGTCGATGTGGTGTGCTTCACACCAGGAGGCCGGACGATCGCAGTCGCCCACCCGACAGCCGGCATCCCTGATCGCGAGTCCGATTCGTTGTCGCTCGGTGAAAAGGCGTTGGTCTCGTCCGACGTTCACGCACTGCCCATCGTCGTCGAACTTGATCCCGATAACACCCGACGAGCACAGGTGCCGCTCCACGGTTTCGAAGGCGATCGGATCGGATGCTCCCTCTATTCGGCCATGACCGGCTCGTTCGTGGAGTACCCGCTCACTCACGACCACACGCACCGATGGACGACGCCGCCCGAGCACCAGCCGGGGATCAGCGTCGATTCCGATCCGGAGCAACTCGGTGATGGCATCCGCCGCCAGCTGACCTGGCGTGCGGGTATCAGCTACCATCGCGTCGGATCGCTCGACATCTGCCTGTTCTACAAATCGGGGGCCACCACGCCTCGGGCTGGTGGCGCTGTCGTAGGCGTCGAGTAATAACTGGCCATCTTCGTCGGCCAGCGCGAAACCGCCTACCACCATGCCGTCGGGGCGACGGCGAACCGAGAAGTACCGAAGCTCGCGACGCTCCCTCTCGCGGCGGGCGATCCCGGCGGCATCCAGCTCATCACGCAACTGTCGTGCCCGAGCGAACAGTCGGTCGGCATTCACCAGCATCGATTCTTCGACGAGAATCTCCGCGGCTTTCCTCAGGTCGAACGCCGCAACGGCATCGTCGATTCCGCCAAGGCCCTTTCGAATTGATTCCGCGCCGTCGAGGGCGAGGGTACCGGCGAGTAAGGCTGCGACTACCGGCTGCTGCCACGGCACAGACGGGGGCTCATGCCCGTCGACGGTTGAGGCAGCGGCGACGCTTGAGGCAGCGGCAACCTCGGTGATCATCGTGCCGATGTTGACCAGCTTTGCGGCTTCTGCACGAGTGCCACCCGACTTCGACTGGATGAGCGCAGCTGCGTCGATGAAACCTTCGCGCTTCGCAAGCCCGTCGAATCCTTGCTCCTGCCGAGAGCGCCTCGCGATCTCTCCGGCGACCCACGCGCCGTAAGGCTGCATCACGCGCTGGAGGTGTCCGACGAGATCCTGGGCGGCGATCAAATCGCCGTCGTCGAGCCGTGCAATATCGCCCGGCTCGCTGCCAAGACGAGCAACGGCGTCGGCCGCGTTTCGCAATGTCGAGGCGAGGTTTTCCATAGCTCTATTCTGCCACTTTCGAACATATATTCTGCATGTCTGCTTGAGTGCAGTAGATTTGTTTGGTGAGCGAAGAGCCTGTTGGCGGTGTGGATTATCCGCGGACGTTTCAGGAGTTTCGGGA
>NZ_JBEPTL010000029.1:0-42900 GCF_040549465.1 Glaciihabitans sp. UYNi722 | reverse complement strand
CGGGCAGGGCCACGTTAGTGATAGTCGAATCCATCAGATCCATAACGAGAGCGACCATCAGAATGACCGTCGCCACCAACCGTTTGTTCACGTGCTTCTCCTCAATGACGGGCGATTGAATCGCCATGCGTACGCCGTACGCGCTATTGCGTACACCGTACCCATCTGATAAATTCCTGTCAACACGCCAAGGAGATTCCGACATCGTCGAAGCATCGAATGCCGCCCGCCCTGGGTGGGCCACCACCGCCTGGGGACTGGCCGGGACAGCCCGCGGCGCATCCGATCGCGGACTCAGCACGGGCAGGATCGTGCAGGCCGGCATTGAGCTCGCCGACGAAGAAGGGCTCGCCGGGCTATCGATCCGGAAGCTGGCCCAGCGCCTCAACGCGGGAACCATGGCGACCTACCGGCACATCGAGTCGAAGGACGAGCTGGTCATCCTGATGGTCGACGAGGCGCTCGGTGAGCCTCCTACAAAATTGCGAAGCTCTGAAGGTCTCAGGGCGGGTCTAACCGCATGGGCATCGGGGATGTCGCGGCGATATGGGGCGCATCCGTGGCTGCTCGATGCCCCGATCGTCGGGTTGCCGTCGACGCCTAACCGCGCTCTCTGGCTCGAGTACCTGCTCACACCCCTGGCCGACACCGGGCTTGGCCTGCAGCAGATGCTGGATGCGGCACTGCTTATCGACGGCCACGCCAGGAACGTCGCCTATCTCGTTCGTGAGATCGCAAAGGCATCGGTCGGTGAATCGCGTGATGCGGGCACATGGCTGGCTCCGCTGCTCGATCCGAATACCTTTCCCGTGCTCTCGAGGGTGATGGCCTCCGGTGCCCTGGAGGACGACACGGAGCAGAACCTCGACTTCGGGCTGGAGCGCATCATCGCCGGGATCGAGGAGTTCATCCGCTCGGAGGTGCCATCAGCCTGATCGCCAGGGTGTGAGTACGCTCCATCACCTGGAGCGCGCGCTCGGACAGGGTTACCTTCGAGGTATGGAATATCGCACACTCGGAAACAGCGGAACAGTCGTCTCAGCCCAGGCACTCGGCACCATGACCTTCGGCGCGGAGGCCGACGAAGCCACGTCACACCTCATCCTCGACACCTTCCTCGAAGCCGGCGGAACATTCGTTGACACCGCGGACGTCTACAGTTCCGGCATCTCGGAGCAGATCATCGGCAACTGGCTCGGCGAACATCCGACGGAGCGCGAACAGGTGGTCATCGCCACCAAGGCGCGCTTCCCGATGGGGGAGGGCCCCAACGATCTGGGACTCACCCGCAGGCATCTCGCGCGTGCGCTCGATGCATCCCTCGGTCGTCTCGGCGTGGAGCAGATCGACCTCTACCAGATGCACGCCTGGGACGCCCTCACCCCGATCGAGGAGACGCTCGGCTTTCTCAACGACGCCGTCACCCGGGGCAAGATCGGTTACTACGGTTTCTCCAACTATCTCGGCTGGCAGCTGACCAAGGCCGTGCACGTGGCGAAGGCGCATGGCTGGGCGGCCCCGGTCACCCTGCAGCCGCAGTACAGCCTGCTGGTGCGCGACATCGAGCATGAGGTCGTTCCGGCCGCCCTGGATGCGAAGATCGGGCTGCTGCCATGGTCACCGCTCGGCGGAGGCTGGCTCAGCGGCAAGTACCTGCGCGATCAGGCGCCGACCGGTGCCACGCGCCTCGGGGAGAATCCGCAGCGCGGCATGGAGGCCTGGGAGAAGCGCAACGCCCAAGAGCAGACCTGGGCGATCATCGATGCCGTGAAGTCGATAGCGGATGCCCACGGCGCCAGTTCATCGCAGGTGGCGCTTGCCTGGCTGGGGGCGCAGCCGGCCGTCACCGCGGTGATTCTCGGCGCGCGCACCGTGGAGCAGCTGACCGACAACCTCGGCGCGGTGGACCTGGAACTGTCCGCCGACGAGATCCAGAAACTCACGGATGCCAGTGCGCCGCAGCCCGACGACTACCCCTACGGCACGGGAGGCGTGCAGCAGCGCAATCGCAAACTCGAGGGCGGGCGTTGAGCGGGTCGCGGCAGCTGCGCTTGGGCGACTACCAGTTGTCACATTCGGTGGTCTAAGGGCAGCCAGACCACGTTTACTGCCAACTGACGGCGCGAGCGTCGGGTGCGCCGCAGCTAGCCCTTCTGGCTCGTGACCTCCTCGGTCACGATCTCTTCGGCCGCACGCATCGGACCATCCAGGCTGAAGGAGAAGCGGCGGTCGGCGTAGTGCAGGCGCAGGCTTCGGTAGCGCACCAGCCAATAGAGGCCGACGAGTGCCGCCAGGATGCCAGCGGCTGCACCGACGCCGAGGGCCCAGCGGGGTCCGAACTCGTTGGCGACCCAGCCGACGATGGGGGCACCGATCGGGGTTCCGCCCATGAAGATTGCCATGAAGATCGCCATGACCCGTCCGCGCACCGGCGCGGGGGTGGAGAGCTGCACGGTGCCGTTCGCGGTGGTCATCATGGTCTGGGAGGCCAGCCCCACGACAGCGAGCGCGGCGCCGAAGCCCCAGAAGGTGGGCATGAGAGCGGCAACGGTGCAGCCGATGCCGAATACGGCCGTCGCGATGAACAGGAATCGCATTCGCGGTCTCTCCCGTCGCGCCGAGAGCAGAGCGCCGACGATCGACCCCACCGCCATCACCGAGGAGAGCACGCCGAACTCCGCGGCGCCCTGATGGAACACCACCGTCGACATCGTGGAGATGAAGATCGGAAAGTTGAGGCCGAAGGTGCCGATGAGGAAGACCATTACGAGGATGACCATGATGTCTGGTCTCGATCGCACGTAGCGGAATCCCTCGATCAGGTTGCCACGTTTTCGGCCGGCTTTGGCGGTGCGCTGCAGCTCGTTCACCCGCAGGAACTTCAGCGAGATCAGCACCGCCGCGAAGGATGCCGCATTGATCAGGAACACCCAGCCGGCCCCGACGGCGGCAGTGAGCAGTCCGGCGACGGCCGGCCCGATCATGCGTGCCGCGCTGAAGGACGCCGAGTTGAGCGACACCGCATTGGACAGGTTCACGCCACCGACGAGCTGGGAGACGAAGGTCTGCCGCGCGGGTGCGTCGAAGGCCGCGGTGCAGCCGAGCAGCAGGGCGAAGACGTAGACGTGCCAGAGTTGAACGACCTGAGTGACGGTGAGGATGCCGAGCGCGAGCCCGAGGATGCCCATCACCGCCTGCGTGGTCATCAGCACCTTGCGCTGGTCGAAACGGTCGGCGACCAGTCCGCTGAGCGGTAGCAGCAACAGTTGCGGACCGAACTGCAGCGCCATCACGAAACCGACGGCCGCGGCGTCGTGATCGGTGAGCTGGGTCAGTACCACCCAGTCCTGTGCCGTGCGCTGCATCCAGGTACCGACGTTCGAGACCAGGGCGCCTGCGGCCCAGACCCGATAGTTGTATCCGGTGAGCGAGCGGAACATGGCACTCACTGGTCGGCGATCTCCCTGAGAATCGGGGCAACCTCGTCCAGCACGCGACGCTGTTCCGGCGTGAGCGCGGCGAGGCGTTTGGTGAACCAGGCGTCGCGGCGGCGACGGGTCTCCGTGATGAAAGTGCGTCCGGCATCCGACAGGTCGAGTTTCACTTTGCGGGCGTCGTCGTCCGCGGTGGTGCGCGTGACGAGGCCGAGAGCCACCAGCGCGTTGATGGTGCGGTTCATGCTGGGAGGTGTGACCCGCTCGTGTTCGCTCAGGGCTCCGAGGGTCTGCGCACCGCTGTTGGCGAGGGCGAAGAGCACCGAGCGCTGCCCTTCTGTCACCTCTTCGTCCGCCTGCATCGAGCGGATGCGACGGGAGAGACGCTGGATGGCGAGGCGCAGTTCCTGATCGTCGTGGGGCACAATTAGTTAGCATAGCAAATTAGCTTTGCTAACTAAAGGTGACCGCCGGCGCGCCCGTCCCATGCGCCCCTGGCCGCGCCGCTCACGCGCGGTCGGCCGAGCCGTCGGCCGTGCCGCTCCCGCTGCTCCCGCTGCTCCCGCCGCACGTCCGCCCCCGCCGCGCGCCCTTCGCGCGCCTCCCGTTTCACGAGAGTCGCCAAATGGCCCCTGCTGGCCGAGCACAGGGGCCACTTGGCGACTTTCGACCTCGCTGGGCGGCAGCCGGGTCGTCGCGCCGAATCGCTCGCGCTCCTGCGCCAAGGTCCCAATACACTGAGCAGACGAGCAGACGAGCAGACGAGCAGACGAGCAGAGGGCGAGGAGGCCGGATGGTCCAGTTCACGGCCGCGCGGCAGGAGCGCACCTTTGTCGATTCCGATGGCGTCACCATCCATTTCTCCGTGTGGCAGGTCGGCAGCCCGATCGGTGTGGTGCAGCTCGCCCACGGGCTCGGCGAGTACGCGGCGCGGTACGAGCAACTCGCCCAGCAGCTGGTCGGGGCCGGGTTCACCGTCTACGCCGATGATCACCGCGGGCATGGCCTGACCGGGCTCGAACAGTGGGGCGGCGACCACTCGCAGCTCGGCAAGCTCGGGACGGGCGGCATCCGCTCGACCATCGAGTCGGTACACGAACTGACGGGCATCATCCGCGCGGAGAATCCGGAACTGCCGCTCGCACTGCTCGGACACAGCTGGGGTTCGCTGTTCGCACAGGCCATCATCAATGCTCACGCTGAGGAGTACGACGCGCTCGTACTCACCGGGACCGCGTACCGAACGCTCCTGCACATGAATGGCGGCGACCTGGCCAAGAAGCACAGGCATCTCGGCACCACCGGGTTCGAGTGGCTGAGCCGCGACCACAGCGTCGGCCAGGCGTTCCTCGACGATCCGCTGACCTTCACGGCGAGCTCCCTCAAACTGTTCGGAGTGGTGGAGAACCTGCGCCTGCTCGGTCGTCCGTCGAAACGGATCGCGCACGACATCCCGGTACTGATCCAGATCGGCAGCGAAGACACCCTGGGTGGCGAGCACAGCGTGGAGCTGCTGGCCGAGGCCTACCTCACGCGCTCACGCCTCACTGATGTCGAACTCATCGTCTACACGGGCGCGCGCCACGAGGTCTTCAACGAGACCAATCGCGACGAGGTCATGGCTGACACGATCGCCTGGTTGACCTCGCGATTGGCCGCCTGAGGCTCGATGACCTCCATCTTTACCCGCATCATCAACGGGGAGTCTCCTGCCCGCTTCGTCTGGACGGATGACACCTGCGTCGCCTTCCTCACCATCGAGCCGCGCGGCCCCGGCCATACACTCGTTGTTCCTCGCGAGGAGGTGGACCGGTGGCTGGACGTCGACGCGGGCACCATGGAACACCTGATGCGGGTCGCCAGACTCATCGGCCTCGCCCAACGCGAGGAGTGGGAGTCTGACCGGGTGGGTCTCATGGTGGAGGGATATATGGTGCCGCACCTGCACATCCACCTCTGGCCGTCATGGTCGCCTTTCGAATTCCACCCGACAGGAATCGACCGCAATGCCAACCCGCGCCACCTCGACGACAACGCGGTGCGACTGCGCGCCCGTCTTCGGTCGCACGGTCATGGCGAACGCATCCCGGGCGAGAATACCGAGCGCGGGAGCTGGCCCGTCCCAGCGAACTAGGCTTAAAGCCACTGACCGGAGAGGCACTACCCATGCACGGCGAATACAAGGTTCCTGGCGGAAAGCTCGTGGTTGTCGACCTCGACGTGATCGACGGCCGCATCGCCAACTTCCAACTGGCCGGCGACTTCTTTCTCGAGCCCGACAGCGCCCTCGGCCTCATCAACGGCGCGGTCAACGGGCTACCAGAAGACAGCGATGCGTCCACGATCTCCTTCGCGATCCAGGGTGCCCTTCCCGGGGATGCCCTGCTGCTCGGCTTCTCGCCGGATGCCGTCGCGGTCGCCATCCGCCGCTCGCTCGCGCGGGCCACCACCTGGACCGACTACGACTGGCAGCTCATCCACGGGGCCGCCTATCCGCCGGTGCTGCAGATGGCGCTTGACCAGGTGCTCTCCGAGGAGGTCGGTGCCGGTCGCCGCAAACCGACGCTGCGCATCTGGGAGTGGAACGAGCCGGGCGTGGTGATCGGCAGTTTCCAGTCGGTGAAGAACGAGGTCGACATGGAGAAGGCCGCGAAATACGGCTTCCAGGTGACGCGGCGGGTGAGCGGCGGCGGTGCCATGTTCATGGAGGCCGGTTCGGTCATTACCTATTCGATCTACGCGCCGACCGATCTCGTGCACGGCATGACTTTCGCCGATTCTTACGCCTTCCTCGACGAGTGGGTGATCATCGCGCTGAAGTCGTTGGGCATCGACGCCTCGTACGTTCCTCTCAACGACATCACGAGCCCCACCGGCAAGATCGGTGGGGCGGCGCAGAAGCGTCTCGGCACGGGCGCAGTGTTGCACCACGTCACCATGAGCTACGACATGGATGGCGACAAGATGGTGCAGGTGCTGCGGATCGGTCGCGAGAAGATGAGCGACAAGGGCACCAAGAGCGCCAACAAGCGCGTCGATCCGCTGCGCAGCCAGACCGGGTTACCGCGAGCCGAGATCATCGAGCGTATGGAGCAGACCTTCACGAGGCTCTACGGCTCGACCTCAAGCGAGGTCACTCCGGAGGAGCTGGCCAGGGCCCAGCAGCTTGTCATCGAGAAGTTCGGCACAGAGGAATGGCTCTACCGCGTGCCATGAGTTCATCCGCTGGTCGGATGCGATTGTGCCGACCGTCGTTTAGCCTTGGACGATGAACTGGTGGATCTTCGGGGGCGTGGTGCTCGGCATCATCGTTCTCGGGCTTCTCCTCCAGCATTTCAAATTCATCGATCTTTCGGGCAAAGACAAGCCGAAGAGTTCGGGAAGCGGCTCGGGGATCATGGGTATCGGCGACGAGGTCTTCGCGCCGAGTCGCCATGAGGCCGCGATCGAAATGGACCGCCAGACGATCCTCCCCGCGCCCGCACCGCTCGCCGGTGACCCTTCGACGGGTTCTGGGAGAGTGGAAGAGTCAGCGCGCGCGGGGCTCTACAAGGGGCAGGTAAAAATTGACCTGTCCCAGGCGGGCAAGCGCTCCACGTAGTCAGCGGTGACGGGTCAGCCGCGCTGTTCGAGTTCGTGGTACTCGGGATGCTCTCCCAGCCACTTCACGACGTAGGGGCACTCCGCGACGACGCGATAGGCCGTGTCCGTGCGGATGCTGTCGAGCACTCCCTGCACCATCTCCGAGGCCAGCCCTTCGTCCCTGAGTTGCGGGTCGATCTCAGTGTGAGTGAGGTGGATCTCGTTGCCGTGCAGTGAATAGTCGGTGAGGCCCACCTGCTCGCCATCCTTCTCAAGGATGTAGCGATTCTGGCCCGGAAGGTGCTGCACGGCGCTGGACATCCCACGAGCCTACGTGTGACACCTGAGTGCCGCAACGACAGTGGGAGAATGGGCCAATGCCCGAACTCTGGACGCCCGACTCGCCCTCCCGAGTCATCAGGGGAGACAACCTCGAGGTCGTTGCAGGGCTGCCCGACGGGGCATTCACCATCGTCTATCTCGACCCGCCGTTCAACACCGGGCGCAGCCAGACGCGACAGTCGACGACCAGTGTGCGCTCGGCGTCCGGCTCCGTCAGGGGTTTCAAGGGCCAGCAGTACGAGCGCATCCGCGGCGACCTGATGAGTTACGACGACCACTTCGAGGACTACTGGTCCTTTCTCGAACCGCGTCTCGCCGAAGCCTGGCGCCTGCTGGCTGATGACGGAACCCTTTACCTTCACCTCGACTACCGCGAGGCGCACTACGCCAAGGTGCTGCTCGACGCCCTGTTCGGGCGTGCCAGCTTTCTTAACGAGATCATCTGGGCGTATGACTACGGCGCGAAGTCGAAGAACCGGTGGCCGACCAAGCACGACACGATCCTGGTCTACGTGAAGAACCCGAACGGCTACCACTTCGATTCGACGGCGGTCGATCGTGAGCCCTACATGGCTCCCGGCCTCGTCACCCCGGAGAAGGTGGCTAAGGGCAAGCTCCCGACCGATGTCTGGTGGCACACGATCGTGTCGCCCACCGGCAAGGAGAAGACCGGATACCCCACCCAGAAACCGGAGGGCATCCTGCGCCGCATCGTGCAGGCGTCGAGCCGCGAGGGCGACTGGGTGCTCGACTTCTTCGCCGGATCGGGCACCACCGGGGCCGTTGCGGCCGCGCTCGGGCGCCGCTTCGTGCTTGTCGACCAGAGCGAGGAGTCGATGGCGGTCATCCGCGCCCGCTTCGCGAAGTCGGGCGTCGACGTTGAGTTCGTCACGCCTGACGATTGACGGCCCCCGAACTGGGGTGGTGCGCCACGGTGAATTCTCGCGGTTAAGGTCGCGCTGTGAGTTTTCTATGCCCTAGCTTTCAGTCACTGACCAATCGTGAGGTTCGTTCAGGCGAGCGAACCATCGGGCAGCTCAGGCGCTTCTTCTAGGTGAAGTTGGTTGTCGTGGGTAGTGCTCTGCGTGGTTCTGGCCGGTCGTGGGTTGCGGTTCTGGCGTCTGTGGTTTTGGTGGCGACGGTGTTGACGCCTACTGTTGCGAATGCCGCGGAGAAGGCTCCGATTGTTCCTCGTGATAACGTGCCGGTGGTGACCTCGCCGGCGTTGGTGTTCCCGACGCCGAAGGCTCCGAAGGGTGACTTCGATCCGAAGGCGTACAAGGCTTCGGCGACGATCTCGCCGCCGAAGGTCGAGGTGAAGAAGCCATCAAAGGATCTGGCGTTCGATCAGGCGTCGGCGACGGTGACCGGTCGTGACGAGTTTTCCACGACTTTCACGGACGCGAACGGTCTTCATCAGGTGGCATTGTCGAACTCGGCGGTGAACGTCAAATCGGCCGGGAAGTGGGTTGAGGCCTCGACGAGTTTGAGTGATGACGGGTCTGGCGGTTTGCAGGTGAAAGACAACCCGCTTGCCCCGCATTTCGCGGCGAAAGCGGACGCGTCTGAGCTGTTCACCGCAAGCCGGGGTGGCCATACTCTGTCGTTCGCTTTGGATGCTGCGAAGGCATCGGTCGTGGAGCAGTCGACTCTGCCGCTTCTTCCGCTCGGCCGGGATCGTGCAGCCTATCTGTCGGTGTTGCCGAACACTGATCTTCGGTATCAGGTGACTGCGGGTGAGGTCAAAGAGTCGATCGTACTCAAGAAGGTTCCCTCTGCCGCACAGTCCTCCTATGTGTGGACGGTGAACGCGCCGGGGCTGACTCCGGTGCGGAATAAGTTCGATGACCTCGAATTTCAGGACAGTGCGGGTGCGGTGGTGTTCACCATGCCGGTGCCGGCGATGTGGGATTCCTCGGGCAAAGACGGTGAGCAGCAGGCGGCGCTAGCGAACATCGCGTACGACATTGTGAAGAAGTCGGGGTCGAAGTGGACACTGACGCTGAGTCCATCGCGGAAGTGGCTGACCGACCCTGATCGGGTCTACCCGGTTGTGCTCGACCCGACGGTCAATCCGGCATCCAATGATGTGCATTCCTATAAGTCGGATGGGGCGACGTTCACCGGAAAAGTTCACCGGAAAAGCGTATGTGGGCAATACGCGCGAATCGAACACGAACCGGTACTGGCGTGCCGTGCAGCATTACAACTACGAGCAGCTGTTCGGCAAACAGGTAATCGGAACGAGCATGCACGTGTATCCGACGACCGCGGCCGCGGGTTGTGCGGCAGGTGGCGTGTATTCGGCCACCCAGTTCAGTTACAACGGGGTGGGCTCGAGGTTGGCCGATCTGACCGTCTGCAATACGGACGCCAGCACGAGCGATGACCGTCTGACCAGCTATATGGCAGCGTGTGTCAATAACGGTGGGGTTGGTGCCTACCTCATGATTACTGGGGCTGAGGGCGGTAGTTACACGTTCAAGGCGATGAACACGGACATGTATCTCACCTATAAGGATTTCCCTGCCGTTACGGGGGTCACCGGTCCTACTCCGGTGAATGGTGCACGTGCGCCGCTCATGCCGATCGTCCAGGCGACCGGTTATGACCCGGGCGCGACGGGACTTGCCCACAAATACGACTTCAGCACTACCTCCGATTTCGCCGCGATCACCTACACCTCCGACTGGGTCGGTGCGGGACCGTTCCAGGTTCCCCAGCCGTCCCAGTCCAACATGGTCGGCGGACAGCGCTACTACTACCGGATTTCGGTCAAAGATGGCTACGACGGCTACTACGGTGTCAGCACTCGGCGACTCACCACCAATGCAGCTTGGTATTTCACGGCGAACAACCCGGCACCCACGCGGCCGGCCGCGAGTGTGTTCCCGCACGACGGCGAAGTCATCAGTGACCTTTCCCCGACGTTCACTTCGCCGACGGTCGTCGACGCGGACGGTGACACACCGGTCCAATATCAGTTCCGTTTGTCCACGGGTACGGATGGCAAGTCGGGAGCGATCACCACATCCGGGTGGCTGACGGCGCCGCCGACCGGGCCCGTGTCGTGGTCGCCGCCGAGCGGTTATCTGCACGATGGCGGCGCTTACACCTTGGCGGTCATGACGAGTGACGGAGTCGACCAGTACATCGACCCGCAAACCGTCAACCATTTCAAGGTAAACCTGCGCATCGGCGTTTCCGGCCCGTCGCCCACTGACACCGCAGGACCGGTGACTGTGAACCTCGCGAACGGGAACCTGAACCTCAGCTTCGCTTCTCCCTCCGTTTCCACGGTCGGTGGATCGATGGGGCTGTCGTTCGCCTACAACTCGCTGCAGGCCACCACTCTCATTCACGGACTCACCGGCGCGTATTTCAACGCGTTGAACCCCGGGCAGACCTCCACCACGACGTTCGACTACACCGGCCGGTCGCCGGTACTGACCCGAGTGGATCCGAACGTGGCATTCACCTGGGCGGCAAATAGTCCGGCCCCGTCCGTGCCGGCCGACTACTTCCTGGCCAAATGGACCGGGTTCGTCTCCATCCCCACGACCGGCGGCCCCTACACGTTTGGCGTGCAGCACGACGACGGCGTGAAATTGTTCGTCAACAGCAGCACCCTGATCGATCAATGGACCGCCGGCGGAACCCACTGGGCCGCTTCCGCCACGAGCGCTGCAGCACCGGTTCCGATCGAACTTGACTACTACGAGATCAACGGCCCGGCCTCGGTGCAGCTGTTGGCGAAGGGCGCGGACGGGGTCAGCTCCCCGTCCCCTCCTCCTGGCTCAACCCGAGTTACGAGGTTCTGCCTGCCGGCTGGTCGGCATCGACCGACCTCGACGGCAGCGGCGGCACATTCGTGTCCGCCCAGGTCACCGAAGGATCCGTCGCTCTGACCGACGACACCGGAACCGTGCACACCTACGCGAAAGCATCGACCGGCGGCTACACGCCTCCGACCGGTGAGTACGGTGTCGTCGGCCTCGACAGTGCAGGGCTGGTCACCTTCACCGACGATGGCGGCACTGTCTACTCCTTCAACGGAAGTGGTCGGGTTGCGACAGTGACGCCAGCGGCGGACTCCCTGAAGCCAGCGACACCCGTCGTCTCCTACAGGGCCGGAACCGGGCAGATCGACAAAGTCTCCGACCCGCACTCCAAGGACGCCGGCGGTAACTACGGCCGCGAGGTCGTCTTCGCCTACTCCACCGACACTGCCGCATCGATCAGCGGACTGACGGCGGCGGACACCGATTCCGGAAACGTGAACGCGGTGGGAAGTGCCTGCCGCATCCCTTCAGGTTATGTGGCAGCCCCGCCCGGGAAGCTGTGCCGCATCATCTACCCCGGCCACGTCGCCGGTGCCGGTGACACGACGCAATTGTTCTACGACACGAACGGGCAACTCACCCAGATCCTTGACCCCGGAGCCGAAGCTTCCACTTTCGCCTACAACTCCGCTGGCCAGATGACCCTCATCCGCAACTCGCTCGCCAACGACTGGCTAGTCGCCGACAACACACGAGTGCCCGCAGCCGCGAACGCGACCACCATCGGCTACGACAGCTCAAACCGGGCCACATCAGTGACCCTGCCTGCGCCGGACGGCGTCACGACAGCGAACCGGCCACAGAAGACCTACACCTACGACGCAGCCAACCGCACCACCTATGTCGACACCACAGGTCTCGACATCACGACATCGCCGATCGGTCACGCAGCGAAAGTCGTCTACGACGGAGCACTGCGGCAGATTTCCGGAACATCTGCGTCAGGGCTGGTCTCCACACGCACCTGGTCAGACAAAGACCAACTGCTGTCCTCGACAGATCCGACCGGTCTCCAATCGACCACCATCTACAACCCGCAAAGCGACCGGCCAACGGACTCCTATGGGCCAGCTCCGGTGAGTTGCTTCGGCTCCGACCGGACGCCACTGGCGTCATGCGCGATCACACCAGCACACAGCGCAACGAGTTACGCCCAGAACCTCGCCGGCCTGAACGTTGCCTACTACGACAACGCCGCGCTGAGTGGTGCACCGAAGGCGTTCACCCTGGGGTTGAGTGGCGTCGCCGACGGCTCCACCAACGCCAACTGGGCAACAGCCGCACCCGGCCCTGGAGTCGGCGTCGACAATGCGTCCATGCGGATGACCGGGACCCTCACTTTTCCGTCCGCCGGCACCTACCAACTCAGCACCGTTGTCGACGACGGAGCCAGAGTCTGGGTCAACGACGTCCTCCGCCTCGACGCCTGGGCCCCCCACACCGTCACCGACACCCTCAACCGGGGGAGCCTTCGTTGTCGCGGCCGGGGACAACCTCACCCAACGCATCCGGGTCGAATACTCCGAGCTCACCGCAGGCGCGAACCTCAAACTGATGTGGTCACTCAACGGCGCCACAGCCAGCGTCATCCCCGGGACCGCGCTGAAGCCCGACTACGGGCTGAGCACCAGTTCGACCATCGACGATTCCGCACCCAGTGGCGTTGCCGGTATCAGCAGTGCGCAGGTTCCGTCGATGACGAACGCCACCAACTACGGCACCAGCCCGTGGCTGGGTTTGGCCGCGACCTCGAGCGTCGACCCGGCCGGGCTCAACCTCACTGACAGCTCCAGCTACGAGACTCCCGGCACCGCTTGGCTGCGCCCCTTGACGTCGACCAAACCGGCTGGCGCAGCGACCACCTCGACGAACACGTACTACGGCGGTAGCCAGTCATACGGTGCGGCGTTGAGCATCGCATCACCGGTCTGCGGGCTCCCGGTTGCAACACCGCAGTACGGGATGTTGAAGACGAGCACCGGTCCGACGAACTCGTCGGGTGCGGCGATCGCCACCACCTCTATCTACGACATCTTCGGCCGCCTCGTGGGGCAGAAATCCATCAGCGACACGGACTGGACCTGCACGTTCTACGACACTCGCGGCCGCACAACCAAAACGACAACGCCGGCGATCGGTGGCACAGCTCGCACAGCAACCGTCAGCTACTCCAGCACCGGAACCTACGATGTCAACGGAAACCCGATCGGCGATCCGCTGACCACCTGGTCGCAAGACGACGGGGTTACTGGTTCGCCGACTTCCGGGCGGATCACCACGATCAGTGACTTGTTAGGGCAGGCGAAGACCTATACGGATGTGTGGGCGACCGTCACCACGAACACCTACAACATCCTCGGCCAGCTGACCGTGCAAGCGTCTACTCCCGCGGGCCAGGCGACAAAGAAGAACTACTTCAGCTACGACATGGACGGCCGGCTCGTCGGTGTTGCAAAGGAATCGCCGACTGCGGCTCTGGCGTCGGTCATCTATGTGAACGGCAGGCCCGTGCAGATCGCCTACCCGGGCGGATCTACTGGTGTTGGGTCGAATGTCTCCGGAACCATCGGATACGACGCGGCAGGTAGGCAACAGTCGCTCGGGTGGGACTTCTCTGGCACGCAGAACGACATCGTCGACACGGCGATCCGTTCCCAGTCGGGGCGGATCCTCCGTGACACCCTCACCGACGGATCGACAAGCTACCCGTCCACCTATTCGTATGATGCTGCGGGTCGGCTGGTGTCGGCGGCGATCCCCCACCACCAGCTGACTTACGGCTACGCGTCCACCGGTGGTTGCGGAACGAACACCGCTGCGGGTGCCGACGGAAACCGCACTGGTGTCAGCGACAGCCTGGACGGAGCCGCTGCGTCGAGCACCTCTTTCTGCAACGACAACGCCGACAGGCTGACTGCTACGACACTGACCAATCCTGTCCCGGGCGGTGACCAGCTCGCCTCCACCCCGATTTCCACCAGTACGAGTGGCATCACTTCCCACGCCTATTCAACCCCTGGCACGTACACGGTGGGTTTGACCGAGACGGACTCCACCGGAGCGACAGCGCAGACGAGTCATTCGGTGACTGTCGTCGCAGCCGATCGTGGACCGGTCGCGGTGTTCACGTCCGCAGCAAGTAACCTCACTGCCACCTTCGCTGCCTCCGGATCGTCCGACCCTGACGGAACCGTTGCCGGATACGCGTGGGCGTTCGGCGATGGCACGACCGGAACCGGGGTGTCGACCTCGCACACGTATGCGGTCGCGGGAACCTACGCGGTGACTCTCACCGCAACCGACAACCTCGGAGCCACCGCGACCATCGACCACCAGGTTGCGGTGGCGGGTGCGTTCGGTGCCGACACGTTCGCTCGTACCGTGTCGAACGGTTGGGGAACAGCCACCACCGGTGGTGCGTGGGCGGTCGCGCCTGCGGCCACCCAGTTCTCGGTTGCTGCCGGGATTGGAAAGATCACGGCAGCCCCGTTCCAGACGTCCGCGGCTTCCCTCGGCTCGGTCTCTACCTCTGACACTGATGTGACCGTCGGGTTCTCGCTCGACAGTATGCCGACGGCGAGTTCCTACACGAAGGTCCTCGGCCGCCAGATCGGCACGAGTGCCTATTCAGGGGAGGGGTATATCAATTCGGCCGGTGCCGTGATCCTCCTCCTCGAACAGGGCAGTACGACTCTGCGGCAACTGACCATCCCCGGTCTCGTCTATACCGCGGGCACAAAGCTGAAGCTTCACGTTCGCGTCACGGGAACGTCGCCGACGACCGTGCAGGCGTCGTTGTGGCAGGCGTCGGCAACAGAACCGGCAACCTGGCAACTCAGTACCACCGACTCCACGGCGGGTCTGCAGGCAGCCGAATCGATCGGCGTGGCTCTTTACGAATCTGCCGCCTCAACAGCACCGATCACGGCTAGTTTCACTAATCTGGTCGCCAGCCCGTCTGCCGCACCAGCAGCCTCGACACCGTTCGCTGCCCGGTTCACCACGTCGACCATCGGATCAGCAACAACGGTGGATGCGTCGTCGTCGACTGATGCTGGTGGCACGATCACCGCGTGGGCGTGGACGTTCGGTGACGGAACCAGCAGTTCCGGTGCGAATCTCGCCTACGACGCGCACGGCAACACCACTGTGTTGGGCGACCAGACCATGACCTATGACGCGTCCGACCGCCACCTGTCCAGCATCACAACCGGGGCGGGTGGTGCGACGATCACCTACCAGCGGGATGTCACCGACCGGATCGTGTCGATGACCACCACCGCCGGTGGCACCACGACCGCTGTCCGGTACTCGTTCTCGGGTGGTGGTGATTCGCCGGATTGGACGCTGTCGCCGACCGGTTCGGTACTCGAGCACACCCTGGCCTTGCCGGGAGGAGTGGTCGTCTCCATTCAGGCCGGTGGTGCGACCTGGGTGTGGTCTTACCCCAACATTCATGGCGATGTGATCGTCACCTCCACCGGTGGTGGCACCCGCACCGGGACTGTGAACCGTTACGACCCGTTCGGGCAACCGATCAATCCGACAACAAACAGCATCGGTACGACGACCGCTGATAGCAGTGTCCCGAACAACACCACCCAACCGGTGGCGGGCTATGGCTGGGAAGGCTCCCACCAGAAGCTCTACCAACACGCCGCCGACATCGCCACCATCGAAATGGGCGCCAGACAATACGTGCCAGGTCTCGGACGATTCCTCGAAGTGGACCCCGTAGCCGGGGGCAACGTGGCTGAACCGTCCCGGGTTTCATGCCGCTGTTTTGTTGGCGGCTTCGTCGGCTGACGGGCCGGTTATATCAGCGTAATAGTTACGCTCGTATTCCTCGGGTGGGATGTTCCCGAGGAAGCTGTGGAGCCGGTCGTTGTTGTACCAGCTGACCCAGTCGAAGACGATCTCCTCGACCTCTGGCAGGCCTTTCAGCGGTCCGGTGCGGAAGGGCGAGCTCTTACTAATTGCTTCGTTCTTGAACAGCCCCATGACGGTCTCGGCGGCTGCGTTGTCGTATGCGTCGCCGACGGATCCGATCGATGCGGTCAGGCCTTCGAGGGCAACGGTCTCAGTGAAACGGATGGATGTGTACTGGGCAGCGTCGCTGTGATGAATCATTCCTGGCTCGATCGGACGGCCGGTGTGGTCGCGACGCCACAACGCCATTCGCAGGCACGCCTCCACGAAGCTGGTGTCTTTGACCATCGAGGCCTGCCAACCTACGATCGCTCGAGAGAATAAATCGATGGCGAAGGCGACATAGACGAACCCTGCCCAGGTGGCCATTAGGTGAAATCGGTCACCCAGGTGTGGTTCGGCCGCGGGGCGGTGAACTGCCGGTTCAGCATGTCGCCGGCACGAAGACCGTTCTTGGCGGGGATCGTGGTGACAGTCTTCCGCCCACGAACGAGTCCGTTCATGCCCTCGTCACGCATGAGACGGTCGACGCTGTGTTTGGACACGCCCGGGAATCCCGACCTGGCCAGCCATGCTGTCATCTTCCGCCGACCATACAACACCTCGGGACGTTGCCGGCCCCGCCCGTCACGTCCCCGAAGGGCGCGCAAGACCGCGACCAGGGCAGCGTCGTCGATAGTCCGCGCTGATGGGGCGCGTCGTCTCCAGGCCCGATACGACCGTGGGGCGACGGCCACGCCCTGCTGATGCAGGACGTGACACGTCGACTCGACCCGGTGGCCGCAGGCTTTCATCTCATCAATGAACTGGACGATCAGCGGCGGCGAGGGTCGAGCTCCCCCGCGAAGAAAATTGATGCCGCTTTCAATATTTCGTTCGCTTCTCGAAGATCACGGTTCTCGCTCTTCAGCTTCTTGATTTCTTCCAGCTCCGCACTGGTCGGGCCGACCTTCGCTCCGGCATCAATTTGGGCTTGCACCACCCACCTTCGGAGCGTCTCGACACCGACATCCAACTTCGGGGCCAACGCCTTGCAGGCAGCGAACACCGTCGGATACTCCGACAGGCGATCCAGGGTCATCCGAACGGCTCGATCGCGAACCTCGGGAGGAAACTTCTTAGGCATGAAACGCATCCTTTCACCAGAAAGAAAGCGGCACGAAACCCGGGACGGGTGGGAACGTGAACGACTACGTGTACCCCAACGACCCCATCAACGGATCTGACCTGTCAGGGCAATGTCTAGAAGATGCCTGTGTCGGCGAAGGCATAATTGCGTTCTTCTTTGTTGCATGGGCGGTCTCGGCGCTTTGGTTGATATCTCAACATCAGGCCGTTCCAGAATTCCGGCTCCCAACTCTGCCATCACGTACTACGAGCAGTACGTTCGTTTACAGCGGGCACCAGCAACGCGGCCAAATATTGCAGGCCAGAGGAAACACATCACACGGCGCAAAAAAAGCTACTAAACGTCAGATCAGCGGTGACATGATCGATCAAGCAATACAAACGGGAAGGAAGGCAACTTCGCGAGGCGGCACGACAAAATATACCGGTAGAAAGATATGGATAATCACGGGTCGCGGAGGGGGGATCGTTTCAGTCGGATGGAACGGAAAAGGGAGTAAAGGAAAATGACCGAAGAAAATGACGAGACGGCAGTGGACCCAAACAATCAAAAGTTCATCGTTCAAGGAGAGTGGGATCATGAAGCGGATGCGATGTATCTCACTCTTACGGAGCCTTCGGACGGCAAAGTTTGGGGCAATCTTATGGTTGAGGACGACCGAATCCCTGGCTATGTAGTCTTCGACTTTGATAAGGATGACAAGATCGTCGGCATCGAAATCATCAGTGCTCTGGGAGTGCTTGGCAGGGACCTCACGGCATAGCCTCTTGAAGCGTTAGGAACTGACCTGTCCTGATTTTTCCGGACACTTGAGGGTCACGTCCCGTGGAGTGGATGCTCCTATGGCTGTCAAGCGGCGTTTTGAGCGGGTTCTGCTGTTTGCTGCGTGTGAGGTCGTTGAGCCATATTTGGTAGGCGTTTGGGAGCTCCGTGTCGGAGCGTTCGCCCATTTCCAGGCGCCGTAGGCGCTGGTAGGGGAGTAGAGATCTGCTTTAGTCGGTTCCCGCGGGCGCTTCGGGCGCGATTACCGCGAGGGCCGTGAGGTAGTGGCTGTTGATACTGACCGACGTGACTTCTCTGAGCCGGTAACCGAGTGGTTTCCGGTGCCAGGATGCGTTGGGGCGAACCTCTAGGAGTCCGAACCATTTGCCGTTTTTTCCCACGTATTCACCTATCCAAATGCTACCGGCGCGGACTCGGTCGCGTTCGACGGCGACCATGGAAGCCAGGGATGACAGCGTCTCTATGACTTGGTCCGTTCGATCCAGATCGATTGTGGCCAGGTCCGCGGGGGTGGGTTGTGGCTGGGTGATCGCGAACTCCGTTTCGAATGACCGGTCTTTCGTGAGCTTCGAGACGTCACGGACTCGGACTGCGATCAGACCGTCAGAATAGCCGCCGTCCATGGTTCGGGCGATCAGTACCCATTTCTTGCCGAGACCGACGATGAACCCGTCGATGCGATCCATGGCGTCGATGTGGCGAGTGATTCGATAGATCGATGAGGTTTCGAGGGCTCGTTGAAGCTTGGCTTGGACTTTTGATTGCTTGCTCACAACGGCCTTTCCGCCTCGAACCGGATGGGTCAATGGACGTCCTTGACCTTATCCGCTTCCGCCAGGTGTGCGGACGCCTCCATAGATGGCGTCGCCGCTGGAGTGAGCGTGGCACGACGAGCGCCCGGGCCGCAGCAATCACGGTCGGACGGCAGGGCGCGGATCTGCCCAACACGGCCGATCTAGCGACGGTTCCGGCATCTCAGACCGGCTCACAACTTCGTTGACCATCGAACAAACGCGCCGTGTCCACCAGGAGGTCGCGTCCATCCCGGTGAACGTTGGGCTGCTTCTGCTTGCCATCGCCGTTGCGTTGCTGAGGTTCGCGACGCTATAGCCGAAGCTCGCCGTTAACGACAGGGCGGCCCACCGAATACGGTGGGCCGCCCTGTCGTCAAGTCGGAGCCTAAGAGTCTGTCTTCCGGTCCGGATCGACGGCGGGGTTCTCTTGCGTGGACAGGAACGGCTCCGCGGGAGAGCCGACAGTCTGTGCTGCCTTGGTCGCGAGGATTGCCGCGTCGGCATCCGCCACCTCCTGCAGCGCCGACTTCTGGCGGAGCGGCGTCGCTTTGAGGAAGAAGCTCAGGATGAACGCGAGGAGCACGACGCCCAGGCTCACCCAGAAACCGCGCACCATGGCCTCGGAGAACCCGTTGAGGAATGGGGCGGCGAGGGCGTGATTCGCGCCGGTGAGGAACGAGGTGTTGGAGTCGAGCGAGGTCGACGCTGAGCCTGACCCGCCGAATCCACCTCCCGAGCTCTGGGCGAGGATCGAATCGACGACACCCTTGCGGGTCGCCGAGTTGGATAGGTCGACACCGGGCGGCAGGTTGCCGGTGACCTTGTCGACAATCGGGCCGTAGATCTTCGACATGATGCCCTTGTTCTCGGCGGCACCGGAGACCGAGGGGTTGAGGGCCGCGTTGAGCGCCGAGCGCAGCACGTTCTTGTCGGTGAAGTTGGCCTTGATGAAGCCTCCGACCACGCTGAAGACCACCGAGAAGATGACGGCGACACCGAGGGTTCCACCGACCTGGCGGAAGAAGGTGGACGAGGATGTCGCCACACCGATGTCACGCGCACCGACAGCGTTCTGACTGGCGATGGTGAGGGTCTGCATGAGCTGTCCGAGGCCGAGCCCGACGAGCAGCATCGCCGACGCGAGCACCAGATAGTTGGTGTCCGTCTTGATGGTGGTGAAAAGCAGGAAGCCGAGGGACATGAATGCCGTGCCGAGGATCGGGAAGATGCGGTAGCGACCGGTACGGGAGATGAGCTGGCCGCTCACGATCGACGAAATCATCAGGCCGAGGATCATCGGGAGCAGCTGGAATCCGCTCTCCGTCGGGTTCGATCCCTTGACGATCTGCAGGTAGAGCGGAACGGTGGAGATGGCACCGAACATACCGAACCCGACGAGCACACCGAGGATGGTGGCCATGGAGAAGGTCGAACTCTTGAAGAGCTTGAGCGGGATCAGCGCGTCGTCGCCCATCATGCGCTCCGCGAAGATGAATGCGGCGATTCCGAGGGCACCGACGATGTAGCAGGTGATTGCACCGGCCGAGTCCCAGCCCCAGTCGCGACCCTGCTCCGCAACGAGCAGCAGCGGTGCGACGGCCACGATCACGGTCGCCGCCCCCCACCAGTCGATGCGCACACCGCGATTGACGCTTCGCGTCGGCAGATGGAGGAACCTGAGCACCATGGCGAGGGCGATGATGCCGATCGGGAGGTTGATGAGGAAGACCCAGCGCCATCCGGTGATGAACAGGATGAAGGGCGCACCCGCGAACAGTCCACCGATGAGTGGACCGATGACGCTCGAGATACCGAAGACCGCGAGGAAGTAGCCCTGGTACTTGGCCCGCTCGCGCGGAGCGAGCATGTCACCCATGATCGCAAGCGGCAGCGCCATCAGGCCGCCGGCACCGAGACCCTGCAGGGCGCGGAAGCCGGCCAGTTCGAGGATGGAGGTCGAGAATACCGAGGCGAGTGATCCGGCGAGGAAGATACTGATCGCGATGATGAACAGCGGACGCCGCCCGAAGATGTCGGAGAGCTTGCCGTAGATCGGCGTCGCAATGGTCGAGACGATCAGGTACGCGGTGGTGACCCATGCCTGCTGGCTGAGGCCATCCAGGTCGTCGGCGATCGTACGAATGGAGGTACCGACGATGGTCTGGTCGAGGGCGGAGAGGAACATTCCGGCCATGAGACCGTAGATCACGAGCAGGATCTGGCGGTGCGTCATCACCCCGCCAGAGTCGTGCACGGCTTTGGCCCGGTTTGCTGTGTCGGCGCGTGACATGGTTCCTCGTTCTGTAGTGCTGCGGGCTGTCTGTTAAAAACGAATAGCCACTGCAGAACGCAGTCCGACAGTGGCAGAGGAATTTGCGTAGAGCGCAAATTTACACCCGGGGAAAGGATTTTTGCAACTTCTTTCGGTCATAACATCGCAGGTATGCATTCGCCCCGAATCCTCCGGTCTTCCGCCCTCATTGTCACGGTGGCGCTGGTCGTCTCCCTGGCCGCATGCGCACCGGACCCGGCGCCCGAGAAGTCGCCGAAGCCATCCGCATCCGCGTCGGCGGAACCGACCCCCACCCCCACGCCGACCCCGACCTTTGACAAGGGGGCACACTCGCTCGACGACCCGACGAGCATCTGGGTCGTCGTCAATAAGGTACGACCGCTGCAACCGAACAACTACGTTCCGTCGGATCTGGTCAGCACGCCAGTGCCGCACATCTCTGCGCCGCTCATGCGGCCCAAGGCGGCTACGGCGCTCGAGGCGATGTTCGCGGCATCGACCGCCGAGGGTGGTGGCGCCCTGCAGATCCAGAACTCCTACCGCTCGTACACGGTGCAGGTCAACACGCACAACCGGCTGGTGGCGAGCCTCGGCGAGGCGAAAGCCGACGCCCAGAGCGCACGCCCCGGCTACAGTGAGCACCAGACGGGGCTGGTCGCGGATATCGCCGCATCGCCGAGCAAATGTGACATCCAGGCCTGCTTCGGCCAGACGCCGCAGGGCATCTGGCTTGCCGCGAATGCCTGGCGTTTTGGCTACCTGCTGCGTTACCCGGCCGACAAGACCGCGGTGACCGGATATATCTACGAGCCGTGGCACTTTCGCTACATCGGCGTCGAACTCGCGGCCGAGATGCACGCCAAGGCAATCACGACCCTCGAGGAATTCTTCGGGCTTCCCGGGGCGCCGGATTACGCCCCGTAGCTCGGGTGCGCGCCCAGGGCGTCGCGCGTGTGCAGGCGGGGTGCGGATGCCCGACGGCGTGCGGATGCCGACGTCGTGCGGATGCCGACGTCAGTCGCCGAGGGCGGCGTCCACGATGGTCTTCGCTTCGGCCTGCACCTGCTTGAGGTACTCGGCGCCGAGGAAGGATTCCGCGTAGATCTTGTAGACGTCTTCTGTGCCGCTCGGACGCGCGGCGAACCAGGCGTGCTCGGTGACGACTTTCACTCCGCCGACGGCTGCCCCGTTGCCCGGCGCCTCACTCAGTTTCGCGATGATCGGCTCGCCGGCCAGGGTGTCCGCGGTGATGTCGGAGCCGTTCAACCTGCCGAGTGCTGCCTTCTGCGCCTTGCTCGCCGCGGCATCCACTCGCTCGTAGACGGGTGACCCGTACTTCTCCGTGAGCTCGGTGTAGAGCTGGCTCGGCGACTTGCCAGTGACCGCGATGATCTCACTGGCGAGGAGGGCGAGCAGGATGCCGTCCTTGTCGGTCGTCCAGGCCGTGCCGTCCTTGCGCAGGAAGCTCGCGCCCGCCGACTCCTCGCCACCGAAACCGACAGATCCGTCGACAAGCCCTGGCACGAACCACTTGAAACCGACGGGTACCTCCCAGAGGCGGCGTCCGAGCGATTCTGTCACCCGGTCGATCATGGTGCTGGAGACGAGGGTCTTGCCGACCGCGGCATCCGCTTTCCACCCTGGGCGGTGCTCATAGAGGTACTGGATGGCGACGGCCAGATAGTGGTTGGGGTTCATGAGACCGCCGTCGGGGGTGACGATGCCGTGGCGGTCGGCGTCCGCATCGTTGCCGGTCACGACGTCGTAGTCGTCGCGATGCTTCAGCACAGAGGCCATGACGGATGATGATGATGGGTCCATGCGGATTTTGCCATCCCAGTCCAGCGTCATGAATGCCCAGCGCGGGTCGACCTCGGGGTTCACGACGGTGAGGTCGAGCCCGTAACGCTCGGCGATCGCCGACCAGTAGTGCACGCTCGCACCACCGAGTGGGTCGGCCCCGATGTGCACGCCGGCCCGCTTGATCGCCTCGATGTCGATGATGTTTTCGAGGTCGTCCACGTAGTTGCCGCGGAAATCGTAGGTGCCGACATCCGAGGGTTCGGCCAGCTTCACGTCGCGGTTGCCGCCGGCGATCAGTTCGTTCGCACGGTTCGCGATCCAGTTGGTGGCGTCGCTGTCGGCCGGACCGCCGTGCGGGGGATTGTATTTGAAGCCGCCGTCCCGCGGAGGGTTGTGGCTTGGGGTGATGACGATGCCGTCGGCCCGGCCCGCGAGTGTGGCTTCAGGTTCAGCGAGCGGGAGGGCGGCGTTGTACTTGATGATCGCGTGGCTGAGCGCCGGCGTCGGCACGTAGTCGTCGAACTCGTCGACGAGTGCCTTCACCCCGTTCGCGCCGAGCACCTCGAGGGCGGTGGTCTGCGCGGGATGGCTGAGCGCGTGGGTATCACCACCGATGAAGAGCGGACCCGTGATGCCCTGGCCGGCACGATACTCGACGATCGCCTGCGTGATGGCGGCGATGTGGGTCTCGTTGAACGCGCTGTCCAGTGAGGAGCCACGGTGCCCGGAGGTACCGAATACGACTTTCTGCTCGGCGATGCTGACGTCGGGCACCAGCTCGTAGTACGCCCTGATGAGCGCTTTCACGTCGACGAGGTCGGATTCCTGAGCAGGCTGTCCAGCGCGAGCATTCATGGTGCAAGTCTGTCACCCGCGGACAATATGTTGCAGAGTGAGGTGACCGCTCCCGGCGCGCGGATCACATCGGCGCCAACTAGGCTTCCAGTCATGCCCGAAACGGATGCCTCAGAGACCTACAGCTACCTGGGCCCGGCCGGCACCTTCACCGAGGCGGCGCTCGCTCAGGTGCCGCAGGCCATGGGCAAGACCTGGCGCTCGGTCAACAACGTCGGTGAGGCTCTCGACGACGTGGTCAACGGGCACAGCGTTGCAGCCATGATCGCGATCGAGAACTCGGTGGAGGGTGGCGTGTCTGCAACCCAGGACGCCCTCGCGAATATCCCAGGCCTGCGCATCATCGGCGAGTATTTGGTGCCGGTCAACTTCGTGCTCGTCGCAGTGCCCGGAACGACGCTGGCCGACGTGAAGGTGCTGAACGCGCATCCGGTCGCCTACGCGCAGTGCCATCTCTGGCTCGACGCCAACCTGCCAAGCCACGGCCACATCCCCGCGACGTCGAACGTGGCGGCCGCGGCATCTCTCTTCGAGGCCACGGGTTCAGCGAGCGGTGGGGCGGATGCCGCCATAGCCCCGCCCGGCATCACCGCCCACCACGACCTGGTGGTGCTGGCCGAGAACATCGGCGACAACCCGAACGCCGTCACGCGCTTCGTGCTCGTGAGCCGCACGGTTCCGACGCCACCGGCCACCGGCGCTGACAAGACCAGCATCATCGCGGAGCTTCCGGATGACCGTGCCGGCGCGCTCCTCGAGATGCTCGAGCAGTTCGCCACTCGCGGCGTCAACATGAGCCTGCTCGAATCGCGGCCCATCGGCGACGCACTCGGACGCTACCGTTTCGTCATCGACCTCGACGGGCACCTTCTCGACGAACGGGTCGCGGATGCCCTGCTCGGCGTGCGCCGGTTCAGCCCGAAGGTCATCTTCCTCGGCTCCTACCCGCGTGCGGATCGCGACCCTGTGCGGTTCGATGCCCGCTATGAAAACGAGATCTTCAGCGAGGCGCGCGACTGGCTCGACCGCTTGGAACGCGGGCTCGAATAGTCTGGATGACGATGGCTCGCGAACGAGGGGAGCACCGTGGCCGATGAGATCGATCCGAGATACGACCCGGCTTTTCAGCGCGGATTCACCCCACCCCCGGCGCCCCCACGGATAGAGGTCGTCGGGCCCCCGCCGCCCGCGGTCGTGCAGCAACAGCCGGTAGCTGCACCGGAACCGAGGGATAGTCCTGTCGAACCGTTCTCGCGACGTGTCAATCCCTACTTCGCCGCTCTCTGGGCGATAGCCGCCGTCTTCGTCATCGGCGGTGCGGGGTTGTATCTCGTGTCACTTCGAGGTCTGTACTCCGCCTCCGATGGGTTGGGCAATTCCCGCGTACTGGCCCAATTCGCCTATGCGTTCAGCCCGCCGCTCATGACGATCGGACTGGCCATCGTGATCGGGCTGATCTTCGTCAAGGCAGCACGCTTGCACAACGGTCGATCATGAGATGGGCCGAGCGGCTGGTTGCCGTTATTGCGGGGCTAATCCTTGTCGGCACGATAGTGGCCTGCTACATTGCAGCCACCTCACCGAACAGCTATTCCGGAGACGGCAGCGACATCCCGCTGAGCTTTTATCTGACCCAGGTCGTCTATGGTCTGGCCCCCCAGTTCGCCTGGGTCGGTTTGGGCGCAGGTGCCGGCCTGCTGTTCCTCCGTGGCCTTCGCTGGCATCCGCTAGCTGAAACCGACCCAGAAGGTTAGGCCGGAACTTTTACGGTGAGCGCGCCGGGATCCACCCAGGCGTGCACCGACTTCGCCATGCCGAACTCGTCGCCGTCGAGCTGGAACTCCTGTGGCTCCTCCACGGTGAAGTGCAGGTCGCGGCCGGTGAAGTTCAGAACGTCCTTCACATCGGCCGTCAGGTCGATGATGGAGCGGCCGAGTGCGCTCTTTCGCAGCACACCGTTCTCCCACGCCACCTTGTTCCAGACCTTGACCCAGCCGAACGGTCCGCGGGGCCTGAGTGCGGCGATGTCGAGGATGCCGTCATCCGGCTTGGCGTCGGGCATCAGCAGCAGGCCGCCGGGCAGCGCTCCACAGTTGCCGACGATGATCGTGTGCACGCTCGCCGATTTCTCCGCCGAACCGTCAACGCTGTAGCGGAGCTTGACCGGCTTGAGTTCGGGCAGCGAGCGCCCGATCGCATCGACGTAGGCGAGCCATCCGACAGCCTTTTTGAGCTTCGGGTTCGTCAGCGCAATCATCTTGGCATCGAGACCGAGGCCGGCCATCACCAGGAAGGCGTGCTCCTCGCGTTCGTCGTCGTCACGGGTGATTTCGGCCATCCCGAGATCGATGCGCCGGTCAGCCCCGGTGAAAGCGGTGCGCACGGAGCCGTCCATGCTGTTCAGCACGAGGTTGAGGTTGCGGGCCAGCAGGTTGCCCGTGCCGGAGGGAACGAGCGCCAGCGAAACGCCAGTGTCGCGCAGGGCTTCGCCCACAGCGCGCACGGTTCCATCGCCGCCTGCCGCCATGACGACAGCGGCGCCGTCGGCGATCGCGGATTTCGTGACATTCTGGCCGGCATCCTTCGCCGTCGTCGAGTACCAGAGGGTCTCATCCCAACCGGCAGACTTCTCGGCCGCCGCCACCGACTTTTTGAGCTTCTCCAACTCCACCTTGATCGGGTTGTATACGACCGCGGCACGCCGCTTGGTGGGTGTGGGGGAGGCTGGCACGTGAACAACGGTACGGCATTGCTCAATAGACTGGGCTCGTGATTGATCCGCAGCTTCTCCGTGACAATCCCGACGTAATCAGGGCATCGCAGCTCGCTCGAGGCGACTCCACGAAGCTTGTCGACGTGGCGCTCGCTGCGGATGTCAGTCGGCGCAGTGCGATCTCCGAATCCGAGAGCCTCCGCGCGACGCAGAAAGTACTCGGCAAGCAGGTGGCGCAGGCCACCGGCGACGACAAGGCCGCCCTTCTCGCCGAAGCACAGCAGCTCGCCGCCAGCGTGAAGGAACTCGCCCAGGTGGCCGCGGATGCCGAGATCGCGTTCACGACGACGGCCCGCAGCATCGCGAACCCCATCATCGACGGCGTGCCGTCCGGTGGCGAAGAGAACTTCGTCACCCTGCGCGAGTTCGGCGAGAAGCCGTCGTTCGATTTCGAGCCGCGTGATCACCTGGAGCTCGGCGAATCGCTGCGCGCCATCGACATGACCAGGGGCGCCAAGGTCTCCGGCAGCCGCTTCTACTTTCTGCGCGGAATCGGCGCACGCCTGGAGATCGCCCTGATGAACCTGGCGCTCGACAGGTCGCTGGACAACGGCTTCGAGCCGCTCATCACGCCAACGCTGGTGAAGTCGGAGATCATGGCGGGAACCGGCTACCTCGGTGAGCACGCCGACGAGGTCTACTACCTGCCAGCCGACGACCTCTACCTCACCGGAACCAGCGAAGTGGCGCTCGCCGGATTCCACGCTGACGAGATCCTCGACCTCAGCGACGGCCCGATGCGCTATGCCGGGTGGTCGACCTGTTATCGCCGGGAGGCGGGTTCCGGCGGCAAAGACACCCGCGGCATCCTGCGGGTGCACCAGTTCAACAAGCTGGAGATGTTCAGCTACGTGCTGCCGGAGAACGCCGAGGCGGAGCACGCGCGTCTCGTTGCGCTCCAGGAGTCGATGTTGCAGGCCTGCGAGCTCAGCTACCGCGTAATCGATGTTGCCGCCGGCGACCTCGGATCGAGTGCCGCGCGCAAGTACGATATCGAGGCCTGGGTTCCCACCCAGGGCACCTACCGTGAACTCACCAGTACGAGCAACTGCACGACCTACCAGGCGCGGCGCCTCGACATCCGCTATCGCACCGAGTCGGGCAAGACCGCCCCGGTCGCGACCCTCAACGGCACCCTCGCCACCACCAGGTGGATCGTCGCCATCCTCGAAACCCATCAGCAGGCCGACGGCTCGGTTGTCGTGCCGGCGGCCCTCCGCCCCTATCTCGGCGGCCTCGAAGTCATGGAACCTGTCGCGTGACCGATCGCTGGCTCATCGCGCTCGACATCGATGGCACCCTCATGCGCGAGGACGGCTCCGTCTCCGACGAGGTCATCGCCCAGGTGCAGCGCGTGCGCGACCTCGGTCACGAGGTGATGCTGGCGACCGGCCGTTCTGTCTCGATGACTCTTCCGGTGCTCGACCGCTTCCAGCTCACACCGCTCTACGTCGTCTGCTCGAACGGTGCGATCACGCTTAAACGGGATGCGGATGCCCCAACCGGCTACTCGCGCACGGCCGTCGATTCCTTCGACCCATCCGAGGTTCTCACCACCATCCGCGGCAGCCTCGCGGATGCCAGCTACGCCGTCGAAGACGAGGCCGGCTTCTACCGCTACACCGGCTACTTCCCCGACTCCACCCTCGGTGCGAGCAGCGAACGCGTGCCGTTCGAAGAGTTACTCACGCACCAGGCCACGCGTGTTGTCGTGATCTCACCGGAACACGCGATCGAAGACTTCCTCTCCATCGTCGAGAAGATGGGGCTGCACAAGGTCACCTACAACGTCGGTTGGACCGCCTGGCTCGACATCGCCCCCGACGGTGTGAACAAGGCGACAGCCCTCGAGCGGGTGCGTGAGTGGCAGGATATCCCGCGCTCGCGGGTGATGGCTGTCGGCGACGGACGCAACGATATCGACATGCTCGAGTGGGCATCCGCTGAGGGTCGTGGCGTGGCCATGGGCCAGGCACCGGCCGAGGTCCTTGCCGCATCGAACGAGTCGACGGCGTCGGATATCGACGACGGAGTTGCGCAACTCCTCGCCGCGTTCTGATGGCCCGAACCGATCGGCTCGCCCGAACTCTGTAGAATCGTGCCTGTTCCATATGGAGGGCTGTCCGAGCGGCCGATGGAGCCAGTCTTGAAAACTGGTGGGCAGAAATGTCTCTAGGGTTCGAATCCCTAGCCCTCCGCAGTGTCCTATTTCGTCACTTGCTCGAGCAGTTCGTCCAGTCCTACCCGCTCGGCGAGGCGGCGTCCGAGCAGTACCACGGCGGCACTCGTCCAGCCGTGGAGGGTGATGGTTCCGTAGCGGCTATTCGGTTGGGCAAGGGTTCCGTCGACCACGTTGTATTTTTCGTAGGTCTCGCCCGTTTCGTCATAGTTGCGCTGAATCGTCGCCAGAAGGCGTTCCGCGATAGTGTCCGCCTCGGCACGATAGCCGTAGCGATCGAGTCCCCAGCAGGCGATGATGTGAAGCGGCGGCCATCCGGCGGGAAAAGTCCACTGGAGGTCTTCGTACGCGAGAGCGAAGTGCGCAGGGTCTGGACGCGAGTCTTCGGTGCAGAGCATCCCATGGTCGCGCAGGAGTTCACCGAGACCGGCTGCCATTCGGGACGCTTGTTCGGATGTCGCAATCCCCGCCCATAGCGCCCAGTACGACGTGGCTCCGAGTACCGTGACATGCCGCTGCTCCACGAAGTCGTAGTCGAGAAACTGACCGCGGACTTCGCTCCAGCAGTACTGGCGCACCAGCTCGCTACGCTCGTCGGCCTCTGAGTTCCACTCGAGCTCGTCGCTCTCGACGCCGACCATCGCTGCCATTTTTGCGAGAGTGCGGGCGTAGACCACGAGGGCAGCGTTGGTCATCACCGGATTCGTGTGGGTGACGTCGCCATCGAACTGCGTAGTCCAGTCGAGGCCGGTTTCAGCCTCTGCAGAGAGCCGAGGGTCAAGTGTCGGGTCGCCAAGGTCGCGATTGGTGACCAGCCCGGTCGGGGTTGCGTGATGTTCGGCTAGCCAGTAACCGCGATACTCGGCGCAGAGGAGGGGGTAGGCCCGCGCGAGAAGTTCATCATCACCGGTCGCCTCGATGTAGCGCAGCACGCTATCGACGAAAAGTGGAGTCTGTGATCGCGTCGAAAGGGGTACCTCGTTGCCGTTCGGCATGTATCCGAATCGGTCGATCATCGCCAGGTAGTTTTCGATGTTTCCCCGCACGAGGTCACGCCGGTCGTGCACCAGCAGGGCGAGATTGGAGAAATACGTGTCCCAACTGAACATCGTCGTGTACCAATCGGGGGAGGTGGGAGCTGCCCCGGCGACCCACGGATGCGGTAGGTCGATAGATTGCACTGACGTTCTCCTCGGGTCGTCAGACCTCACAACGTCGCTATCCCACTGCTCCCGAGTTATCTCGTCAAGTTCCACCGCTGTACCACCAGTCCTGAATCCGTTTATAGGTTTCGCTGCAAGCCAGCCCTGTGTGGCGTGAATTTCTTTGGTTGGCTGGTCACGTTGATCGCGAAATGAAACGTATCAGATAGCACTTTCGCTTTCTAGCTTTCACCCGGTGAGATTGTCGAGGTCGAGCCTCTCGGACTTCACGACTGACCGCACTCGAACACCCCGGCGAAGCAGTTTGGGTACGAGCGGCCGCCGTGGTTGCCTGTCGCTGGGGTGACGAGGAACGGTCGTCCGTCAGGCGCTGGCGCCCGTCGCGCACTGTTGCGCGAAGGCGAGCTGAGACGCCTGGAATTCCTCGCTCGGCAGGTGAAAGTCGATGCAGTGTCCGCTGCCCAGCTGCAGGGCAGCATCCATCGAGGCCGCCGAGGTGAACCCCGCGCGGTATTCGTCGATCTCGTCCTGGCTAGTGATCCAGAGGTGATCGAACTCGCCTTGGCGATGATGCACCGGGACGGTGATGCGGGCGGTGGTCTCTGGTCGCTTCTCACTCCAGCCGCCGGTGATGCAACGAGATGCTGATGGGCTCCGGTCGCAAATCTGATGCAGCCCGCGCGAGGGCTGCCGAGGTGATCCAAGAGGGCAAGCGTTCCGAGTTCCACAGCCTGGGGCTCGTACTCGGGTACGGATACGGACCCGACTCCGCAGCGCAAGCGCCATCCAGCGAGATCTACCTGCCGCAGGCTCGGATCGGCAACCGGCTGCCGCATGCGCGCTCGATCGACGGTTCTTCGCTCTTCGACAAGCTCGGCCCCGATTTCACGGTGATCGGAAGTGCCGACTCCTCGAGGCCCCTTCTCGCGGCGCTCGCCACCCGAGGAGTTCCCGCGGTGCACCTCGACGCGATTGCGGCCGGATTCTCGGCGGCAGAGGTACCGTTGCTCGCCCTGGTGCGCCCAGACCAACACCTCGCCTGGGTCGCCGAGGAATCAGTCATGCCTGACGACCCCGACCTGATCATCGACGCCGCTCTTCGCGGTTTTCGCCCATCGGCATCCGCCGCCCAATAGAAGGAGTACACATGCGCATCGCCAATATTGACGGACGGGCCGCGCTGGTCGCCGACGGCCGGGCACTCGACCTGGCCACAGCATCCGGCGGCACACTGCCCTCCGACCCTGCAGCTCTCTTCGCGCTGTGGGATGACGTAGTGGCGTGGGCGGAAGGGGAGGATGCCGCTACCGACCCCGCCTCTGTCGCCTACCAAACCACGCAGCTGCGGGCACCCTCCCCTCGCCCGTCGCAAGTGATCGGTATCGGGCTGAACTACGCCGACCACGCGCGCGAGGCCAACCTCGACATTCCGACCGCGCCCGTCGTGTTCACCAAGTTCGCATCATCGGTGGCCGGGCCGGGTGTCGACGTCACTCTGCCCGGCGACACCGTCGACTGGGAGGCAGAACTCGTCGTCATCATCGGCACGGGCGGTCGGCATATCGCCGAGGCGGATGCGGCCGCACACATTGCCGGATACACCGTCGGGCAGGACCTGTCCGAACGCACAGTTCAGTGGCAGGGTTCCCCGGCGCAGTTCAGCATGGGCAAATCGTTCGAGGCTTTTGCCCCGACCGGTCCGGAGCTGGTGACCGCTGCGGAACTCAATCCCGCGAACCTCAGGGTCACGACGATTGTTCATGCCGGGAGCGAGGCGACCGTGGTGCAGGACGGCCGCACGGACCAACTCATCTTCAGCATCCCCGAACTGATCGCCAGACTCTCAGAGACGATCGAGTTGCGCCCCGGCGACCTGATCTTCACCGGCACGCCTCCCGGGGTCGGTGCTGCGATGGACCCACCGCGCTTCCTCAAAGACGGCGAGCGTGTGGTCACCGAGATCGAAGGCATCGGCACCATCGAGCAGCGCTTCCACTATCCTGCCCAGAGATAGTCCATCACCAGTCACGGCGAAAGGAGCATCGTGGATAAGGCTTACCCGTCAGCGGCCGAAGCCGTCGCCGACATCGAGAGCGGTGTGACGCTCGCCGTCGGTGGCTTCGGCCTCGTGGGCGTGCCGATCGTGCTGATCCGGGCGCTGCTCGCTCAGGGAGCCGATCACCTCGAGGTCGTCTCCAACAACTGCGGTGTCGACGGCTGGGGCCTCGGCGAGTTGCTGTCCGCTGGTCGCATCGACCGCATCATCGCCTCCTACATCGGCGAGAACAAGGAGTTCGCCCGGCAATACCTCTCCGGCGAAGTCGAGGTCGAACTCACACCCCAGGGAACCCTGGCCGAGCGCCTTCGGGCAGGGGGTGTCGGCATCCCCGGTTTCTACACGGCGACGGGTGTCGGAACGGCGGTGTCCGATGGGGGCCTTCCCTGGCGTTACGCCGCTGACGGCAGTGTGACGATGATGTCCCCGGCCAAGGAGACACGAACGCTGTCGTCGCTCGGGGAAGACCGGGAGTATGTCTTCGAACAGGCCATCCGGGCGGATTTCGCCCTGGTGAGGGCTGCGAAGGCCGACCGCCACGGCAACCTGGTGTTCGAGAAGTCAGCCCGAAACTTCAATCCACTCGCCGCCATGTCGGGCAAGATCACCATCGCGGAGGTAGACGAGATCGTGGAGGCTGGCGAGATCGATCCGGATGCTGTTCACCTGCCCGGCATCTACGTCGACCGCATCGTGCAGATGACGCCGGACGAGGCGGTCGAGCTGCCGATTGAGAAGATCACGGTCAGAAAACGGAACGACTGATGGCACTTACGCGCGATGAGATGGCGGCTCGTGCCGCCAGGGAACTGCACGATGGAACCTACGTCAACCTCGGCATCGGGCTGCCAACACTGATTCCGAACTTCATCCCCGATGACGTGACCGTGATCCTGCACTCGGAGAACGGGGTTCTCGGGGTCGGACCCTACCCGTGGGAGGGCGAGGCGGATCCGAAGCTCATCAACGCGGGCAAGGAGACGGTGACCGTGTTGCCCGGTGCGTCGTACTTCGACTCGGCGAGCAGTTTCGGAATGATCCGCGGGGGCCGCATCGCGACCGCAGTGCTCGGTGCGATGCAGGTCTCGGTCGCGGGGGATATTGCCAACTGGGCGGTGCCGGGCAAGCTCATTAAGGGCATGGGCGGGGCGATGGACCTGGTCAACGGCGCAGACCGGGTGATCGTGCTGATGGAGCACGTAGCGAAGGACGGCAGTGCGAAGATCGTTGAGGAATGCAGTCTGCCGCTCACCGGTGTGCGCTGCGTCGCTCGGATCATCACCGAACTCGCCGTGATCGACGTCACGAGTGACGGACTCGTGCTCGTCGAAGTCGCACCAGGCGTGACCGTCGACGAGGTGATCGCCGCGACGGGTGCCCCGCTGAAGGTTGCTCTCGCCTGATAGCCGGGCCGTCCCGTCGTCGGTCAGCAGCGCCACGTTGTTCCACCACGGTCGGTACCTACCGGGCGGCGCAGCGAGGTTCGTTTAGTATGAGGGTCGCACTTGCGGGAGCCCGTCGGTGCGCCAGGGGTTCCACTTCACACCCCGGCCGAACGATAAGGATCTGTCATGAGCGAGCTACGCCCACGCTCCAGGTCGAAAGCCATCGACGGCGTCGCCCGGCACGGACGGCTGCGTGCCTCGAATCCTTTTGTGACAGTGCTCAAGTTCGTGGGTGCCGCCGTCGCCGTTGTGGCGGTGAGCGCCGCATCCGTCGCGGGCATCACCCTCAGCCAGTTCACCGGCGACATCAAGACCGTCCATCTCGCTGGCGCACCGACCGCGGGACCGCCGCCGGACCTCGGCTCCTACGACGGTGGCTTCAACTTCCTCCTGGTCGGCAGCGACACCCGCAAGGACCAGGGCGCCTACGCGGGCAAGGATGGGGCGACACTCAACGACGTCACGATGATCCTCCATGTCTCGCAGGACCAGACGAATGCAGTCGCCATCAGCATTCCACGCGACATGGTCGTGCCGATTCCGGCGTGCCCGCGGCAGGACGGCAAGGGCAACTACGGCGCGATGTCCGCCCAGCCGATCAACAACACTCTCGCCTATGGCGGACTGCCGTGCACGGTACTCACCGTGAAGAAGCTGACCGGCCTCGACATCCCCTTCGCCGCCCTCATCACCTTCCAGGGCGTCATCGACATGTCCACTGCGGTCGGCGGCGTTCCGGTCTGCATCAACGGGCCGATGAAAGACAAGTACTCCGGCATCAACCTTCCGGCCGCCGGCACCTACTCTCTCTCCGGATTCGACGCCCTCGCCTTCCTGCGCAGTCGACACGGTGTCGGTGACGGCAGCGACCTCGGCCGCATCAGCTCGCAGCAGGTGTTCCTCTCCTCACTGGTACGCACGGTCAAGAGTGACAAAACGTTCACCGACTTCACCAAGCTTTATGGCATCGCCACCGCGGCCACCAAGAACATGACGCTTTCCGACAACCTGAAGAACATGAACACGATGGTGTCGATGGCGCTCGTGCTCAAAGGCATCCCGCTCGACCGCATCACCTTCGTGCAGTATCCGAGCACCACCGGCGTCGGCGGGGTCTATACGGGCAAGGTCGCACCGCTCACCGGTCCGGCGGCGGCACTCTTCGCCAAGGTGAAGGCCGATCAGGCGTTCGTGCTGAACTCCGGCACCGGGCGTGGATCGGTGGGTGACCCGAACGCGCCGGCCGCTACTGCCGCTCCGGTGCCATCCGGTTCTGCGGCTCCGCCGGCGACAGACGCGGAAGTGCTGCCGGGCGTGCTCGGCCAGACCGCTGCCGACTACACCTGCTCGAAGGTCTACAACTAGGTACCTCTGTCGTCGCTCAGAGGAGCGGCGCCGGCCATCGACCGCCTAATCGAGAAGCGGCAGTACGCTGCGGCCAAGCCACTCGGCGAAGCCGGTGATATCGGGCTCGTCCGCGGTCGGCTGCACCACGAAGGTCGTGATCCCCGTGGCTGCGAGACGGTTGATGGATGCCGCGATCTGCTGTGCATCCCCGGTGTAGCCGATCGGCTCGCTCAGGTCGGACCGCCACAGCGCCGCCTCGGCGTCGACCCGAGCCCTGGCATCCGATCCGGTGGCGACGATTCCGGTCGCCACGATCTCGTGAGCGGCAGGGGAACCGTTTCGCCTGGAGACCCCGGTGCGGATGTGGCCGCACGCCTCCTCGATCTCCCCGTCCGTCAGGGCAGCGGTGAGCATGCTTCCGTCGCCGAGTTCGCCGCTCAACCGTAAGGTTCGCGGACCTGCACCACCGACGAACAGCGGGATGGAGGAATCTGGCGACCAGGTGAGTCGCACGTCATCGAGGTGGACGTATTCCCCATGGGTGGTCACGGTTTGCCCGCCGAGCAGTGCGCGGAGCGCGTCGAGATACTCCGTGAGGAGGGTCATCGGCGATGTGGCCTTCGATCCGGTCTGTGCCATCCATTCCTGCACCCCGTGACCGACACCGGCAACGAAGCGCCCGGGAAACAACCGGTCGACGGTGGCGATCTCCATCGCGGTCATGGCCACGTTTCTGAGCGGCGCCGGCATCAGGCCGAGACCGACCCGCAGGCGTGCGGTCCACGCCAGCGCGGCGGTAGCTGAGGCCACACCGCTCTCCTTGAAACAGTCCTCCCAGACCCATAGGTCGTCAAGTCCGGCCGACTCCGCGGCCATCGCGAGGTCTTTGAGCGCCTCGGGTGGTGATGTCGGAACGAAGGCGATGCCAAGGCGCATTCGACTCATGGTGAAACCTCTCATCGTTGGTCCTGTTCGCCAGCGGTGCTAACGAATGGTTTCAGACTGCCCCATGCCAACGACATGAGGAAGGATGAGGCACCGAAACGAGTCCCGTCGCCGAATCGATCGGCAGCCCCGGTGCCGCTATAATTGCTGAGGTTACTGGAGACGTCGCATAGTTCGGCCTAGTGCACCACCCTGCTAAGGTGGAGAACCCGTAAGGGTTCCGAGGGTTCAAATCCCTCCGTCTCCGCACTTGAATTGCTGGTCAGAGCTACTTTTGCTTTGACCAGGCTCGACTTAGGCACCTCCTCAAGATCGCTCCTCCGGGAGGTCTTGTGCACTCGTTGTGTACCGAGAATCTGCCGCGGTTGAGAGCGCCTGCCATTTGGCTCGCATTGGTCAACTTCGGGGTCTATCACTTTCACCCGAAGATGTTGGGTACCGGCTGCTGCCCGGCGCGGTAGACGACGTAGTTCCAAGTCGATTCGTCCACGCTTTCCGGGGGAGCAACCTGCTTTGGTTTAGCGGGCTCTCGGCTCCACTGATCGAAGCCGAGCGATTCGCGTGACACGAGGAGCCCAGTTCGAATGTTCTCGACACCTGCACTCGTAATGACCCAGTCCTCGGTGACGACCTCGTAGAGCGTCCCATGCAGGGTTTCCTGGTCGACCGGGAGGCGCTGGTTCTCGAGCGCGAGTTGCAGACCATTCTGGAGGTTGCGTAGCGCGAGCGGAAAGTCGAAGGCCTTGGCTTCGGGCAAGTGGTCGCGGCGTCGCAGATCAGTGTCGAGCTCGCTGCCGATCTCATCGCTCGTCATGGCCGGTGCCCAATCGGCGCTAATGATTGGTCGCCAAGCTTCGCTCGCGCGCTTGGCGAACTCCACCTCGACCGTGAGCTTCGGAACCGTGCCGTCATCGATCACGAGGTCGTCGCCGCGGGAAATAACTGATGTCGCGAGCTGGAACTCCACCGCGAGCCACGGTTCGTGGCGGCTACCGGGTACGGTGAGCTTGCCGCTTCGGATTGCGCCCACTCGCTCCGCTTCGCTGAGTGCTGCTGAGATGGTGTCAAAGGAGACGTCTTCAGCGATGGCGGCAACGGCTCCGTCTTGTGTTGACTCTCTCTCCGCTCGTCGAGCGTTGAGGCGTTCTTCGAGGTCATCGAGACGGCTACCAAATGCCTCAGTTCGCGCAGTCACGACGGCCTCGGCAGCATCCTTCACCCGTTCGGCGACGTTTCGTGTGAACCGGCGCTCGAAAGCGAACAACACGAATGCGAGCAGGAAGGCGGCGCCGACGCTGCTGATGACGCCTGTCGTGACTTCAGGCCACCTCCAGACGAGCGCAACTAGGGTGTGCCTGACAAATGGTTGGGTGTGGTGTTGGGATGCTGGTGGGGTGTCGCGTTTTCAGGTGCTCTCGGATGCTCAGTGGTCGTTGATCGAGGGGATGCTGCCGCGTTCGACGGGTCGTGAAGGGCAGGCCGTTCGCGGATGCCAGGCTGATGGTCGAGGGGATCGTGTACCGGTATCGGTGCGGGATCGCGTGGCGTGATGTGCCGGAGGTGTTCGGGCCGTGGCAGATGGTGTGGACCTGGCATTACCGGATGGCTGCTGACGGGACGGGGGACACGGTGCTCGCGAAGTTGATCGCTGCCGCGGACGAGGCGGGGTTGATCGCTTGGTCGTTGTCGGTGGACTCGACGATCGCTCGTGCGCATCAGCACGCGACCAACACCACACGGCTCACCGGGGGCTTCATCGAATTACACGAATCTTCACGTCGAGCCGCCTGATCACGCGGTCGGCCGCTCCAGGGGAGGCCTCTCGACGAAAGTCCATCAGTTCGTCGATGGCAACGGGCTTCCGCTGGTGAGTCTGCTCACTCCCGGCCAGGCGGGCGATTCGCCGATGTTCGTGCCCGTGATGGGGGAACTGCGCGTTGGCCGGAATGGTGGCAGACCCCGCACCCCACCCGACGCGGTTCGCGCCGATAAGGCGTACTCATCCAGAGCGATCCGTGCGCACCTACGGGCCCGCGGGATCGTCGCGGTGATTCCCGAACCCGATGACCAGAAGGGCCACCGCAAACGGCGCGGATCACGCGGCGGCCGACCCGTCAGCCTCGACACCGACAGCTACCGAGGCCGCAACGTCGTCGTGCGCCGGTTCTGCGATCTGAAACAATGGCGAGGCCTCGCAACCCGCTACGACAAACACGCGATCACCTACCGCGCCGCCATCAGCCTCAACGCCGTCATCACCTGGACCCGCCAATTATCAGACACGCCCTAGCTCGGGTAGCCAAGATGCCCGGTCCCAGTAACGGCGGGGAAGCGTCCGCTGATTGCGGGCATACGGGCATCAGCGATGATGGTTGTGCTTGTGTTCCCGCTGTCATTCTCCGAAGTCGGCTGCACAGATGTCAGAACTCGACTCCGCAACTCGGTCCCATCAGCTGATTGCGGGTGGTTTGGTCAGACCACATAGTCATCTCACGGTGCGATCGGTTCTCTGCTGGCATGGTGGCTAGCAATCGGGACACCCGTCGCAGAGTATGGCGTCCCGCAAAGCGCTGTTCGCCTCGAACAGATGGTCGGTTAAGGGAGACGGGTATCACGCGTTGGCGGGCGGAAGCGCGAGTTCGGTTGCGACTTCGATGGCGATCTCGATTGCCCGGCGGGCGAGCGGGGAGTGGGTGCGTCCGGCTCGCCAGTGCAGGTAGATCGTCCGTGGTGGCACGGGTGGCCGTAGCTCGTGGATGCGGAGCCGACTGTCGGATGCGACGTCGGCGCCGCGGATGGCGAGCCGGGGTAGCGCTGCCGATCCGAGGCCTGCTCGCACCATTGACAGCAGGGTGTCGTTGACGGCGGTGCGGAATACGACGCGCGGGCGGGCGCCGCCGCGGGCGAGCGCCTGCTCCATGCCGGGCTGGTCGCAGGTGAGCGGCCAGGCGACCATCGGTTGATTATCGAGCTGTTCAAGCGAGACCGCGCCTTCGGGGAAGGTTCCTGCCGCTGCCACCAGCAGGTACGGGTCGTCGAACAGTTTGACGTGTTCGACGTCGCCGTCGATGGGGCCGTCGTAGAACAGCAGGTCGAGATCGCCGATCTGGGGTTGGTCCGGTTCCTCCTCGGACAGCCTGATGTCGCAGTTGGGGAACTCATCACGCAGCCGGCTTACGACCGACGGCAGAATCACGTTGGACACGCTCTGAAACGTGCCGATGTCGATCCGACCGTCTCCAGCCTGGAACCTGTCCACGGCGTCGGACAATGCCTGCCCTTTGGCCAGTAGTTCGCGGCCCTGGTCGAGGACTACGGAGCCCAGTGGGGTGATCCGTACCGGCTTGGGGCCGCCCGGGCGGTCGAACACGGGACCGCCGACGGCTTTCTCCAGCGCGGCGATCTGTTGGCTCACCGTCGACTGGGTGTACCCGAGACGGGCGGCCGCACGACCGAACGATCCCTCCTCGGCGATGGCGTTCATCGCTGCCAAGTGGCGGAGCTCGACGTCAGTCATGGCAGCCACGTTAGCAAATGTGATCGCTGGTGGCGATTGACTTGATCGAAAATTATCGCTTTTCATGATGGGGGTCGCACATTTAGCGTGGTGACATGACCTCCTCTCGAGCACACGAAGCACAACTCGTCCCTACGAACGGCATCGAGCTCTGCATCCAGAGCTTCGGCGATCCGGCGGCACCCACGCTGGTGCTTATTGGTGGAGCTGAGGCGTCGATGGAATGGTGGGCCGACGAGTTTTGCGAGCGTCTCGCCGCCGGCGGCAGGCACGTCATCCGCTACGACACCCGTGATACCGGCCGCTCCACGACGTTTCCTCTGGGACGGCCACCGTATGGCAGCGATGCGCTCCTCGCCGATCTTCTTGGCCTGCTCGACGAGCTCGGTATCGCCGCTGCTCACGTCGTTGCGCACTCTATGGGCGGTGACACCGCCCAGCGGCTGACCGTGTTCCGACCCGCTCGGGTCGCCTCCCTGACGCTCATCGCCGCTAGCCCCGACGGACCCGCCGGCCCGGGCCACCCCGAGCTGCCAGCCGATGAGTGGAGAGGCGAGCCAGAAGCTCGCCGATCGTCTGAAGCTTCCCGACTGGTCGGATCGCGAGTCGGTCATCACTTACTACACCGAGGGTGAGCGCGATTTCGGGGGCACTATCCCGGTCGACGAGGAGTGGGTGCGCGATGTCGTCGGCCGCGCCTGGGACCGCAGCCCGGCAATGGCGGTGGCGCAGAATCACTGGCTGCTCGGCGGTGGCACGCCGGCCCGCGACCGCCTGGGCGAGATCAGGGTGCCGACGCTCGTGCTCCACGGCACCGATGACCCGCTGCTCCCATACGTCCACGGCCAGGCGCTGGCACGAGAGATCCGCGGAGCGCGGCTCGTCCCACTCACCGGCATGGGCCATGGGATGCCGCCGCGGGAGCTCTGGGACATCACGATCGAAGAGATTCTCGCCGTCTCCGAAGCAGGCCGCTGATGGCCGGGCTGCGGTCGGCTCTGTGGCTGCCGCTCTTCGACGAGCTCGCCGACCCAAAGGTGCTCGCGCGCCTCGCCGCCGAAGCGGAGGAAGCCGGATGGGATGGCCTCTTCGTGTGGGATCACCGATTCTGGCGGGCGCCGATCCGGCAGGCTGCCGACCCGTGGATCGCGCTGGCGGCGGTCGCGACCGCGACCGAGCGGCTGCGAATAGGCCCGATGGTGACCACACTTGCCCGTCGCCGACCGGCCAAAGTCGCCCGAGAAACCGCGACGCTGGACCGACTCAGCGACGGCCGACTCACCCTCGGCGTCGGCCTGGGCAGCGACCGGTTTGGCGGCGAGCTGTCCAAGACCGGTGAACAGCTCGACGACCGCACACGCGCACAGATGCTCGACGAATCGTTGGAAATCCTCACCGCCGCATGGTCCGGAGAACCGGTGCGCCACCGCGGCGAGCACTACATCGTCGACGACGTCACGTTCCTGCCACGACCCGTGCAACGCCCCGGAGTGCCGGTCTGGGCGGCCGGATTCCCCGGCAACGTGAAACCGATCCGCCGGGCCGCCAGGCTCGACGGATTCTTCCCGGTCAATCTCGAGCACCCGGACCAGCTCGCCGAGGCGGTCGCCATCCTCACCGAACTTCGCGGCGGCCAGATGGCCTCGTACGACATCGCGATCAGCCTGCCACCCGGCGTTGACCCCCAGCCCTATGCGGAGGCGGGAGCGACCTGGTGGCTGCCGGAAGTCGCGCCCGGTTCACCGATCGATACCGTGCGCGGTGTACTCCGTGACGGCCCCTGCGACGTGAACGAAAGTTGGGGGAGGTGATCGTGTGATCATCCTTATTGCACTGGGAGCGATCAGTCTTCTTGCTGTTGCCGCTACCGTTCGTGCCTTGATCGTTGATGGGTATCGGCGAGTACCCACCCGCTGAGCAAAGCGGCCTGCGACCGCGAAAGAGGTGCGCTCGGTGCACAATAATCGGGCCATATGAAGGAGGCAGAATTCCGATGATCCCAGAGAATCGAACAGATTTCGACGCCGAATTGCGGCGTCACAACGACGCGTTGCGTCAGGCGGCCAGCATCCGGCCCGGCGACCACATCCTCGACATCGGTTGTGGCACGGGACAGACGACTCGGCAAGCCGCTGAGACCGCTCGGGAGGGCAGCGCGGTCGGGATCGATGTCTCCGCGGCATCGATTGCACGTGCACGCCAACTCGCCACGGCAGCGAAGCTGCGCAATATCGCGTTCGAGCACGCCGACGCGCAGACCCACCTCTTCCCGCCGGGCCATTTTGACGTGGCGATCAGCAGGTTCGGCACGATGTTCTTCGACGACCCCGCCGCAGCGTTCGTCAACATCCGAACAGCACTGCGCCCGGCCGGCCGGCTCGTTATGGCGGTCTGGCAAACCCGCGAGCGAAACGAATGGATCGTTGAACTCAACCGAACGCTCCACACGCCCGGAGAGCCTGTGGCCCCAGACGCCGGCGGACTAGACCCCTTTTCACTCGCCGACCCATCGACCGTGACCGAGCTCCTGGAAGCGGCAGGATTCGCCAACATCACCTTCGCTGAGGTCTCCGAACCGGTCTACTACGGTGCAGATATCGGCACCGCCCTTGAATGGATTGGAGGCTTCACCTGCACGAGCCAGACTCTGAGGCGGCTCGATCCGCCAGGCGCGCAGAGCATGGTCACCCGTCTACGCCAGTTGCTTGCCGCGCATATGACCGACAACGGGGTGTGGTTCAACTCCAGCTCCTGGATCATCACAGCTGAGGTCGCCCAGTGAGCACCTTCGTCTTGATCCACGGCGGCGGAGATGTCGGGTGGCACTTCCACCGGGTGGAAGCCGAACTGCTTGCGCGCGGACACGACGTCGTCGCGCCCGACCTGCCGGCGGATGACGACCTAAAGACCCTCGACGACTACGCCGACGCCGTGGTGGAAGCGGTCGGCCCCAGGCGCGATCTGGTCGTCGTCGGGCATTCCTTCGGCGCATTCACCGCACCGCTGGTGGCCGATCGCCTCCCGGTCGACATGCTGATCCTGCTGGCCGGGATGATCCCGGCACCAAGGGAGTCCCCCGACGACTGGTGGGCCAACACCGGCTACGGCAGAGCGGTGGCCGAGCAGGCCGCTCGAGACGGCGGCCTGACCGGCAATCCGGATCCGTTCGTGAGCTTCTACCATGACGTTCCGCGGGAACTAGCCGAGGAGGCGATGAGCAAAGAGCGTGCACATCCGTCGATTGCGGCGGGTGTCACTCCGTGGCCGTTGGAATCGTGGCCCGACGTACCGACGAGGTTTCTGCTGTGCAGCGACGACCGCTTCTTCCCGCCTGACTTCCTCCGACGACTGGCTCGCGAACGCCTGGGCATCGTGCCCGACGAGATCGCCGGCAGCCACTGTGTCGCGCTCAGCCGACCGAAGGAACTCGCAGACAGACTCGAGCAGTACGCAAAACAAGCCGTCCGGTGAAGATCGCACTTACTTCTTCTCACACTTCATGGCTGCGAGAGGGTCGCGAGAGACCTCATACCGTTGTCCGGCGCCAACGAGGGCCGTGGTTTTGGCAGCGCGAGTCCGGCGACTGCTGTCAGGAGGTAGGTGGTGACGGTGACGAGCAGTGCGGTGATGACGCCGTCCTGGGGTGATGCGCCGTCTGTGATCCGTCCGAAGAAGATCGACCCGGGCAG
>NZ_JBEPTL010000028.1:0-44006 GCF_040549465.1 Glaciihabitans sp. UYNi722 | reverse complement strand
GCACTCCTGAGTCAACGCGAATCTTGAACAATCCGTGTTTAACAGGGCTTGTGCCTGTCCTACATCAACGACGCACCCCACCTATTGACGCAATCTCTAAGAAAAAGATATGGAGATTCGCGTGATCAACGGTCGAACCAAAGTACGAGACATTGAAATGGCATGGACGTCGGAGGGAGAAGGTCCGCTCACCCTGTGGGCGCATGGAATGACGAACGACCGCTGGGCGCTGGAGAGAGCTGGGCTCTACGACTGGACGCCTGTCGTCGAATCTGGACGCCGCCTCGTACGATTCGATTGGCGAAGTCACGGTGAATCGACCGGCCACCCGGTGCCCGCCGAATCCGAATGGACCAACCTCGCTGACGATCTTCTGGCCTTCATCGACGAGTTGTCCCCGGACGCGCCGGTGGCGGTCATGGGCTCATCAATGGGAACAGCCTCGACCCTGATTGCCGCATCGCGTGCCCCGGAACGATTCACGAAGCTGGTACTCTCCGCGCCGCCCACTGCATGGGAGACCCGGCCTGCGCAGGCGGGGATATATGCGCAAGCGGCCGATCTCGCCGAAACGGCAGGAGCCGCGGCCTTCGAAAAGATGACCTCAGAACTCCCTAGAAAAGGTCTCTTTCTGGATCTGCCAAATTACCCGCCCACATTGCGAGTCAGTAACGAGCTCCTCCCCACCGTACTTCGAGGGGGCGCTGCCTCCAACCTGCCCGACCGTGACGTGATCGCCTCAATCAATGTCCCGGCCCTGATTCTGTCGTGGGCCGATGACACAGGACACCCAATATCGACCGGAGAGGAGTTGTCGCGCATCCTTCCTCACAACGAATTCCACGTCGCCCAGACCGTCACGGAACTCCGGACCTGGGGGGCACTCGCCGCAGAGTATCTCGCTCGCTGAGTACCGATCGTTCCGATCTGACGCTTCTTGCTCATAGTCACTATTCGACAACAGCAACTTTGCGACTCCAGCCAGAAAGGTTCTGCCGCCACTCTTGTTCGTGCTTGTCGTTGCGACACTCACCCCATGGCCAGAAGTGGGAATCATTGCCGCGGCGATGATCATGAGCTTCCTCGCACCGAACCCCTTCGCCGCTGACGAACGAGGCCACCTCGACACGCTCTACGCGACGCTTCCCATCACGCGGCGCGTCGTCGTCGGTCGTTACTTAGCGCTCGTCGCGCTCTATCTTGCGGTCGCAGTGGTTGCGACTATCGCCGTCGTGGTCATCCCGCTGACGAAGGGGACCGCGATCGACTTCGCCGCCTTCGTTCCCGTGAACGTAGCTGGGTTCGTGATCTTCGCCGTCGCCCTTGCAGTGCAACTGCCACTCTTTTTCATTGTCGGCTATACCCGCGCCCGGCCGCTGATCTATATCCCGATCGTCGCCTTCGTGTTAGTCGCTTGGTTGGTTTCCCAAGCGGGCATCCTCGACCACGGTGCCTTCGGATCAGCCGGCGGGTCCCTGCCGTCCGGATGGATTCTGGGTCTCCTAGTGGTGATCGCGGTCGCTGCACTGGTGGCCTCCGCGGTCATCTCATCGGCGCGATACGGGCGGCGCGACCTGTGAGGCGGCTCGGAAACAAGGCAACCATCGTGCTGGTCGTGGTTGCAGTAGTTCTCGTCGGTGCCGCCGTCGTCGCCGGTCTCCTCCAGTAGACGACCGCAGCGCTCATACTCGGCGCCGCAGGTGCACTGATCCTGCTCTACGCACTCTTCCGCCGATTCGGCCGACGGGGAGACTTCAATCGCAGCGGCTGGACTGGGATGTAAGTGCCGCGGCCAGTCACACGGCAGGCAGGCGAGAGGTGGTGCGTATTTCGGATCGGGCATCATCCCCGAGCCATGATGCGGCGCGCTGCTGCGATGCGGGCGGGGCGCCTCCGATGAGATCGGACAGCGTGGTCAAGGCGAGCTGGTCACGGTAGGCGAGTTCTGCCTCATGCATGACCCTCGCAATACCGCAGGGCCGAGTGCATTGCTCGGCCGTCAACCCGACAGGACCGCGCTGACGGATCTCGGCGCAATGGAAAAAGGTATGCCTGCCATCCACAGCTTGCACAATCTGGAGTGCGGTAATCTCGCCCGCGGGGCGCGCGAGACGGTACCCCCCTCGAGCACCAGGCGTCGACATGAGAAGCTCCGCCGAGGTCAGCATCGCCAGGACCTTCGCAAGATATGCCTCGGGAAGATCGAAAAATTCGCTCAGCTTCCGCCGGGGCAACGGGCGTCCCTCCTCCGTCTGTGCGAGAAGCCAGCAGCAGTGCAGCGCCCATTCTGCGATTCGTGGAAGTTCCATGGAGTAATCGTAGACGACAAGCATCCATGATAACGTGGATATTTATACTCCACGATAGGTGCCGCGGGCACCTCAGGAAGGCGCTGACGTGTCGATGTCAGACATACCCGAAACAACCTCGGCTTCCACCGGGTGGGGGGTTGCGCTGCGCACCGGTGCCGCATTGGCGGCCGCAATGGGGGTCGGCCGGTTCGTCTTCACCCCCGTTCTGCCGCTGATGGAAGCTCAGGCTCATTTGGCGCCCGCCAGTGCCAGCGCCATCGCCACCAGCAACTACCTTGGATACCTGGTGGGCGCCATCCTCGGTATCGTCTTCCCGATCATCAGCCGATCACGCAATGCCCTGCGGATCAGCGCGGTCGCGCTCATCATCAGTCTCGCCGTTATGCCTCTCACCGTGGATGTCGCGACCTGGGTGATGATCCGCGGCGTGGCAGGCATCGCCAGCGCCGTCATCTTCATGGTCGCCGGCAATACGATCCTCACAAAGCTGGCCTCAACCAAGCCGCATATCGTCGGCTGGGCCTATGGCGGGGTCGGTGCCGGCATCGCAATGTCGGGAATATTGGTCGCCGTCGTATCCTCCGTCTCCGACTGGCGGGCATCATGGTGGTCGGCGGCGGCGCTCACGGCCCTACTCCTGGCCGTTGGCTGGTTCGTCGGCGAGTCGGTGCCGCGTACCGGTGTCACGGAGACAACCGCAGAATCGGATCAAGCGATTCCCAGTCATCGGCGATCGTTCATCATCCTCGCCTGCTCATATTTCTTCGAAGGCGCCGGCTACATCGTCGCGGGAACCTTCCTCGTCGCAGCGGTGAGCGCGACCGGACCGGCATGGCTGGGCGGCAGCGTGTGGACGATTGTGGGCGCGGCCGCTCTCCCTTCGTGCGCCGCGTGGACCTGGCTGAGTCTGCACGGCTCCCGGCCGACCCTGCTCACGGCGGCCCTCGTCCTTCAGGCGGTCGGCATCGCTTTGCCCTCGATCAGCGGAGCTGCCGCTCCGGCTATCGTGTCGGCGGTGCTCTTCGGCGCAACCTTCGTCGGGATCACGACACTGTCGCTAGCGACGGGACGGCACCTGCGGGTGCCTCGCGCTATCGCCATCCTGACTGCGGGATATGGGATCGGGCAGGTCGTCGGCCCCTTGATCGTCGCGCCAACACTCTCCGGCGGCTATCGCCCGGCACTTCTGGTCGGCGCGTGCCTAGTTCTCGTCGCGGCCGCGGGATCAGCTCTCCTCAGGATCCGGTTCCCCCACCACGACCAACCACACCGCAAGGACCGACACTTCCGAGGCAGCGTGGGTTCTGACGGCCTGCAGCCCAATAGCGAGATGGAAAGGATGAGTGAAACCAATGGAATTTCTCATCGAAAAGATCACCACACTGCCTGACGACTTCGATCCGCAACGGAGCAAAGCGTTGCGGCGGGAGGAAAAGAACGCCATCGCCTCCTTCGCCGCGGACGGATCACTTGTTCGGCTGTGGCGACTGCGTAGGGGAAACCGAGTCGTGACGCTCGGTCTCTGGCGGGCGGAGAGTGAGGGCAACGTCCGCAGCCTTATAGATCAGCTTCCGCTGCGCCCGTGGATGGCGATCGAGGTCTTCGTCCTGGAACCGCATAGTAATGATCCGCGACCAAGTTCCAATGAAGCCCGCTCGACGAGGTGAGAGCGAGGTCGCAATAGCGTCAGCCAAAAATCGGGATTATTGCTGGGAACTCGGTCGACGGTGGGTGTCGAAACCAGGTGTGTAGCGGCAACTCGCGCGCTCGCGTTTCCCCGCGATGCGCTGCACTTCAATCAGGTAGAAAGGGCCACCCATGTACACCGGTGTCGAAAATGGGATGCCAGTCCCACACTGGATCCAACAGTTTTCGGACGAGATCGACCGACTCGAATTCGGACCAGGATTTTCAGTGGTTGGTGAAGAAACCCAGTGGAGCTTCGGAGTCGAGACCGGGGAAGGGGCCGAGTCGCTGAAAGCGTTCTTGCACCGCATCGACGACCCAGTCGACTCCGAACATAGGCTGCTCGATTAAGCGACTCGTATGAGCGCGTTCGCGTAGATGAGGGAACTGCGGTCGTACTAATTTAACCGCATTACCTGGGACAGTTCTGCAGTCGGAGCCATCTGGTTGACTATGGCGATCCTTTCAGGCAGATATGCGCGTACCCGAAATGCATGGACGTGGTTTCTCCTTACGCTGGGTGCTGGGGCCAATCGCAGCTTTCCTGCTCGTAACGTGGCCCGCTCGCGACCGCGCCACCGTCCCGCCGGGGAGCCAACGTCCGAGACCTCACCCCGGTGGCGGTCCCGCTTGCGCGCAATTTTTCGGTGGGGAGGCAACTGGTTGCGCCATGGGGTCCATGCGGATCTCACCGACTTATCCAGCCCCCGATCATGAGGCTAAGCAGCGGGACGGCAAACAGTGCCAGGATAAGGATGCCAGCGAATCGTCGGGATCGACCGATGAAAAGTACGACGACGTCGAAAATGATCGCGGTAACCCAGGCAATGCCTGCCAGTCCCAGAATCATCATTGGCGCGGCCAGTCCCGGCAAGGGGCCGCAATAAACATCGCAGTATTCATCGCGATGCAAATAATCGAACGACCAAAGCAGGATCCAAAAGGTGACGACTGCGAAACCAGAAATCGCGACCGCGGCAGCTTCGACTTTTCCCAACGTTGCCCGCTTCCGCGCCTGCGTTGAGTTGTTCATGCTCGAAGGCTATAACTCGAGAACGGTTCCGGCTTCGGACATTCCCCATTGTTGAAACACCTCTGACAAATCGGAGAGTGCTGGAATATCTATCCGGCAAATAGGAGAGCGGGTGCGTTGCCGAACCAGATCGCTGGCAGCGGCAGAATTACAAGCACTCCGCTCAGGACAGCCCAGGCGGTCGCGGTTCTGATAGCTCGGCTTTTCGGGGGTGCTTTCGAAATCGCCATTGCGGCGAAAATAAGACCGACAATGGCGAACCCGACAATCACGAGGATCAGAAGCAACGCTATCGGGTACAGGAAAAGTTGTCCCTCGCTGCGCATGAAATAAAACGGCCCCCACATCACCCCAAAGGTGACGACGAAGATCACGACCGCGACCAGAGTGAAAGATCGTCCTCGAGGTGAAGTTCGATCTGATGTCTGCTGAATATCGTTAGTCATCCCCACAGTGAGACTCTATCCATCGCCCCCTGCTCTCCGCCGCTTTGGCACGAATCGAACCACTTGAGGGGTGGCAATATCGGCACCCCACGGCTCTTAGACGTACCGCAGAACGTTCCCCTGCGGGCGCCCCTGGAAGTCCATTTCGCCCTCGGATCCGTCTCCGAGACCACCGTCAAATGCGGCCCGCAGGCGGTCCGGCTTGCGGGCCGGCAGCACGGCCGGAAGCCGGTCTCGATCGTTCGTTCGGGTCGACAGGAAATTGTGAGAGGACTGATCCAGGTGATGTCCTCGATTTTTCAGTGAGATCATCACCTGTGACCCTTACCTGGGGGAGACGCCCAGGGGGCACAGCTGGTGCGAGGCTAGTGCCGTCTAATCTGACATGCGTGGAGAATGCGAATAGCAGCGATGACTCGAAATATGAGGATCACCGCGAGCGGTTGGATCGGTCCCGCGACCTGACGCGGGATGAGTCGGTGGGCACCCCGCGCAAGCACTGGAGCAGCCGGGTCTTGCATCGTATTGGTCGGGTGAGTGAACATGCGGCGGCCGGCTCAATTGCCGCGGGCGCTGTTTTTGCGTGGGTCGTGTTCGGTATCGTGGCGGGGTTTCCTTGATGGTGGGACAATGTCCTCTTCGTTGCGAGCTCGTCGGTGACGGTGGTGATGGTTTTCGCAATTCAGCACACGCAAGCGCGACAGCAAGCGGTGACTCAGCGCAAGCTCGATGAGTTGTTGCGCGCTCAGCCGTCCGCTGACGACCGGTTGATCGCGTTGGAGAGTGCGTCGGATGACGAATTGGGGGCTCTCACCGACCTCAGTCAGGTACATCGAGAACGTGCTCTCGGAACTGATGCACCGATACCGGCTGAAGACCCATCGACGTAGATCTTCATAGTCGCTGTTGCCCTACTGGGAAGCATTCGGCGATGAGATCCGCAATGAATCGAATGTCGGGGGATGCGGTTTGGGCCTTCGAGCGCTGGCTCCACGGGCATTTTCGGTCTTGTTTCCGAGATGTTCATCCTGTGGGGGCCAGGGGTGGGGGCTGTGGTCTTTAGCGTTGAAGCCGTTCACCCCCACGAAAGGAATGACCCATGTCTTTCTCCCCCGGTGCGCGCAAGCGAGCCTGTCTTTTATTCGCCACCGTCGCGGGGACCGCGATGCTTAGCATGGCGGCTCTGCCGGCAACCGCAGCTACCCTGAGGCCGGCGCACCACTCATTCGTTGTCCACTCGTTTAAGGCTGTCGGTATCGAGTCCAATCCTGACGACATCACGCGCCTTGGCGGCTCTCTCTATGTGACGTTCCAGAATGGTGTCGGACCGCTCGGGGAGGCATCCCCGTCTGGTGCGACCGCCAGCTCTATCCAGCAGTACAGTCTGGACGGTGTCGCTGGTCGGTCCTGGTCGGTGACGGGCAAGGTCGACGGACTGACCGCGGACCCGTCCAACGATCGCCTTCTGCTCACTGCCAACGAGGACGGCAATTCGGCTTTCCTCACCCTCGACCCGTCGGACTCGGCTGCAGCGAAGCGCTACACCTATCAAGGTCTCAACCACGGTGGAGGCACGGACGCGATCGTAGTCACCGGCCGTTCCATCACCGTGAGCGCGTCGAACCCCTCGAACCCGGCAGGCGCCGCCGCCTACCGGGTCACACTTGAGGGCACCGTTGCCCGACTCACCCCGGTGGTGAACGACAACAGCGTCGCGATCAGCGCGAACCCCGCCGCTGCGGGCGCGCCGGTGCAACTGTCGCTGACAGACCCGGACTCCAACCAGGTTGTACCCCGCTCGAGCCCGCGTTTCGGCGGCACGTTCATGCTTGACGCCCAAGCAGACAAGCAGTTGCTCTTCGTGAGCCCGCGGGAGGAGCACACATCCGCCCCAAAGGTGCAGGTACTCGCAGTCGCGCAGCCCCTCGACGACACCGCATTCGCCACCCATTCCCGCCGCACCCTCTGGGCCACCGACCCCGCGCACAACACGATTGTGAAAATCACCGGCCCATTCGCGGCGGGCGAGGCTATCTCGACCGTGACTCCGGATGTCGGAGCCACCTACCTCGCCCAGCTGAGCCTCACCGACGGCGCCCTCACACCAATCCCCGGGCTCGCCTCGATCAACCCGAAGGGCCTCCTCTTCACCAGCACAGCTGGCAGCGAACGGGATGACCAGTCCGACGATAACTAAGCAAGAAAGACACACCGACCGGGCTTGCGCACACTGTTTAAGCCCGGTCGGGATCTGCCATGACATCGGGTCGTAGTCGCCGAGGCACGACGCGATTTTCCCGCCTAGCGGGGTTTCCGCCCGGTTTTAGGTTGAAGTTTCGCTTGTCGATGTGGCTAGTGGGTGCCTTGGGCGGCTTGTGATGCCGTGGGCCCGCCGCCGGGTCCACGGAGGGTGTATGCCAGGACGCAAGCAAGGACCGTGCCGGCCAAGGGCCCCACGATGTAGATCCAGAGGTGTGTGTAGTTTCCGGTCAGTACGGCTGGCCCGAGGGAACGGGCAGGGTTCATCGACGCGCCACTGACCGGGCTCGCCCAGAGGCCCGCGAGCACGATGTAGCTTCCCGCTGCCACGGCCGACAGTGCTCCGATATTTTGTGCCCCGGACGCCGCGCCGAGGACGACGCTGACCAGCCCGAAAGTGAGAAGGGTTTCGACAACGACGCCTTGCCATGCGGTGAACCCGGGACCTGGGACGGTGACTCCGAGGCTTGTGTCACCGCCGAAGGTGAGGCGGAGGATTCCCGCGGCGGCGATCGAGCCGAGAAGTTGGGCCGCGATGTATCCGGGTACTCGACGCCACCGGAAATCGTGGCGGATGGCGAAAGCGACCGTAACAACAGGGTTCAGGTGTGCGCCGGAGTTTGATCCCATGAAAAGGATGATCGCCGCAACCATCAGCCCCGGTGCCGTCACCGCAGCGCCACGACCGATCATGCCGTGACTGAGCGTGTCCACAACGCTTGCCCCTGCGGCTACGAGAACGAGAAGAAACGAGCCTGCAGCTTCGCCGACGAGCCGGCGCAGCTGATGGTTTCTGTCATCGAACTGGTCCACCTGATTGCGTTGGAGAGGGGACAACGGCAGATGTTCTGCAACCATGGTGCGACCTCCTTCGGGGTACCCTTGCCGAAACTAGCAGGAGGTTCGACATGAAAGTGCGTTGGTCACACGAACCGGAACCACATGACTACCCCGCCGCTACCGCGTACCTTAGCCTCATCACAGATCCGGTGACCGCAGAAACCCTCGCCGTAAAGTGGGTCACCGGATCTTGAACAGTTCGGGGCAGCCCCGGCGTCCCTGGGTCTTGTCGTCAAGATCCACCTTGGCAGCCTTTCTCGGCGAACGCTTCAGCCACTACTCCCAATTCAACACCGTCGGAAGCCGGGGGGAAACCGCTCTTGGGCTGTCACGGCTCGTCTTCGGCGGAATCCTCGGGCGCCACCGGTCCTGCGCCTGTGGGCGACACACGATGGCGATTATCTCGGCCGGCCCGATCACCTCTGCGGTCCGCGATCGTTTGCCCATCCGCTTGCGGGCGATCTTGAAAGTCGCAAAGGCTCCGAAACCCGCTTCCAAGTCCACGACGAAATGCCGTCGCGCGTGCGGGTGGACTTTCGCCTGTGCCCCCGGTTCTACTGCGTCGGTTTATAAGCAGTCGGGAAACCGGTCACCCAGATTTAGTGTTGCCGCCTGTGGCCGTTGCGGGTGCGGTCCGTTCACCGCTGCCGCGGATGAGCAGTCGAGTCGGGATCACGACACTGCTCGGCTCGGTTCGGCGGCGTTCGATTGCCTCGATCGCGAGCTGTGCCGCAATTCTTCCCATATCAACGGGGTCGTGGGCGACAACTGTGACGCCGAGGACATCGGCTAGTTCGAAATCGTCGAACCCGATGAGAGCTGGCGCTACTCCGAGCTCACTCATGGTCTGAAGCGCTCCAACGGTAATCCGGTTGTTGCTCGTAAACAGCGCGGTCGGCGGGTCCGGCTGAGTCAGCAAGTTGTAGCAGGCTTCCCGGGCGGTTGCCAGGTTGTGCGCACCGTGGCGCTCCCACCTATTCGGATCTAGCCCATGGGCGCCCATTGCTTCGACGAAGCCCTCAAACCGTTGGCGGTGGGTTTCCAGGCGGGACAGATCGCCGATGAAACCGATAGACCGGTGCCCCCGTCGGATGAGGTGCTCTATTGCTGAGCGAGTGCCTTCGTGATTGTCGAGCACGACAGAGTCGGCTCCGATTCCGATACCGCTCCGGTCGACGAATACGACGGGGATGCCACGATCTTGAATTGCCTGCATTGCACGGTGATCGTCGATGGTCGACACCAATATCAACGCCCGAATCTGTCTGGTTACGAACTCGTCGATCAGTTCTCGTTCGCGGTCCGGTTCCTCGTCGGAACTCGCTACCGTCAACTGCATGTCCTGCGTGCGCAGTTCCTGCTCGACGCCCTTCGCGAGGGCCGAGTAGAACGGGTTGGAGAGATCCCCGGTGATCAAACCGACCACGTTTGAGACGATGCCGCGAGCCAGCAAGCTCGCGGCTCGATTCAGTTGAAAGCCGAGGTCGTGCGCGGCGTCGAGTACCTTCGCCCGAGTCTGATCCGCTACCCGTGGTTCGCCGTTGACCGCGCGTGAGGCTGTTTTGAGGCTTACCCCGGCCCGGGCTGCGACCTGCAAAAGGGTCGGAGCACTTCCGTTGCCACTGGCTGTGTTGTGGGTGGTGTTAGGCATTTTGGTAGTAATGATCGAGATCCTGACCTTGTTGAGACGCCCTAGCCAGGCCGGACTTGTTTTCGGCTTGACGGATACCCCGTGAATGGGTGACAATCTAGCAATGACAGCGCTGTCGCACGCGGGTCACTCGTCACAATCCAAGCATGGAGTTCATTGATGTCATCCCGCCTGCCTTTCGCTTCGTCCACGCGCTCGACCGGCTCTCGCGCCGCTGTTGCTCGGATTGCCGGCATGAGTATGGTTCTCGCTCTCCTCGGATCCGGGATCCAACTAGCTTCTGAGGCAGGATCCGCGAACGCGGCGACACCGACGTTCCTCTCGTCATTCGAAAGCGGAGACCCTCAGCCCCAGGCAAGTACTCCCTATGGAACTCAGGTGAACGTCACCGGGAAGATTCCTCCGGGAAGCCTTTCCGCCTATGTGACCGGGGTCACCGCGTCGGCTGAAAACCCTCCCGGCGAAGCCGCGACGAAACTGCTCGACAACAACTCGAATACGAAATGGCTCGCCTTCGTAACCACTGCGACGATCGTTTATCAGTTCGGAACGCCTGTCGTTGCCACCGACTACGCAATGACGAGCGCCAACGATTCCCCCGAACGCGACCCGAAGAACTTCACCGTCGAAGGGTCAAACGATGGAAGCACCTGGATACCGATCGACAGCCAGACCAATCAGGTTTTTACGGCCCGCCAGACAGAGAAGGATTACAAAACTACTAACACCACCGCGTACGGTTCCTATCGGCTGTCCATCACCGCGAATGCCGGTGCACCACTTACCCAACCACCTACCCAGTTAGCAGATTGGGATCTCCGCGACGCAAGCACCGGCGCGACCCCGATGCTGTCCATCATTGCCGGTGGCCCGGCCAATGGACCAGATTCCAAATCCGGTGTCGGATTCAGTGGAACCCACGCCCTCCGCTACGGCGGAAAGCACGTCGCGGATGGTGCCGCTAGCGCCTCTAATGTGCTGTACGACAATATGAACCAGCCGATCGCCGGAAACACGGAACTCTCCTACCTTGTCTTTCCCGACAGTTCAAGCGATTTGGCTGTTCCCTCGTCGTGGGTTGCCATCGACCTTGTCCTGGATGACGGGACCACTTTGTCTCAGAAGGTGAATCTGGTCGACAACAACGGTTTTGGCGTGACCGCTCGGGATCACGGACAGCAGAAATCGCTCTTCGAGAACCAGTGGAACGCCGTCCACGTTGATCTGGGTAGCTTGGCTGGCCGAACTGTCGACAAGATTCTGTTGAGCTACGACTATCCGACCGGATCAGCCAGCACAGTGTTTTCTGGTTGGATTGATGATGTGCGCCTCGGAGCTGCGCCCGCGACGATCGATGGCTCGAGCCGGGTCAACTATGTCGACACTCGCCGAGGCACCCTGTCCAGCTCGTCCTTCTCCCGGGGCACCAACATCCCGGCGACAGCAATGCCGAACGGATTCAACTTCTTCACCCCGATGACCGATGGCGGCAGCCAGGGCACCTTGTACGAATATCAGCGTGCCAACAACACCGCCAACCTGCCGACACTGCAGGCGATCGGAATTTCCCACGAACCGAGCATCTGGATGGGAGACCGCGACCAGCTCGGAATCATGCCGTCCCTGTCGGCCGTACCAACTGGAGACCTCGCAGCGCGCGCACTTGCCTTTACCCATGCAGATGAAATTGCGCGACCGGATCTCTACAGTGTCAAATTCCAGAACAACCTCGTCACCGAGGTCACCCCCACCGATCACGGCGGGATCTACCGTTTCCAGTTCCCGGGTGCAACTGGCAGCGTCGTCGTCGACCGGGTTGGCGGATCATCGTCTCTGACCGTCGCTGCCGACGGCACCGTTTCTGGCTGGGTCGACGGAGGAAACGGCAGCGGTATCAGCCGGATGTTCGTCTCTGGCGCCTTCGACAAGACACCGACCGCCGTAGGAACAGCCACGGGCGGGCGAACCGACGCGCGCTATGCGAGCTTCAGCACGACCGCCGGTGAGATCGTGCAGCTTCGGCTAGCGACGTCGTTCATCTCCCTCGCTCAGGCCAAGAAGAACCTCGACCTTGAGGTCACCGGCCGCACGTTCGCGGAGGTGAACACAGCCGCAGCTGCTGCCTGGAATGATCGACTGAAGGTCATCGATGTGCAGGGTGCGACCGACAATCAGCGAGTAACCCTGTACTCGAATCTGTATCGGATGAACCTCTATCCCAACTCCCAGTTCGAAAATACCGGCACCGCAAATGCCCCGGTCTACAAGCATGCAAGCCCGGTCGCTCCTCAGACTGGCGTTGCGACCGACACCGCAACGAATGCACAAATTGTTGATGGAAAGATTTATGTCAACAACGGCTTCTGGGATACCTACAGAACCGTCTGGCCGCTGTACAACCTCCTTTATCCGAAAGTGGCCGCCGAACTTGTCGACGGCTTCACGCAGCAGTACCGGGAGGGGGGGTGGATTGCGCGGTGGTCCTCGCCGGGATATTCGGACATCATGACCGGCACCAGTTCAGATGTTGCCTTCGCTGACGCCTACCTCAATGGCGCTCTTCCCACTGCGACAGCACTGGATGCTTACGATGCTGCGCTGAAGAACGCCACCGTGCTTCCGCCGTCCAACAATGTCGGTCGTAAGAGCCTCGATACCTCGATCTTCCTCGGATACACCCCGGACTCGCAGGGCGAGAGCGTCTCCTGGGGGCTCGAGGGGTACATCAACGACCACGGCATCGGCCTGATGGCGGCAAAACTTGCCACCGATCCGAAGACTCCAGACGCACGACGATCCACCCTGACCGAGGAGTCGAATTACTTCCTCGACCGGGCGACGAACTACGTGCAAATGTTCGACCCGGCGACCGGGTTCTTCCGTCCGAAAACCGCCGCTGGTGCGGTCTCCGGAGGAGCAAACTTCGATCCAACCGCCTGGTGGGGCCCGTACACCGAAACAGATGCCTGGAACTTCGCCTTCCACGCCCCGTTCGACATCCCCGGCCTCGAGTCGCTCTACGGCGGATCAACCGGGTTGGTCACAAAGCTCGACCAGTTCTTCGCAACCCCCGAGACCGGCGGCGGCGGCAACATCCACGAAATGCTCGAAGCGCGGGCGGTGCGTATGGGCCAGCTCGGTATGAGCAACCAGCCATCGCACCACATCCCGTACCTGTACGCGGCGGCGGGCGATCCGAGCAAGACGCAGGCCGCCGTGCGCGAAATTCAACAGCGCCTCTATGTCGGCAGTGAGATCGGCCAGGGCTACCTCGGCGACGAAGACAACGGAGAAATGTCCTCCTGGAGCATCTTCTCCGCACTCGGGTTCTACCCACTTTCCCTCGGCAGCGGCAATTACGAAATTGGTTCACCGCTGTTCACCAAGTCCACCGTCCACCTCGAAAACGGCAAGGACCTGGTGATCAATGCGCCGAATAACAGCACGAAGAACCGGTACATTGCCTCGGCGAGCGTGAATGGCACCCCGATCGACACGGCCACACTCTCGCACGACGCGATCGCCAACGGTGGCACCGTCGACTTCCAGATGAGCGCCAACCCCACGACGTGGGGGAACCACACATCAGCCGCGAAACCAGTGCCCACTCCGCGAACGGATGCGACGAAAGCTGGGTACGGAACGATGAGCGTGTCGGATGCCAGCAGCATCGCGGCTCTGACCGATGACAACTCGCGCGGCGCGACCACCTTCGCGACTGCGACGCCAGCAATCACCTGGACGTCGTCGAGCGGCGCGGTAGCCGTAGACGAATACACCCTCACATCCGGAGCTTCTGGGGCGGCGCCGAAATCGTGGCACCTCGACGGATCGGCCGATGGGGTGAACTGGATGCTGCTGGACACACGCACAAACGAGGCCTTCACCTGGCAAACCCAGACCCGACCGTTCGCGGTGAAGAAGCCCGGATCGTTCACGCGATACCGCCTCACCATTGACGAGACGACCACCGGCGCGCCGGCCACAATGGCTGAACTCGAACTTCTGGCAACCCCGGGAACAGTCGGCGATCTCGCCGTCACACCAAGCACCGGGCTGACGGCATCTGTCGGCGCGAGCCTTTCATCCACACTGGCGACGGTGTCGGGAGGCACAGCCACGAAAGCATCCGACTACACGGTTACTGCCGACTTCAAGGACGGGAAGGGACCACAGCCGGCCACCCTTACCAAAACACCACTGGGTACCTGGTCGGTCGTGCTTCCGCACACTTTCACCGAGTCTGGCGAATACTCGATCACGGTGACGGCAAGTGACGGAACGTCCCAAGCGAGCACCGTCGTTCCCATCTCGATCAGTCGTGACGGGACCCTCGTCGGGTCGTTCGACACAAACTGCATCGGAGACCCCGGAGTTGGCGCCAACTGCGATTCGAAGAACTGGGCCTTCAACCGGTCCCTGCTGGCGAACAGCGGTTTCGTACAGGGCACAACAGTCTCTGTTCCTGGGACAGTGCTGACCTTCGATCTTCCTGCGGTCGCAGCCGGCACGCCGGACAGCGCCACCGGAAACGGGCAGACGATCCGGTTGGACCTCGGTACCGGTGCCACGTCGATGTCCGTGATTGGAACAGGAACCCAAGCCACCCAGCACACCACCGGAACGCTCACCTTCAGCGACGGCACAACGGCGCCACTTCCGATCGACTTCGGAGACTGGGTCGGCGCAGCGAGCAACCCAGTTTCTGGGGGAATCGTCGTCGGCACCTCCGCCGGTCGACTGAGTGGAGCGAGCGCAAGCGACGGGCAGACCGCAGGAATCTTCTCGACCGCTCCGTATTCGATACCAGCAGGCAAGACGGTCGTATCGCTGACGCTTCCGACGCAAACTGGTGACCCGGGATCCGCTGGCCGCATTCACGTCTTCGCGATCGCTTCAGATGGCAAACGAGTCGGCCTGCCCGCACTATCGGCCACGGCCACGGCGATCAAAAACCAGAACGCGAAAGCGGCCTTCACCGCGAACCTAGCAACTGTTTCGGGCGGAACCCCGGCAACCCCTGGCAGCTACACCGCGCGCATCAACTGGGGTGACGGCACCGCATTGGTTGACGCGACGGTCACTGCCGCAACTGGAACTAATCCCGCCGTCATATCCGGTGGACACACCTACGCGAAGGCCGGTGACTACCCCGTCGCGGTCACAGCGGACGACGGAGTGACGAGCACGGTTGTCAGAAGTACCGTGCATGTGGTGCAGCTCTACAGTCCGTCGCTGGATGTGGTGCCTGGGGCAGTCGCACCCGGCGCAACGGTCGCAATCACGGGATCAGGGTTTGAGCCCGGAGAGAGTGTGACCGTCACCCTCGGCGCCACTCCTGCAGTGCCGGTTACCGTGACCGCGAACAGCTCGGGTGCCATTCGCGCCACCGTGACCATACCGACGGGCACGGGAGATGCGACCTACTCGGTCATCGCCCGAGGTTCAGTATCCGCCGTAAACGCCACGACAAGCGTGGTCGTCAAAGCGGTGGTGGTAACGCCTCCCGCCGTCGCGTCGTTTGTACTGTCATCCTCGGCAGGGGAGCGCGGTGCAACAGTGCAGGCGCGCGGGGACCATTTCCCCGGCAACTCCACGGTCACGTTCACACTTCACTCTGACCCGATCACGCTCGGTACAGCGACAGTGAACGCAGAGGGGGTGTTCACCGCGAACCTGGTCATTCCGGCCGCGGCGACAACCGGATCACACCAGATAGAGGCCACTGCAACGGGCGTCACGCTCACCGCACCGTTCACCGTGGTGAATACAGCGCCGGCAGATCTCGGCAAAGCACCGATCGCAAACCCAGGTAAGTACCACGGACTCGCACACACCGGAGCGGATGCCGCAAAAACGCAGGACTCGTTGAATCTCGCGCTCAGCCTCATCGGTGGAGGGATCGTGCTCGCACTCCTCGGCTTCTTCCTCCGTCGACGGATGCGCCGCCGCAACTCGCGGGCCTAACCGGCCGAAAGCTTCCGCTCCACACATCCGCTGTGGAGCGGGAGCTGTCAAGCCCCGGGTTTGGTGGAGGGTCGGTTAGACCCGTTTCCATCGGGGTGATGGCCGGGGTGGTGTTGTTCAGGAATTCGTTCTCAACCTCGATCGGTGGTCGGTAGCCGATCTCCCCGTGAAGCCTGCGGTGGTTGAACCAGTCGATGTATTCAGCCGTCGCGATCTCCAGATCATTGATGCCCCGCCATGGTCCTTTGTTGCGGATCAGTTCGGCTTTGAACAGCGAGTTGAACGCCTCAGCGAGGGCGTTGTAGCTGTCGCCTTTGGATCCGACCGAGGCGACAGCCTCGGCGTCGGCGAGACGGTCGGTGTCTCGAATGGCTCGATAGTGACCTCCGCGGTCGCTGTGATGAATCAACTGGGACAGGTCCCGGCCAGCCCGGCGCCTAGTCCAGATCCCCATTTTCAACGCGTCGAGAGCGAGGTCGGTGTGCAGGCTGGTCGAGAGTTGCCAGCTGACGACACGACGCGCGAACACATCGATGACGAACGCGGCGTAAACCCATCCGGAGAACGTCGCAGCAGGTCAGTCGGCCACCCAGAGGCAGTCTGGGGCGGTCGCGGTGAACCGGCGTTCGACCAGCTCCGAAGGCCGGTCCGCCCACGGTCCTGGGACGGTAATTCGGGGTCCTTTGGCTCGACGGATACCGCGAAGGCCCTCCCGTTTCATCAGCCGTTCGATTGTGCAGCGGGCGACCTGGTCACCGTTCCGGCGCAGCTCAGCGTTAACTTTCCGAACCCCGTAAACCCCGTAGTTGACCGTGTGGATCTGGTGGATCTTCTCGGTCATGACCTCGTCCGACAGGGCTCGCTTCGACGGCGGGGCGATCCTTCGTGCGCGTAATAGGTTTGCGGGGCGATCGGCAGGTGCCTGCAGACCGGCACGACCGGCAAACTCGTCCTTGTGATCATCGTTGAACTGGATCATCTGCTCAGTGGGCGGTCGAGCTCCGCGAGCTGCAGAAAGCCGACGCCGCCTTCAAGATCGCATTCGCCCGCCGAAGCTCCCGCACCTCCAGGCGCAGTCTAGTTAGATCAAACTCGACCGCGAGAAGCTTGCGGTGAGTGTCAGCGGGAATAATGATTCTCTTTTCCACTCTCAGCACGACAGGGACATCTTGGGAAACTTGCATTCCTCACTTTATTCATCGCGCCCACGTCTTGTGCCCGCGATGCACACCTGCGGGCCAGTGAGATGAGCTGGCCCGGAGGGCGGATACCGAACTTCCCTCGACAACACACGCGATCACCGCGGCGGAGTGAAGCTGAGAAACCGCGCTCCGTTTTGCCTGGTCGTGGCCTCGTAGGCATCTGCGCTGATGATGTCTTTCAACCGGGGCAAGACTCGCCGTGCGAGGTAGTCGAGGCCCGGGATGCCGCCGTAGGAACGATAGCGGCTGGAGCGGGCCACGTCTCCGCCAAGCAGGATGCTGTTCTGGCCGCCCGACTCTACGACGTCTTTGAGGCACTGGAGGATCGCAGAGTCCGGCGATTCACGGTGTCGGGCGAATCCGTCGAAACCGAGATAGGCGCCCCGTTCTACGAGAGACATGTGGAGACCCGGGTCGAGGTTGCGGTCGATATGGGCCAGCACTACCCGGCTGGCAGGCACCCCGTCGCTGGCGAGGAGATCGAGGACTTCGTGCGCAGCGGATCCGTAGTCGAGATGGACCATGACCGGTGCGCCGGATTCTCGGTGAGTGGTCGCGGCCGCCAGAAGAGCTCTGGTCTCGAATGGGCCGATTGCCCAGTAGCGAATACCCGCTTTGACCAGGCCGGCTCGGATGGTGCGTTCCTCCCCATCCGGCTGGAACGGCGCGTGTTCGGGCGCTGTGTTTTCACACGTTGCGTCTTCGGGTTCGAACCCGTCCAGGACATCGGCCGTGAATCGGTGAGCCATCCGTTCTGCAGAGAAGTCGAGGAACGGGTCGTCGTGTGCGTAGTGACCTCCGTGGTGGGCACCAGTGGTGTGAACGACTTTTAACCCGATGGCCTGACTGATTCTGGCGACAGCACGCGGGTTCCGGCCGAGACCCGTTGGAGTTGCCTCAATCATGGCTTCAGTACCCGCATCGAAAAGTAGTTTTGCTTCATGACCCGACTTGACTGCGTCATCAAGTTCGTCTCCAGGCAAGAGGTGCGACCGCTGGAACAGGTGCTCGTGATAGTTGAACGATCCGAGATCAGCGGGGGCGACATCCCCGAGCACCGTGCGAACGATTGCAGCCTCGCTCATGAAGTCTCGCGCGGCAATGCATCGAACCAGGATTCGAGCCGGGAATACGCATCCATGAAGGTTTCGTATTCTCCGGCATATCGCTGGTGGTGCTGCGCGTCCCCCTCGTGACGGCCGGTCGAATGGGACAGAGTTTTGGCAACGTCGAACGTCTCAAAGATCCCGACCCCGATCCCGCCGACGACTGCTGCTCCCAAAGCGTTCGCTTCATCGACAAGGTTTCGCGCCGTGACGGGGACTCCCCATACGTCAGCGAAGATATCTAGTAGCGCGCCAGCATTCGCGGCACCACCGATCGCCGACACGGCGCCGACCGAGACGCCGTTTTCCTGGAATGCCCGCAGCCCTGTGTAGAGATTGAACGCGATCCCTTCCAATACGGCACGGGTGAGTTCGCCGCGGCCATGGTCCATGCGCATACCCACGAACGCAGCTCGTGCATTCGGATTCCAATACGGTGAGCGCTCACCAAGCAGATGGGGAAGAAAATATAGCCCGCCTTCGGATGCTTGGGCGGTGCTCGCAGCACCAAGGAGCGTGGCATACCGGGATTCGTCATCGCGCGCAAGGATGTCGGTGAACCATTGCAAGGATGCGCCACCCGCTTGCATTGTTGCGGTGGGAACAAATTGTCCGGGGATGACGTGATTGAACGTCATGGTTCGCATTATTGGGTCGTGCAGCGGTTGAGGCGCAGAGACAGACACCCAGGACGAGGACCCGAGGTAGGCATAAGCACCACTGTCCTTGTCGACAATGCCAGCTCCGAGTGCGGCCATCGGTCCGTCTCCACCGCCGATAACGACCGGAGTGCCCGTTGCCAGGCCCGTTGCGACAGAAGCTGAACTGGTGACGAGCCCCACGACGGTCGTCGATGGCACGATTTCGGGAAAAAGTCTGCGGTCTACACCGGCTGCATCGATCAACTCCTCCGACCATGCTCCGGTGGTCTGGTCGAACGCGTCGGTGCTCGATGCGTCTGACGGGTCTGTCACGGCAACACCGGTTAGCCGCAGGGCGATGAAATCCTTCGCCTGGAGAACCCGGGTGGTGCGAGCGAAGTTCTCCGGTTCATTGTCGCGGAACCACATGATCTTTGAGAGGGAATAGGTGGGATTGAGGCGGTGCCCGGTGATCCTGTATGCGCGCTCCATCTCGACCCGTTGCAGTAGAGAAGTGCATTGACGCGCAGAACGGGTGTCCGCCCAAATGATGGCCGGCCGTACAGGCTGGTTGGCGGCGTCGATTGGCACGACCCCCATCATTTGCCCGGAGAACGATACGACGTCCACGTCGGTGTTGAGCACACGGCTCTTCTCTAACAGGAGCCGGTTGGCCTCGCACAGGGCGTCCCACCAGTCTTCCGGGTTCTGTTCTGCGCGCCCGCCCGGGCCGAAGTCGGCTGGGTAGTGCACGGTGACTGATGCGCGTAGCGACCCTTCGTCGTCGATGAGGGTTGCTTTGTCCCCGGTCGTGCCGAGGTCATGAGAGATGATCATGGTGGGAGGTCCCTTTCGTCCTGGATCAGCGGAGGGAGTAGCCGCCATCCATCAGCAGCTCCGCTCCAATGTAGTAGGCGGCGTCATCGCTCAGCAGGAATGCAACAGAAGCCGCAACTTCGTCCGGCGTGGCGAAGCGGCCGACGACAGTTCCCTCTTTCCATTGCTCGTGCATGTGGGCCTTCAAATGGTTCAAGGGTGTGTCGACGTAGCCGGGAGAGAGGGCGTTGAGTCGGACTCCCCGAGGGGACCATTCGACCGACAGTGACTTCGTCAGCGCCGTCACGGCCGCCTTGGACGTGTTGTAGGCGCTCTGCCGCTGCGGGAAATTGACGACGGAGTTGCCCGACATGGACGCAATGTTGACGATGGCACCGGTGCCTCGCGCAAGAAGTTCCCTCCCAAACGCCTGGCAGGAGAGAAACGTGCCCCGAAGGTTCACGCCCAAAACGGCATCCCATTGTTCGATGCTCATGTCTTCGGCAGCGACGTTGTCTTCGACGATACCCGCACTGTTGACCAGGTCGATGGGGCGATCATCGTCGGCATACAGCGCAGCCACCACGGCCGCGACACTCTCGGGCGATGAGAGGTCGACTTCTCGTGCCGAGGCGCCCTGAGGTAAATCAGTGGACTCGCGCCGGTCAAGCGCGTATACCTCGGCTCCTTCGCGCACGAGTTGCAACACGATCGCGTGTCCGATGCCTCCCGCAGCGCCGGTGACGGCAATTCGTCGGCCCTCGAATCGTTTCGTTGTATCTGTCACTTCAATACCTCTTCTCAGACGGATCTTTGGGCGACGGATGACGTCGTTCGTAGTTAGTAAAACTACCTTCTTTTCGGAAAGATTCAAAGAAAACGAGCAACTTTGCCAAATTTTGATGCCACGCATGGTGTCTCGTGGATCAATCTTGTAGTCTCACTACATTGATGAAGCGAAGGAGGCCCTTGATGGTGCACGCGCACGCACAAGTGGATCAACCAGTCACCCTGGGAATCACACCCACCGGTGATCTCGACGGCGCCAGCCGCCATTACGAAAAGAAGCTCGGCGATATGGCTGGCGTCTACGCCGACGAAACTGCCTGGCAAGCCGAACGGTCCGTCAACGGCGACGATTCATTGGTCTACTACGTCAACGAACAGAAGTACCAGGAGGGGCCCGGTGCCCTGATCGTCGGCACAAGCGTCCTGCTGCCTGGCAGCTACGGCAATGAGTTCGCGGTTACCCGCGGCCATTTGCACGGTGTCAGCGACCGGGCTGAGCTCTACTATTGCCTATCCGGTCGCGGCGTCATGCTCCTCGAAACAATTGATGGCGACTCCTCAGCGATCGAACTCACCGCAGGCCAGGCCGTCAACGTGCCAGGTCAGTGGATTCACCGAAGCGTGAACGTCGACACGGAACCATTCGTTACTTTGTTCTGCTATTCCGCTGACGCGGGCCAAAACTACGGCATCATCTCCGATGCCGGAGGTATGAAGAACCTCGTCGTTCGTGATGATGCCGGCTGGAGGACCATGCCCAATCCTCGCCACACCGGTTACACCGTGGGGGTGACACAGTGACAAACACGACAGAACATGTCATGAAGATGCTCGCGACGGCACGCATCGTTCCGGTCGTGGAAATCCTCGACGTCACCCAAGCCGTTCCGCTCGCTGAATGCCTCGCCGCGGCAGGACTTCCGATGATGGAAGTCACTCTCCGCACGCCGAACGCCATTGCGGCCATCGCATCCATCGCGTCCGCGATGCCCGATTTTCTGGTCGGTGCCGGAACGCTACTCACTCCCGGCGATATCGAGGCGGCCGCAGAAGCGAAAGCGAAATTCGGTGTATCCCCGGGACTCACCCCCGCACTGTCCCGTGCCTCAGCTGAGGCAAACCTGCCCTTTGTTCCTGGGGCCGTAACCGCATCCGAGGTCCTCGCCGCCGTCGAAGCCGGGCACCATCAGCTGAAGTTCTTCCCTGCAGAACAGGCGGGGGGAGCAAAAATGCTCGCCTCTTTCCGGTCACCATTCGCGGCCCTCGGGATCCGGTTCATGCCGACGGGAGGAGTCAATCTGGAAAACCTCCTGGACTACCTCGCGTTAGATACCGTTTTTGCGGTCGGAGGCACCTGGATTGCACCCCGAAACCAGATCAGCCGTGGCGACTTCGCCTCCATCTACGAAAATGCGAAGGCCGCCGTGGACGTCGTCACAGCACATTCCGCTGCCGCACTGTAATTAGGGACCAATCATGAATCGCACGTATACGTGGGACACACTCGAGCCTGCCAGCCGACCGACGTTCTACTTCATCGGGGTGACCACGGGCGCTTCCTCCATCCGTCAGGTGTTTCCTCTCTGGGCGATGCACCTGAGACTCGGAGACGTCGAACTTATCGGCATCGATTTGCCGATTCACGCCGACCCAGAGCAGTACCGGGCCGTGACGACCTTCCTCAAGAATGACCCTCTCAGCCGCGGAGCTCTCGTCACCACCCACAAACTCGACCTATTCGCGGCCGCAAAGGACCTGTTCGACGAAATCGACCCGCTCGCAGAGCTCATGCACGAGGTCAGCTGCCTATCCAAGCGAGACGGCCGGTTCCGCGCCCACGCCAAAGACCCGATTTCTTCCGGCCTAGCGCTCGATGCTTTCACCCCGCCCGGCTACTTCGCGACGCAACCAACGGATGTCATCATCTTTGGGGCGGGCGGATCGGCAATCGCCATCGATTGGCACCTATCCCGACCCAGCCGAGGTGCCGACAGGCCTCGCCGCGTCGTTGTAACGAACCGCTCAAGCGAACGCCTCGATGCCCTTCGGGCGGTCCACGATGCATCCGACACAGATGGCGTCCTCGAGACAGTAAGCACACCCGCCCTAGTTGACAATGACGCGGTACTCGCCACCGCTTCCCAGCGATCCATCGTTATCAACGCAACGGGGCTTGGCAAGGACGCCCCCGGATCCCCACTTTCCGACAATGCACAGTTTCCGGAACACTCGATCGTCTGGGACCTCAACTACCGAGGCGATTTGATCTTCCTCGACCAGGCCCGGGGACAAAAGGATGCCCATGACCTCACGATCGAGGACGGATGGGTGTACTTCATCCATGGCTGGACGCAAGTCATCGCCGAGGTGTTTGACGTCGACATCCCCACCTCAGGCCCAGAGTTCGACGTGCTGTCGAACCTCGTGTCCCAGACCAAGGCGGGGAAGTAGCCCATGGCTCGGATCCTCGTGACACCACGTTCGCTCACCGCTGGACGGCTTGACGAGGTCGCTGCACTCAAGCCGCTGCTACAGCGTGGCTGGGAATTGGTTTCAGGACCAGCGGGTCGTATGCCAAGCGAAGAAGAACTGATCGGCCTACTTCCCGGGATCGATGGGTGGATCGCCGGAGTGGAGACCGTCTCCGCAACAGCGTTGAAGTCGGCGGATCGACTTCGAGTCATCAGCCGGAACGGTGTCGGGGCTGACGCGATCGACGCGGACCAGGCGGCGGCCCAAGCAATCGAGATTGTTCTCGCGCGCGGCGCCAACTCACGGGGCGTAGCGGAACTCGCCTTCGGGCACATGCTGTCCGCCCTGCGTGATATTCCCGCCGCGAACGCCGCCCTGCACAAGGGAGAGTGGGAACGCACCCTCGGCCGCGAAATGGCAGATAGAACGGTCGGCATCGTCGGATTCGGGGCAATCGGACGCCTCGTAAGCGGCATGGCCGAAGCATTCGGTGCCCGGGTTCTGGCATTCGACCCCTTCGCCCCGCCGGCACCGGGAGACTATGCCGAAACCTCGTCGTTCGCCGACCTGTTCGCAAGCGCCGACATCGTCACCCTGCACAGTCCGCCGCCGGAAGACGGGACGCCCCTAGTCTCAGGTGCGTTACTGGATACCGTGAGGCCGGGAACCATACTGGTGAACACCGCTCGATCCGCTCTGGTCGATGACGAGGCCGTGCGCGTGGCTCTCGACAACGGCACGCTCTCGGCCTACGCGGTCGACGCGTTCGCCGCGGAACCTCCCGAACTCACCGACCTCCTGCGGCATCCCCGCACGGTCATGACGCCTCACCTCGGCGGCTATACGGATGCCAGCATCCGACGGGCGACCGAGCTGGCCGTCCTCAACCTGATCGCTATTCTGGACAGGTGATCTCTCCTAGCGGCATGGCCGTCACCGTAGAAACCCTCACGTGGTAGCCGACGCGGCTGTGCCGCTTTTGGAGCATCTCGGCAACGTGCTTCCGACGCTTCGAGCGTCGGAGCGCAAAGTCGCTCAGCTCGTCGCTGACAATCCGTCGTTTTTCATTACGGCGACTATGGCTATGGCTGCGGAGGGTGCGGGGGTTTCAGAACCCACGGTCATGCGATTCTGCACGAACATGGGATTCACCGGGTTCCAGCAGTTCAAAATGGCGCTGGCTCAAACGTTGGCCCTGGGGATACCAGCGACGCTATCAACGATTAACCGTCACGACCCCATCGACGTTCTGGCGACAAAGATCTTCGACCACACCATCAGCAGCCTCGACCGCGCTCGCCACTACCTCGATCCGAAACACGTCGAGGATGCTGTCCAGGCAATCGTCGATGGGGCATCTCTCACGTTCGTCGGCCTCGGCGCGTCGGCGATCATCGCTATCGACGCCGAGCAGAAATCAGCCCTGTTCGGGATCCCGTGCTCCGCTCCGGTCGATCCGCACCAGCAGTTCATTGCCGCGTCGATGGCGCGTCCCGGAGAGGTGCTCGTCGCTATATCGAACACCGGACGAACACAGTCGATCGTTCAAATCGCGCAACTCGCCCGCGAGAACGGGGCCACGGTTATCGGGATCTCCGGTGACACCACCCCGCTCCTTGAGCATTGCGACATTCCCCTCATCGTGCGGACCATCGAAGACACGGACATCTACACCCCTACGGTCAGCAGGCTTGCAGACCTTGTCGTTATCGACGTTCTCGCCACTGCGGTCGCTCTCCGCCGCGGACCCGAACACATGGACCGAATCAGCCATATGAAAGAGGGTTTGACGAAGTTTCGTCAGACCTACTGATCACCGGATCGATTCCCGTCGGGGGCACGATCGCCAATGGTCCCGCGCGAACTGGCCGACCCGAGAGTCTCGAGCCGCCCAGCTCGCGTGCCAGTTTAGAAGACGCTGTTCGCGTCGTAATAGTCCTTTATGTTGTCGCAGTTTATGCCGGCAGCTTTGGTGTACTCATTGGGCTGGTAGTCGCTCGCCTTTGACTTTCCGGTGGCCAATGACGTGGCGATTTGGAATGCGCGAGTTGTGGCGATAGACGGTGAGTTCAGACCCGTGGAGACGTACTGAGCGGAACAGCCTTTCATGATCTGCTCCAGCGCCTGCTTCTGACCGTCAGCGGAGGCCGCGACGAGCGTGTGGGTGTTCTTCGTGTCCTGCAAAACTTTCAGCGCCCCGAGCGTCATTGAGTCGTTCAGGCCGAGGATGAGATCGACATCCGGGTGCGCGGCCAACAACGATTGCGAGGCTGTGACGGCCGTGTCCTGGGCGTAGAGACCGGGAGCGGATGCAACGATGTTGTAGTCGACGCCGCCGCTTTTCAGCCCCTCGAGGAAACCCTGCTGGCGAGCCGGGCCGACGATCGCATCAGTCGGGCCACCGTTGAGAATGGCGACTGTGATTGTGCTGCCCTTGGTAAACCGCTTCGCCGCAAGAGCGCCAGAGAGCTTGCCGTCTTTTACGTTGTCCGAGCTGACGGAGGTCACGCCGACACCCGGGATACCGGTGTCTAGAAACAGCAACGGAATCTTGCTGGCCAAGCTTGTGAGCTGTTTCTTTTCCGAGTTCGGGTCGACGGCGTTGACGATGATAGCGTCCACACCCTGCGACAACATTGTCTGTGCCTGGTTGAGCTGGGTGACGGGATCGCTGGCGGCGTTCTGGAAAACGAGTTTGAACCCTTCCTTTTTCGCCAGACCCTCCGCTTCCTTCTGCATGGCGGAGTAATACGGGGCGTCCACTTCGCGCTGGAGGAAGCCAATCGTCACGTCTTTGACGTTTGATTTAGTGGAGCTGGATGCGCCTCCGCTGTTAACGGTGCCGCACCCGGTGAGGGCAACGAGGAGAGCAACGCCGGCGGCTGCCAACGCTCCCGTCTTGATTCTGGTCATCAGTGACTTTCTGTTAGTGGTTGGGTTGCAGGTTGGTGACGAGATTTGGTGGACGGGGCCCGGCACTACCGAGCTTTTTTCCGCCCACCGACGCGCACGGTCGTGAACACGACCGCGACGAGGATGAGGCCGCCGCTGAAAGCGGATTGCAGATAGGTGGAGACGTTGAGAAGAATGAGGAGGTTGTTGATGACCGCAAAGATCAGCGTTCCGACGACGGTGCCGAATACTCCTCCTTTGCCGCCGGCAAGACGAGTGCCACCGATGACGACGCCAGCGATGGCGCTGAGTTCATAAAGGTTGCCTCCGGTAGGAGTAGCTACCCCCACCTGAGACGTGAGGAGAAATCCGGCGAAGCCGACCATGACGCCGGCAACGACGTAGACGGTGAGCAGGGTCGATTTCACTGGAACACCAGAGGCCCGCGCGGCGTCTTTGCTGCTGCCGATGGCATAAACGCGGCGGCCGAAAATGGTCCGATGCGCCGCAAACGCGACGAGAGCGGCGATGCCGAGCCAGATCAGTCCCATGACAGGGAATCCAAGGATGGTGGCGTTGGCGATGCTTCCGAAGTTAGGGGCGGATGGTGTGACCGGAATCCCCTGCGTAATGGCGTATACCAGCCCTCGAGCGAGAGACAACATGCCCAGTGTGACAATGAAGGCCTCCAGCCCGCGGAATGCGACGAGATAGCCATTGATCAACCCGATGAATCCTCCGACTGCCATTGCGACGAGGATTGCGACGAACACATTGCCGCCTGAAAAGAGGGTGGCCGACATGACACCGGCAAGGCCGACAACCGAGCCGACAGAGATGTCGATGCCGCCGGTGAGAATGATGAGAAACTGGGCCAGCGTAACGATCCCGATCACGGATGTTTGCAGCAGAAGGTTCGAGAGGTTTCGCGAGCTGAGGAAGGCGCCGGTGGTACTGGCGCCGATAATCAGCAGCACAATGAGAATTCCGAGGGCGTATTGCTGGGTGACCCAGCCAAGGATCTTCTTCCCTGTGGATGCTTCGGGCTCTTCGGGCTGTATGGTGCGCAAACTCGCAGTCGACTGGCTCATGCTGTTTCTCCTCCAAGCGACGACCGAATGAGGTCATCGGTTGTACTGGTGGCTGGGGTGAATTCGCCGACAATGCGGCCTTCTTTGAGGGTGAGTACCCGATTGCAGAGCATCAGAGCCTCCTCGGCTTCGCTGGTGATCACCAGGATGCTTTTCCCGCTCGCGGCGAGGGTGCGAATGATCTGATAGATGTTCAAGCGTGCGCCGACGTCGATTCCCTTGGTCGGTTCGTCGAGGACGATCACATCGGGATCGGTTTCCAGCCATTTGGCGATAATGACCTTCTGCTGGTTTCCGCCAGAAAGCGTGCGGGTCAGAGTGTCCCCACCGCCTTTGACCTGGAACTGTTTGATCAGCTGTTTGACCCTGGCGCGCTCCTTGCGCACGTTGATCACCCCAAAGCGGGAGAACCGTCCGGGCACGGCAAGCGTCATGTTCATGCCGTTGGTGAAGTCGGGAACGAACCCCTCCCGGCGCCGGTCTTCAGTGAGATAGGCGATCTTGTGCCTGGCAGCCTCGCCCGGGCTTTTCGCCGTGACTGGTATTCCGCGCACCTTCACGCTTCCGCTGTCCCGGGTTTGATTGCCGGAGATGGAACGGGCGATGGAACTGCGCCCGCTTCCCACCAACCCATAAATGCCGAGGACCTCCCCGGCGCGGATGGTGAATGAAATGTCGGTCGCGGCACCGGATGTCAGTCTCTCGACTTCGAGCATCTCTTCGGCAGCCTCCGAAACCGGGGCCGGCGCATCCATAGCCTGAACGGCGTCGCCGATCATGAGGGTGAGGACTTCCTCGGGTGTGGTCTCCGCAGTGTTGACGAGATCGATGAGTTCCCCATTTCGCAGCACGGCAATCCGGTCCGCCATGGCGAATACCTCGTCCATCCGGTGAGAGACGAAAATGATCGACACTCCGGCCGCTCGCTCACGGTCGACGAGCGCGAGAACGTCCTTGAAGTGATCTTCTGTTGTGGATGCTGTGGTCTCGTCCAAGAGAAGGATTCGATGGGCATTCACCTGCGTCCGACTGAGTGCAAGCATCTGTCGAAGGCCCGGCCCGAGCTCGTGAGCGAGCCGTTGGGGATGAACCCCTTCCAGCCCGACCGCACTCAACGCTTGGACGGTTTGCCCTTTCGACACGCGCGGCAGCAGGTTCCACGGCTTGCTTCGACCGGCTGAGTTTAGCCGGCTGAGCCAGACGTTCTCCTCGACCGTGAAGTCCTCGACGATCAAAGGCTCTTGATGCATCAGGAGGATACCGGCCTCCTCAGCGTCGGACGGCGAACGGATCTCCGAGTCGTAACCGGTCACGGAAACTGATCCACTAGTGGCTGGCTCCTGACCGGCGAGTATCTTGGCCAACGTGGACTTTCCCGCTCCATTGGCACCGCAGATCGCCAGTACCTCTCCTGTGAATCCCGTCAGCGAGACGGACTCGAGCGCCTTAACACCCGGATACGACTTTGAAACCTGGTTCAAAGAAAAAGCTTCGACCTTAGGGCCAACAGTGCCTCGGCTACCAGTCACGGTGGTCGTCACGACGCTGCCACCGCAGAAAGCTTGCGCGCGACGCGCCGCAATAGGCACAGATGGACGGCCGACATGTGTGGGCTCCTTCGCTCACGAACTAAAGGTAGTAGGACTACCTGATCGTATGCGAGATCAGCTCCAAGCACAACAGAATCGGCTACCACAGGCTAAAATAAGTAGTTTTGCTACCTTGTGAGCTCGTACCAGTTGGTTAACAGCGCGCAGTCGTGCTGACGCGCTGTCAAGCCCCGGGTTTGGTGGACGGTCGGTTGGACCCGTCGGCCGGGCGACTTAGTCGGTCGTTGGCTGATGGAATCGCATGCGGACGATGACGGTCCGATAGATCGCGGCGTTCAGTTGCCAGTGGCCGCCGTGATTGATTCGGTGTCGCCCCGAGGTCATCCCCGAGGACGCCGGGATGGGGCTGATTCCGGCGCGTTTTGCCAGGGCGGCTTCGGATCGGATGCGTTCGGGGTTGTCGCCGACGACGGTGCGGTGTCGACTCCGATGCCGAACGGTTCCACGAGTTGCGAGCCGTCCGGGCGCCAATTCGCTCGATCTGTCACATGACTCGTGGCTTCGCCCTGATGTCGGGCGAGGGAGGCGAGTGCAGAGCCAACCTCCTGATCGGAATAGTTGGGATGGCCAGAGGAGCGTTGAGCAGTCGGAGCGTGATCTACGCACAGCCGGTTTCGGGATTTCCGCGGGACGGGAGCGGCCTGGCTGGGTGGGACCTCACCCGGTGTTGTATTTTCCTGACTGGCCTTGATCAAAATTCGCTCATTGGTGGGAGCCGGGACCGGCAGCGTCGACTCTACGGTCAGGTGTCACCTTCATGCCGTCCATGAGTAGGTCGAGGAGGCGGTTGGCTTGCGCGCCTTTTGAGGACTTGCTGGCGACGCCGAAGATTCCGAGGAGGCTTGCGGCCATATCCTCGGCGCTGATGTCTGGGCGTAGTTCTCCGGTGGCGCGCCCCGCATTGAGAATTGTGGCGATCGCGTCGAGTAGTTGAGTGCGGGTGTGGGTAAGGCTGATTTCCCCGGCGTCGATCATCGCTCGCAGTGTTTCCGTCATTCCGTGTTTGGTTGCCAGCCAGCTACCGAACAGGTCCATCCATGCTCGGAGGGCATCTGCGGGTGGAAGTTTGGCAACGAGCTCGCTGGCGCCGATGGTCAGGCGTTGGACTTGGTCTTCGTAGACGGCGTCCACAAGCGATTCTTTTGTTGGGAAGTGGCGATACACGGTCGCGATTCCCACTCCGGCGTCTCGGGCGATCGCCCGCATGGAGGGCTCGTTGTCGGACGACAAGAATGCGCGCGTTGCTGCGGCGAGTACGGTTTCGCGGTTGCGCGCGGAATCTGCTCGAACTGTGGGGGTGTCGAAGTCACTCAAACGGATCGCGCTCCATTTGTGTTACTGTACGGCAAAGGTTAGGCGGAGCGTGCTCCGTTTTCCGTACACTCTGTGAGGAGATAACCTGCCCACCACTGAAACAATGCGCGCGCTTCGGTTCCATGAGAATGGTGAACCCGGCGAGGTGCTTCGGCTTGAGACCGTTTCGATCCCGGATCCGGCGCTCGGCCGAATTCGGATCCGGGTTCACGCTTGCGGGCTCGCGCCGGCAGACTGGGCTCTGTGCCGCGGACTTTTCCCTGGCACGCTTCCGCGCGGCATTGGCATCGATGTCTCCGGCACGGTCGATGCCATTGGCGAGGGGGTCACAGATGTCAGGGTAGGGGATCTGGTTCTCGGATCGTCAGACTGGGCGGGAGAGCCGACCGGCGGCGCGTCCGATCGCGCCATCATGAACCGTTGGATTCTTGTGCCCAAAGGCCTTGACCTCACCCAGGCGGCGACCGTGCCGATGGCGCTGGACACTGCGTACTGGCATCTGTCTGCGCTCGGGCTCGATGCCGACAAGACGATCCTGATTCACGGGGCAGGGAGCACCATTGGATTCACGGCTGTCCAGATCGCTCGCGCGCGAGGGATGAACGTCATCGCCACCGCCGGACAGACGTATGCGAACCAGCTTCGCGAGACCGGCGCTACGGTCACCGCCTATGGAGACGGCATGGTCGAACGAGTTATCGAGCTGAGCGGAGGAACGGTCGATCTCGTTCTCGACACCGCTCCCGTCGGTGGGGTACTGCCGGATCTTGTCCGAATCGTCGGCGGTAACCCCACGAAAGTCATGACGATCTCCGACTTCGCCGCGGCCGCGGAACTTGGTGTTCGCAGCACGTTCAAAGACGGTCCGACCCAGCGCCCAGACGCCCTCGCGGAATTCGCGCAACGCGCCGCCGACGGTAAGTTCAGCATCCCGATCGCTGGGACATACCCACTCGAGGACTGGCGCACTGCTCTCCATATCAGTCTGAGCGGTGAGGCCCGCGGCAAGCTGCTCCTCCTGCCGGACACAACCACAACCACGGTGTGAACTTCACAGCCTCAGATACTCGGCGACCCGCGGAAACACCACAACTCCACGAGAACTGCCCGGCTACAAAACCTTTCACAATATCCCGGAAACCAACCTTCGAACCGCCTTGTCCTGCCCACTCACCATTCCCCTGTGATGCAGGTCGAGGTCCGCAATAGTTTGGTCGGTTTCGCTCTCGAAATGCGGCGCGATCGTCCCGCATGCGGCCGCTCTTCGAAGCCGTAAACAGCTGTGACTTTCGGCGCTGGGCGGCGCCGCCGCCGTGCGGCCAATTGTCGTAGTTGGCGAGGGTGGGTCTGGTTCTCGCTGCGTAGTCTCAGTCGTTGGTGTGATGTCCGGTCACGATTGACTTGGGGAGTCGACCGGCTCGTGAGTGCCCGTGCATGTCATCCCCCGCGATGATGACGTCAAACTCGAGGTTCAAACGCATCGGCTTGGTAATCGTTTGATTCCATGTCACGTGTTCCCCGTCGACGTCTGTGACGACACGAATGTTCTGGAGCTCGACAGTTTCAGTCTTGCCGACCGCCGTGCCAGCAAAACCGTACGCATCGCCGGTGAACGTCATCTCGGCTTTAATGCTACCGATGGGGGTGCGCATCTGGAGGGCCCAGCGGCCCGGGAGTGTGGTCATGGTAGGTCCTTCTGGCTTAGGCGGGGAGGGGAGTGGCACCGACTGCGCGCCAGATGGTGCCACGGCGTTCAAACTCGAACAGCTGCTCGACGGCGTGGGCTATGCGTGGCCCGTACTGCCTCTCGAGGAGGTACAGTGCGAGATCAAGTCCTGAGGTGACGCCGCCTGAGGAGACGAGGTCCCCGTCATCAACGACCCGAGCGTTGACCACGTGCACACCGGTGGCGTCGAGGACGTCGTTGCCAAGCCGGTGGGTCACCGCCGTTCGCCCCTCGAGAAGGCCGGCCATGGCTAGGGCGAGCGAGCCACCGCACACCGTGGCGACGAGAGTGTCGGGCGCTGCGAACGCCCTCCGGATCAGATTGGGTAACGCAGTCTCGCCCAGTCGGGCGATGAGAACGGGAATGGTGTCGATTACGTCCGGGTCGGCGTCGATGGGGCCGGATGCGCCGGGGACGATGACGAATCCGGGTTCTTCGGGCTGAAGCACATGGCTGGCCCGCAGTTGCAATCCCCGCGTTCCGCTGGTGACCGGGCCTACCGCGTCAATACCGACCAGCTGAACCTCCAGCGCGCCGCCGAGCACCTCGAATGGCGCGATGACATCCAGCGGGTCGAATCCTTCGAATAGGAGAATCTGTGCAAGCAACGTGGTTCCTTCGGTCGTGTTGATTTGATCAACCGTATGCAGGACTCAGCGGCGCCGCCATTGGCAGATGTGACACCTTTCGATACAATCTCGCCAGCGATGGGTTTAGGGTTGCAGAATGCATTCCGTTGCCGTGCTCGCACTCGATGGAGTGATCGCCTTCGACCTCGCAACACCAATCGAAGTATTCGGTCGCACGATGACCGCGGAAGGAACTCCGGCGTATGAAGTTCTCATCGCGGGTCCTCACCGCAACGCGACCGCTGGGCCGACCACCCTGTCCGTACCGCACACCCTCGACCGGCTGATCACTGCGGACACGGTAATTGTTCCTGGTCGCACCGACCCGACGATTCCGATTGATCCTCGCGCCGTGCAGGCCCTTCGCGAGGCGGCGCAACGAGGCGCCCGGGTCGCCTCCATCTGCGTCGGCGCGTTCGACCTCGCCGCCGCAGGGCTCCTCGACGGGCTGCGGGCGACAACGCATTGGCGGGCCGCGGGCGCGCTTTCCCACAAATACCCCAGCGTCGAGGTCGACGCCGCGGCCCTATTTATCGACAATGGGCAGATCCTCAGCTCCGCGGGCGCCGCTGCCGGTCTCGATCTATGCCTGCACATGATCGCACGCGACCACGGCGGTGTTATCGCCGCTGAGGCTGCCCGTACCGCTGTGATGCCATTGACCCGAGATGCAAGTCAAGCGCAGTACATCCGCGATGATGACCTCGGTTCAGTCGGATTAGCTGCCACCCTAGAGTGGATCGAGGAACACGCCAGCGACTCGGTAACCGTCGGGGCGATTGCCCAAGCTGCCGCGGTTAGCACTCGGACGCTCAATCGCCGCTTCGCTGAGCAACTCGGTGTCACCCCAAGCGGATGGCTCACCCGTGCCCGCGTACGTGGTGCGCAGCGATTGCTCGAGACGACGGACTGGTCAATCGACCGCATCGCCAGCCAATCCGGCCTCGGCTCCGCCCCGAACCTCCGCGCCCGGTTCGCCTCAATCGTCGGCACCAGCCCCACCAGATACAGAACCGCGTTCGGTTCTCCGCATAACGACTGACACCAGAGACGGTGATCAGCTTCAGCAGAGCAGCAAAACCCGCCAACGGTCATAAACGAAGACTGCCGTGTCTCCAACAACTGAAGCCTTCCCAGACATGCGCACTGACCACACGGGCCGGTAACCGTTCCCACGCAACCGCGCTGATGTGGCCGGTGAGCGTTCCCCCACGGGCATCTGAGATCGACATTCACGGCCTCGAATATCGCGCCGGGAACCTCGGAAATCAATGCCCCATCTGCCTTGGTCTCCGATACGGACAAGATGGATGGCACAGGCTGCCCATTAGTGCATTCCCTCCGATGCTTGGTCGCGTCAACTTGACCATCCGGCCATCGCGATCCAATGAATTCCGTAAAAGGTTCAGCTGTGCATCAGTCGTTCAAGCGCGGCGTCGAGGAACTTGTCTGATCGGTTGGTGCCCCTGGTGGCTCGAGAGAGTTCCAGAGAACCCACCATCAGAGCCACGTCGGCGAGCACATCTTTCTCGTCGGCGTGTGGTCGTCTCGTCTGCACTGCAGCCACGAGATCGTCCACGGCAGTGCGGAAGCCTTCGCCGAGGGGTCCGGCGGGATCCGAGGCCACGGCCCCTGCTAGCGCGGCGGCAACGCAGCCGTCGCCCGGATGGTCTCTCTGGCCACGGGACAGATATGCCATTGCGAAGGCTGGAAGTGTGTCTCCATCGGGTGCTGCTTCGCGCGCTTTCATGGCCGTCCGACGCTGTTCGACGGCAGCGGAAAGGGCTTCGACGATGAGTGCCTCTTTTGAGTCGAAGTGTTTGTAGAAGCTTCCGTGCGTGAGGTTCGCGCGAGACGACACGGCGTCGACCGTGACACCAGCGGGGCCGTCGCTCCTCAAAAGAACGGCGGCCGATTCCACCATCGCCGCTCGGTTGTGAAGCATCTGTTGTCGGGATACACGAGGCATGAGTTGTCCACCATCACGGTCGGTCGGGAATTGTGTAGTCTAATGATGTCATACAACATCTATCTTGGAGGGCATCATGTTCGATCTCACCAGTCGCAGCGCACTGGTCACCGGAGGTCAGCGAGGTCTCGGCGCCGCCATCACTACAGAGCTCCTGGCGAGAGCGGTCGAACGTGTTTACGTGACCGCGCGTGCCCCACGTCCCTCCACAGATCCCCGCATCGTACCGATCGCGTTGGATGTCACCAGTCCAGACTCCGTGAGCCAGCTGCCCGACCTCATCGGCGACGTCTCGATCCTCGTGAATAACGCGGGAAGGTCGGCTTCGTCGACAAAGATTCTCGCGTCCTCATTAGAAGATATCCAGTCGGTGTTCGACACGAATGTGTTCGGGCCGATCAGGGTCATCCAGCAGCTTGCGCCCATACTTGCCCGCCACGAGACAAGTGCGATCGTGAACATGCACTCAGTCCTGTCCTGGCTGGCGGGCACAGGCGCTTATGGAGCATCAAAAGCAGCATTGTGGTCGATCTCGAACTCCCTTCGCCTGGAGCTCGAGGCACAGGGAACCTTCGTCACCGGCGTTCACCTCAGTTTTGCAGATACCGAGATGACTGCAGGTCTTCCTCACGTGAAAAAGACTTCCCCTTCATTGGTGGCCGTGAGTGTTGTTGACGGTCTCGAGGCGAGCGCAGCCGAGGTTCTGGTCGATGCGGACAGTCGAGCCGCAAAGGAAATACTGAGTGGACCGGTACAGGGTCTCGTCCTGCGAATGTAAAGGGCCGCCGGGGCGGCTCCGACTAAGGGCCGGCCCCACCCATTCCGCAACGTCGACCTATAGCGAGGGCGCCACGCACTCATCAGCGGCTATACACTGACCTGAAAGCCCAGCGCCCGCGATCCAAGACATCGGGGCTAAAGCCAGCCGCCCATGGCGTGAATCGTAACGATAGGTGGCGGCCTTTTCGCACAACGATTTGTAACCCTAGCGCGCGTAAGACCTTCGTGCCTTGAGACGCTTAGCCGGCCGCGTCGCGCCAGCGGATTTCGCGTTCGAGTTACGTCGCTGATCGTCCCCGCTGCGGGCCGCTGCCGATTTGCGCGTTCAAGCTGCCGGCTGGTTCGACATAGCCCCGGCAGGTTTCAGCGGTCCCATCTTCGCGCATCGAGACCTGCGCGGTGTCGGGACGATTAGGGCAGTAGTCCGAACTGACGGCCCAATATTCGGTCGACAACTCGGTCCGGCAGTAGAGACGGAACGGTCTCGTTGAAAAACTTTCCCTGGACGGGTGCGTAGCGAGTTTTCGGGTGAGCCGTTGTCAGAGCCTGAGCGATGAGGTTTCCGACGTGTTCTGTTGTGAGACCACGCCGGCCACTGTCGATCATCCAACTCACATACTTCCTGAACGGCTTGTCCCAGATCGTGCCGGTGACCTCGGTGTAGGGGAGAGCCTCGGCTTTATTCCAGATCGAGGTTTGAACCGGCCCAGGGGCGACGACGATGACATCGATGCCGACCAACTGGAGCTCTCGTCGCAATGCTGCGGACAGGCCCTCCACGGCGTGTTTCGCCGTCACATAGGCGCCCAGGAGCGGGAACCCGATGCGTCCACCCACGGAGCCAAGATTGACGATCCGCCCCTTCGGACCCGTCAGGCTCGGATCGCCACCTAGCAGCGGGAAAAATGATCGGGTAACAGCAAACATTCCGACAACGTTCACTTCCATCTGCATTCGGAAGTCGTCAATCGACTGGACCATGAGGGGGTCCGTGTAGGAACTTCCGGCGTTGTTGACAAGGCCATCGAGTGTGCGACCGTTTAAGTGCTTTCGCACCTGCTCGACAGCTGCGAGAACCGCGTCATTGTCGGTCACATCAAAAATGAGTGGGGTGAAACGGGTGTCCCCGAATTTGCCCACAGCGGCGACAGCATCGCTCTCCTTCCGGACGCTGCCGAAAACATGCCACCCTTTCGCCAACAGTGCCGACACGGTCCCGTGTCCGATCCCCGTCGAAATACCTGTAACCACCGCTGTTTTCATTGAGCCATTCCTTCGAGTTCGTGAACGTGAGTTTTCAGTGTCACCTTTTTGGTTGTCATTGTCAACCTTCGAGTTGGCTGTTACCCTGAACTAGCCGCCATACCGGATACGGCATCGATCGGACTGTCAGGGGCGGTGAACTGGAATCGGTGGGAGAAGCCACGAAAGGCTTGCTAGCAGCAGCTGCAGCCGAGTTGCTTGACCAGGGTGGGCAGAGCGCCGTCACCATCCGGGCCGTGGCCGAGCGATGCAACGTCTCCCACAATGCCCCTTATAAACATTTCACCGGTCGGAGTGACTTACTCGCCGCCGTTGCCGAGCGCGACTTCGGCGAACTCCGGCGTCTGTTCGAGCAGGAGAGCCTGGGCGAAGCAGTCAACGCACGAGCCGCGCTGAGCAGTGCACTGCATCAGCTGGCCGAATACGCACGCGCCCACGAGGCACGATATCGACTCCTCTTCAGCGACCCCGACCTCTCACCCAACGAGACCCTCGTCGCCGCAGCCTTTGGCTCCTTCCAAGCCTTTCGTCTGCTCGTGTCGCGATATCAGCTCCGACTCGTCCAACCGGCGATTGACGAATTGCAACTCGCCGGGCTTATCTATGCCACAACTCACGGCGCAATCGATCTTGAACTCAGCTCTCGCGCCTCCGACGCCAAGGGTCTATCCCGAGTGGAGACCACAATCACCCTGCTGCTCGACATTCTCGAGGGATTGGGATAGACCGCGGCGATCGAACTGTTCCTCGCCAACTACAACTCACACCCACGGCATCTATCTTGGACAGGGGTCGAGCCCGAACGTCCGCAATCATGATCCGCGATCGTCCCCAGGCCGTTCCGCTTACGGCGCGGGTGGAGTGGCACGCTGCCGTGGATGCCCTCGCCCGAGCAGCCCGCAATTGAAACGGTTTGGGCCGGCATTCGGCGAATCTGTATCAGAGGCCTCAAATGTCGTGGTCTTCGATTTGGACAAGATGAATGGCACAGACTGCCCATCATCGGATTTCCTGCGAAACCACGCGGGCCCGACAACGCGGCGATTTCGGCGGACAATTCACGTGTCAATCGGACAGATACATTGGCAAGGGACAGGTGGCGCCTCTAGCGCTAGCTTTGTCGCCCCCTCGCTGCCGTAATCCTAAGCTTCCTTGGCCTCACGACTCGATGCCCTACCACCCACGGCGTGGGTTGGGCAGAGCAGTTTGCCGAGACTGTCACTCGATAGACAGTTTTGATACCTGTCGAACGACAGGTGACGGTGGTGCGGTGTTCCGGGGTCCCGGCAGGACCCCCGGAGCCGGCGGCGGATGAGGGTACGTTCGATTTATGGATGTCACCAATCGTTCTGTTTTCATGGTCGGCGGTACTTCGGGCATTGGTCTCGAGTTGGCACGCCGGCTCCGCTCTGCCGGTAGCACCGTCATCGTTGGTGGGCGTCGTACCGATGTGCTCGCCGAGCTTGCTGCGGAGGGTCTCGGAACCGTCGAGATCGATGTCACTGACGCGGACTCTGTGATCACGGCGCGCGACGAGGTGTTGCACACGAATCCGACTCTTGACACTGTCGTCACTATGTCGGGCACAGGGTTGCCAGAAGATCTCAGGGATCGTGCCCACTTCGCGGTGACGGAAACAACCATCGCCGTCAATTTTCTCGGAACCGTCAGGGTCATCGATGCGTTCACTCCCCATTTGATTGAACGTGGAGGCGGGACGATCATTACTGTCAGTTCCGGGATCGGCTTCCTCCCGTTTCCGGTCATGCCGACTTATGCGGCGTCGAAGGCTGCGGTGCACGCATATAGCGAGGCGTTGCGCGCGCAGTTAGCTGACAGCGGCATCGACGTCGCAGAACTCGTGCCGCCGGCTGTGGCGACGAGGGTCGGCGGAAGCAACCCGCACGCGCTTGCCCTCGATGTGTACGGTGCGGAAGTGATGGATCTACTCGCTCAGAACCCGACTCCGCACGAGATTCTCGTGCAGGGCGTGCTCATGCACCGCTGGGCGGAACGTGACGGCACCTACGACGAGCTCGTAGCGCAGCGATCACAGGCGCTGGCGATGTTTGCCGGCCGCACCAACAACTAACCCGATCGCATGACCGAGGGCGCCGAAGGTAACCGGCTTGGGGTTTACCTTCGCGCTCGACGTGGGCTGATCTCACCCGAGCAGGCAGGACTCCCGTCCGGCGGTATCCGGCGGGTACCAGGACTTCGCCGTGAGGAGGTCTCGATGCTCGCTGGAATCAGCGCCGACTATTACCTCCGCCTCGAACGCGGCCGCGACGCACATCCCTCCGCGCATGTACTCGACGCGTTGGTGCGAGTGCTGCGGCTCGATGCTGTCGAGCGAGACTACCTGCACGGTCTCGTCGCACCGCTTCCCCGACTCGGCAAAGCCCGACGCCGAACTCCCGAGCGTGTGCCAGCCCGATTGCATCAGCTGCTCGCCACGGTCGGCGTGCCGGCCTTCGTCGAGGGTCGCACATTCGACGTCCTCGCTGCGAACGAACTTGCGACGGCATTGTCACCCCGGCTACGGCCTGGCGAGAACAGGCTGCGCTCGCTACTGCTTGACCCCGAAGAGCAAGCGTTCCAGAAGGACTGGGCTGCTTCCTCAGCAGGGTTCATCGCCGCGTTCCGCGAGTCGATAGGTGATGACATCAACGATCCGCGTTTCATTGAGCTCGTTGGCGAGTTGTCGCTTTCGAGCGGAAGGTTTCGCAAACTTTGGGCTCGGCACGACGTGCGGATGCTGGAGGGCGACACGACAACGGTGACTCATCCGATCGTCGGCGAACTCCATCTTCACCGCGACAAGCTCCCCGTCGATGGAGTACTCCTCGTGCTCTATTACGCGGACGTGGGAAGCCAGAGCGCTGAAAAGCTCGCACTCCTCGCCTCGCTCATCGAGCCCGGCAACACAATCTCGTCGCCTGGCTAAAAGCAAAACTGCCCGAAAGCCGAAACCGCTCCGCCTTCGAAGACCGAGTCTGGTCCAGGGGCCAGGCGGGCATTCTGGATGGCCAAGGTTTCGTTGTGCTCGTTCGTCAGTGGCGGGTCGGCGTCGGTCTTGAATGACTGACGGGAAGGTCCCGGAGCCGGGTGAACGTCTTGGGCGGCACTAGAAACGGCCAGATTTTTCTCAAGCTTCGGCTGGTAGCTATTTACAATAGCTATGTAAGATAGTTTTATGGATATTGTGGAGGTTCGGTCCTTTCAGTCGCAGCTGAAGTCGCTTCAGCGCCGCCAACGCCGCGAGAGGGGTTCAGTGGCTGGGCTGTCCCAGCCGTCTCTGCGGGTGATCGGGGCGATTACACGCCATGACGGGACGTGTCAGCCGAGCGTGATTGCGGGCGAGCTGAAGATGACGACATCCAATGTTGCGGCGAGCCTTCGTGAACTAGAGGCTGGGAACTACATTGCTCGCAGTCGTAGTGCGACCGATTCCAGACGGGTGGATGTGTCCCTCACTGCTGGGGGGAGACGTTTAGTTGCCGATAGTCGTACGGAGCGAGATGGATGGCTGCTGTCAGCGATCGACGCGGTGCTCGATGATGAGGAACAGGCCCTCCTTGTTCGCGCCGGTCGGCTGATCGAGCGGGTCGCCGCCTTTCAGGAACCTGCCGACTCGAGGGTTAATTGATGAGTACTGCTGGTGGTCGTTCTCGCGCCGGTTGGAGGCGATGGGCGCGGCGCTTCGCGTGCGCAACTACCGGTTGTATTTCTTTGGCCAATCCGTGTCGGTCACTGGTAGTTTCATGCAGGCTCTTGCGCTGTAGTTCCTGACACTGCAGTTGACCGGAAGCGGCGTTGCTCTTGGCATTGTCGCGGCGGTTCGACTGTTGCCGTTCGTTCTCCTCGGCCCGGCCGGCGGGGTCATCGGCGACCGATACAACAAGCGACGACTGCTGTTCGTGACCCAGTCCTCCTCAGCTGCGGGGGCCATCCTTCTGGCGATCCTCGTGGCTTTGAACGCGGTGACTTTTCCGGTTCTGATCGTGATTTCCCTTGTCCTGGGGTGCTTGACAGTGTTTGACAACCCTGCACGGCAGAGTCTTATCTCGGACCTTGTCCCTCGCGAGACTCTCGCCAATGCGGTGGTCTTGAACTCGGTCTCGCTCAATGTTGCCCGGTTCGTGGGCTCTGTCATGGGTGGAACGCTCGTCGGACTCGTTGGCATCCCGCTCTGCTTCGTAATCAATGCTGCAACCTTCGTCGCGATCATCGTCAGCCTCGCCCGGATGAGATCGAAGGAGATGACTCGAGCCGTTCGTGCACGAGGGCAGGTTCGAGAGGGACTGCTCTATGCCGTCCGCACCCCAGAGCTCTTGTTCCCACTCATGATGCTGGCGGTGACGGGAATTCTGGCGTACGAGTTTCCCATTTCGCTGCCGCCGATTGCCGTCGGCACATTCCAGGGCACCGCCGTCACCTACGGTGTCATGGCGGCGGTCATGGCAGGCGGTGCGATCATCGGTGGCCTGGTGTCGGCAAGCCGGACGGCGCAGCGGCGATCCGCATCTCTCGCTATCACCGCGATCGGGTAGGGCATCGTGATCCTAGCAACCGGGATCTCACCCAACCTGCCGGTCGCCCTGGTCGCTCTCGCTTTCGTCGGCTACGGCAGTATCGCGTTCAACTCGACCGCGAAAACGACCTTGCAACTGGCAGCGCGACCCGAGATGCGGGGCCGGATCATGGCCCTCTGGGCACTCGCCTGGGGTGGTAGCACCGCCATCGGCGGCCCGCTCGTCGGCTGGGTCGACGAGCAGTTCGGCAGTCGCTGGGGCTCATCATCGGCGGCGTTTCAACCATCCTTCTCGGCCTCATCCTGTTGCCCGTCCTCCGGCACCGCGACGCGCTCAGCAATCGACCGACCCAGGGCGACCACCCTCTGTCAATGGCCCGCGCAAAGCCGCCTAACGGTTCCCCGACCGTTCGTACTTGAAGTGCCCAACGAAAGAAGAACCTGTCATTCCTGTCACCTCAATCGATTCGACCGCAGCCCTCATCCTTGTCGACCTGCAAAAAGGGACACTCGCGGCCGACGCGAGCCCGGTGCCGATCGCCACTGTCCTCCACAACGCCCGTCTACTCGCTGACGCGTTCCGACACCGCGGACTGCCCATCGTGCTCGTGAACGTCGCCGGGAGGGCACCCGGTCGCACCGATTCGTCCCAGGCAGGCGGCGTCGCAACGACCGTTCGTCCAGATAACTGGTTGGACATCGCTGATGAGCTCGGGGCCGTGCCGACCGATCTTCGAGTGACCAAGTCCCGGTGGGGAGCTTTCCACGACACGGACCTTGACGCGCAGCTCAAGGGGCGCGGTATCACCCAGATTGTTGTGGGTGGCATCGCCACCAGCATCGGCGTCGAATCAACCGCCCGCAGTGCCACGAGCACGGCCATCATGTCGTACTCGCCACGGATGCGATGAGCGATCGGGACGGCGACGCACACGAAAACAGCGTCAGGAAGATTTTTCCGCGACTGGGCGAGACCGGCACAACCGCGCAGATCATTGAACTCATTGAGCGGCGAACGTTCCCTGCAGGTCCCACTAGAAGTCGAAGTTCGCCCCCAAACCCGTCTCATGGAGCACCGTCAAATGCGGTCCGCTGCTGGTTCCCTGTGACACATTCGAGCTCCACCACGCGATGGCAGCTTTTGCATTCGAGCTTCTTCGCAAACCGTAGAGCTTGGGGTCAGGGTCGATACGACCGTCAAGAGCGAGAACGAAGGCTTTGACAGCGGCGGCGAAATGGGAACTTAACTTTCCATATCGGTTCAGCCGAGCCTGGCGTTCGCGATGCCACCATCGATGTCGAGGATGGTTCCGTGCGCGTAGGGGGCTTCGTCGGATACAAGGAACCGGACCCCGAACGCGATGTCAACTGGACGTACCGGTATTCCAGCGATGGTGCCCTTAGCCATCTCGGCGAGAGCGTCCGCAGCCGCAGCATTCCCAGGAGTCGCTGTAGCACCGGGGGAAACTGTGTTGACGTTGACACCACTAGGGCCGAACTCGGCAGCCCATGTACGGGTCATCTGCTCGAGTGCCGCCTTCGACGCGGTGTACGCTGCACCGGCGGGGATACCCACTCGACCCATCCACGATCCGATGTTCACGATCGCCCCGACACCTCGCTCGGCCATGGCCGGAGCGATTTCGGCGACGAGCACGTGCGGTGCGCGGATATTCGTTGCCAGCACGGTATCGAGATCCTCGTCAGTGAGCATTGACGTCGGCACGACCGGGTACACGCCGGCGTTGTTGACCAGGATGTCGACGTGACCGCCGAGCACGGCAGTGGCCTCTGCCGCGAAATCGCGGAGCTGTACGTAGCTTCCTGAGAGATCGGCGGGGATGGCGTGCGCGGTTCCACCGGAAGCGCTGATAGCTGCGACGACCGCGTCAGCGCGAGAGACGTCCCGACCGCTGACGACCACCTCGGCGCCGGAGGCGGCGAGTACGCGAGCGATAGCCTCACCGATGCCGCTCGTGGATCCGGTCACGATCGCGGTGCGACCGGCGAGACGTGAGTCTGAGGGAAGGGACTGGAGAACTTCTTCGTTGGACTGCATGGTCCATTTATAACACAGGTGGACCATGCAGTCCAACCGGATAGTCTGGGGTGATGAATGAGTCGAAGCTCACGGAACGTGGCCGCCTGACCAGGCAGCGGATTATCGAGGCAACGGGTGAGCAGATTCTGGAGTCGGGGATCGGCGGGACGACTCTCGACACGGTTCGTGCCGCCACACTGACGAGTAAGAGTCAGTTGTTTCACTACTTCCCAGGCGGGAAAGCTGAACTCGTTCGTGAGGTAGCGATCTGGGAGGGCCAGCAACTCCTAATCGCCCAGGAGCCTGAGATTCACGATCTCGGGTCGTGGGGATCGTGGGAGCGGTGGCGGGTCGGGTTGGTGGACTATTACATCGGACGAGGCCGCTGGGCCTGTCCGATCGGGTCGTTAGCAACTCAAGCCGCAGCAATAGATGCTGAGCTTGACCACATCGTCACACAGGGAATGCGGGCCTGGCGTGAAGCCCTTACCCTTGGGGTTTCAAAGATGCGTGCGGCGGGGCACCTCACCGACTCGGCTGATTCTCGTCAGATCGCCGTGTCAATCCTTGCAGCCATTCAGGGTGGCCTTGTTCTCAGCCAACCCGAACGCTCGGCATGGCCCCTGGAAGCCGCCCTCGATTCAGCGCTGGGGCCGCTGCATGCCGTATCCGCCGCAGCAATCCAGGCATAATCTGGTGCTGGCGGAAACGGGACACCGGCCACAGCGAATTTCACCCAGGAATGTCAGGACAAGTTGAAGAGGGTCGTTCACCGGACGATCACGGCCGCTGACCGCCCCCCGACTTGGCTGCAATCCAGCCGCCTCAGATAGGTAGTCCATACTAGTACTGCAGTCGCGTTTATTTCAGGTTCGTCGGTGTGTTTCGAGATTTGAGGCGCGTGTTGGTGTTAATTCTTGCGGGTGAGCGATGATGT
>NZ_JBEPTL010000027.1:0-44736 GCF_040549465.1 Glaciihabitans sp. UYNi722 | reverse complement strand
CTGCCCGGGTCGATCTTCTTCGGACGGATCACAGACGGCGCATCACCCCAGGACGGCGTCATCACCGCACTGCTCGTCACCGTCACCACCTACCTGCTGGCGGCAGTTGCGGGTTTCGCGCTGCCAAAACCACGGCCCTCTGAGACCGCGGTAACTGTCGAAGAGAAGGTTCCGGCAACCGTCTAGCGGCCGACGAAGGCCGGGTCGCACAGCTGGCCCGGCCTTCGCAATTGCGTGAACCCTGGCGATCAGGCCGAGTGCCAAATGAAGGCACTGCAGGCCCTCGACAGGTTGCGGCTCCCGGAAAACCGGGACCAACAGCGCACGAGTGCCTTCATTTGGCACCCTGGCTCTGGGAGTGCAGAGACGGGCGAACGGCGAGCTCGATGACTTCCGGTTCCCTGCTGACCGGTGCTACCCGGTGCTCTCCCGCACGACGAGCTCCGGCTGGAAGACCACCTGCCGCGGCGCCAAGGATGGATTGGCCGCCTCCTCGAGGAGGATTTCGACGGCCGTCTGCCCGATGAGCGCGCTCGGCTGGCGGATCGACGAGAGCGGAACGACGGCCGCGCTGGCGAAGTCGATGTCGTCGTAACCGATGAGGGCGATGTCGCGGGGTACGTGTAGCGCGCCCTGCATGTTGAGTGCCTGGAGCACGCCCATCGCGATGAGATCGTTGGCGGCGAAGACGGCATCCGGACGATCGGCGGGGTCCCTGGCGAGAATCGCGTTGCCGGCTGTGCGGCCCTCGATCACGCTCAGGGCATCGATCGCGATGACCTCGAGTGTGACATCCGCATGCTCGGCGACCTCTCGTCTGGCGCCCTCGTAGCGATCTGCAACCTGCCGGATTTCGAACGGACCACCGACGAAGGCGATGGATCGCCTCCCGCTCTCGATGAGGTGGGATACTGCGAGCGCACCCCCGGCGATGTCGTCGACCGATACCGAGCTGAAGGTGCTGCCGTCGCCGCTGCGGTCGACGAGCACGGCGGGAATGCCGCGCGCCCGCAGCTTGCGCAGGCGCTCCGATACGTCTCCGAACGGCGAAATGAGCACCCCGTGAACCCGCTGTTCCTCGAACAGGTCGAGATAGCCGGATTCCCGCTCATCGTTCTCGTCGCTGTTGCCGAGAATCACCGAGAGGCCGTCTAAGGCGGCCTGATCTTCCGCGCCTCTCGCGACGTCGGTGAAGAACGGGTTGCGCACGTCGAGCACGATGAGTCCGACGGTGTTACTTCTGCCGACCCTCAACTGCCTGGCCGCGTCATTGCGCACGAAACCGAGGGTCTCGATGGCGCTGAGCACGCGTTCCGCCGCCGCGGGCGAGACCTTCTCCGGACGATTGAGCACGTTCGAGACGGTGCCGACCGAGACCTCGGCGAGCACGGCGACATCCCGGATGCTGGAGGCACGACGGACCCCAGCCGACTGTGGAGTCTCCGCCTCGGAAATGCCGACTTTCGCCACGCGCTGCCTCTCTCGATCGTTCACTTGCAGTGTGCCCACGGTACAACCGGGCGGCCAAAGTCCCTATTCACTCCCCCACCGAGTGGTCGCGTCATCCACCGCCCGGTCTGCGATGCTGGAAACATGACGACCCTCCTCGAACCGGGCTCAGAACTGCGCCGCCTCTTCACCGGAACCGAGTGGGGTGAGGGTCCTGTGTGGCTGCCGGAATCGGCGAGCGTGCGCTGGAGCGACATCCCGAACAACCGCATCATGCAGTGGGAGAGTCGCACGAGTCAGACCCGGGTGTATCGAGAGGATGTCGAATACACCAACGGCCGCACCCTCGACCTCGAGGGACGCGTTCTGCAGTGCTCGCACGGCCGCCGGTCCGTCGAACGCGAGGTCGACGGCCAACCGCAGACCATCGTTGACAGCTGGAATGGCCACCCCCTGAACTCGCCCAACGACATCGTGGTCGCATCCGACGGCACCATCTGGTTCACCGATCCGCCCTACGGCATTCAGGAGAGTGGCAGAGAGGGTCACCCGGGCGAGCAGGAGTACGACGGATGCTTCGTCTTCCGTCTCGACGAAACCTCCGGTGAACTCCGCCCTGTCATCACCGACATGGTGCATCCCAACGGGCTCGCCTTTTCTCCTGATGAGTCGGTGCTCTACGTCTCTGACACCTCCGACCTGCGGCTCGCCGGCGGTTTCCCGCACATTCGCGCCTACGACATCGTCGACGGCGCCTGTGTCAACGGGAGCAGTTTCGCCCGAATGGCATCCGGAGTGGCGGACGGATTCCGCGTCGACGTCGACGGCCGGGTGTGGACTTCGGCTGGCGAAGCCGTCGAGGTGTACTCGCCCGCCGGCGAGCGACTGCTCACGATCGCCGTGCCGGAGAGGGTTGCCAACGTGTGTTTCGGCGGCAAGGGCGGCCGCGACCTGTACGTGACGGCCTCGAGCAGCCTGTACGTCATCCGCACCACCACTACGCAGGCAGCGCGGCCCGCGCGCTGATCCTGCTGATGATCGCCGGTCCAGCCGGTTGCGGCCCCTGCTGCCATCGACGGCCGGCCTTCACTTGGCGCAAACCGTGGTCTGGCGGCATCCAGGCCACGGTTTGCGCCAAGCGACAGTCGGCAGACGGCGGTCAGCAGACGGCGGACGGATGCCGGCAGTCAGCAGACGGATGCCGGCAGACGGATGCCGTCTCCGACTGGTTGCACCGAGTGGTGGCCGGCATCTCGCCGAACGGCACCCTTTCTGTGCCAAATGAAGGGGATGCCGCCCTCCACCGCGACCCGTGCCCCGGAAATTCGGGAGGACTCGACGAGAGTGCCTTCATTTGGCACGAAAGCAGCTCGGCCGGGGTGCCTGCGGAAACTTGACGCGGCCGATGACCCTAATCTAAAGTGAGGCTGCCAATTAAAACGATTCAATCACGATGATTCGGATTCGATCAACACAGTTCGAATCAGCAGGATTCAGATTCAATCAGCAGGATTCAATGGAGAAAAGCGATGCAGCGCGTCTGTTTCCAATTGCATGTCAGGCCCGACCGGCTCGCGGAGTACCGCGAACGTCACGCAGATGTCTGGCCAGAGATGCTCGATGCCATCGCCGACTCAGGGCGTCACAACTATTCGCTTTTCCTCCGCGACGACGGGCTTCTGATCGGTTACTACGAGACGGAATCGGTCGAAGCATCGCAGGCGGCCCTCGCCGCCGATCCCAGAACCAACCGCTGGGAGGCCGAGATGACAGAGTTCTTCATCGCCCTCGAAGCCCGGCCTGATCAGAACGCTACCCAGCTCGACGAAATCTTCAATCTCGAAGAACAGCTCATCCGCACCACGAAGGAGATCTAAGTGACCACGTTCGAACAGATCACGCCGCTGCTCGCGCAGCAGGCCATCGAACTGCCCTCTTGGGCCTTCGGCAACTCCGGCACCCGCTTCAAGGTGTTCGGCACGCCCGGCACCCCGCGCACTCCGCAGGAGAAGATCGCCGATGCAGCCCAGGTCAACAAGTTCACCGGGCTCTCCCCCACTGTCGCGCTGCACATTCCGTGGGACAGGGTCGACGACTACGCGGCGCTCGGTGCCTTCGCCGAAGACCACGACGTGAAACTCGGCACAGTCAACAGCAACACCTTCCAGGACGACGACTACAAGTTCGGCTCGCTCACCCACACCGACCCGAAGATCCGTCAGAAGGCGATCGACCACCACCTCGAATGCATCGACATCATGGATGCGACAGGCTCGCGCGACCTGAAAATCTGGCTCGCCGACGGCACCAACTATCCAGGCCAGCAGGACATCCGAGGCCGCCAGGATCGCCTCGCCGACTCGCTCGCCTCGATCTACGCGCGCATCGGCGAGAACCAGCGCCTGGTGCTCGAGTACAAGTTCTTCGAGCCCGCTTTTTATCACACGGATGTGCCGGACTGGGGCACCTCCTACGCCCAGGTCTCGGCCCTCGGTGACCGCGCCCTGGTCTGCCTCGACACCGGACACCACGCGCCCGGCACCAACATCGAGTTCATCGTGGCCCAGCTGCTGCGCCTTGGAAAGCTCGGTTCCTTCGACTTCAACTCACGCTTTTACGCCGATGACGACCTCATCGTGGGCGCAGCCGACCCTTTCCAACTGTTCCGCATTCTCTACGAGGTGATCCGCGGCGGCGGCTACGGACCGGACAGCGGTGTGGCATTCATGCTCGACCAGTGCCACAACGTCGAAGACAAGATCCCCGGCCAGATTCGCTCCGTACTCAATGTGCAGGAGATGACGGCCCGCGCCCTGCTCGTTGACACCGACGCACTGACCGCCGCACAGAACGCCGGCGACGTGCTCGGCGCCAATGGCATCCTGATGGATGCCTTCTACACCGACGTGCGCGGAGACCTCGTCGCGTGGCGCGAGTCGCGCGGCCTCGGCGGCGACCCGATGGCTGCGTACGCGGCATCCGGCTACCAGGCGGCCATCGCGGCCGAGCGCGTCGGTGGCCAGCAGGCGAACTGGGGAGCCTAGGGCCTTCGCCCTTCACACCCTCCCTTATCAGCACACTGAAGGACACCATGACCAACAGCACAGCATCAGAACTCATCGCCCGCAGCAACCGTCTCGGCTCCGACCCCCGCGTCACCAACTACGCCGGCGGCAACACGTCCGCCAAGGGCACCGAGACCGACCCGGTCACCGGCGAGCCTGTCGAGCTGCTCTGGGTGAAGGGCTCGGGTGGCGACCTCGGCACGCTGAAGGAGTCGGGCCTGGCGGTCCTGCGCCTCGACCGGCTGCGGGCGCTCTCGGGCGTCTATCCCGGTGTCGATCGCGAAGACGAGATGGTGGCTGCCTTCGACTACACGCTGCACGGCAAGGGTGGCGCTGCCCCGTCGATTGACACGGCAATGCACGGACTGGTGGATGCCGCCCACGTCGACCACCTGCATCCGGACTCCGGCATCGCATTCGCCACCTCCGCCGATGGCGAAGCCCTCACCGAAAAGGCCTTCGGTGAGAAGGTCGTCTGGGTGCCGTGGCGTCGTCCAGGGTGGCAGCTCGGCGAGGACATCGCGGGCGTCAAGCGTGACAATCCGGCGGCGATCGGCTGCATCCTTGGCGGTCATGGCATCACCGCCTGGGGCGCCAGCTCAGACGAGGCAGAGGCGAACTCGCTGTGGATCATTGAGACCGCCGAGAAGTTCATCGAGGCCGAGGGCAGGGCAGATCCGTTCGGAACCATCTTGGATGGTTACAGTCCACTTCCCCGCGAAGACAGGCTTGCGCGGGCCGCAGCGCTCGCCCCAACCCTGCGCGGACTCGCGTCGACCGACCGCGCCCAGGTCGGACACTTCACGGATGCCGAGGTCGTTCTCGACTTTCTGAGCAGCTCAGAACACCCCCGCCTCGCCGCGCTCGGCACCAGCTGCCCTGACCATTTCCTGCGCACCAAAGTGAAGCCGCTGCTGCTCGACCTACCGCCCACGGCGTCCCTCGACGACCAGCTCGCTCGCCTGCACGAACTGCACGAGCAGTACCGGGTCGACTACCTGGCGTACTACGACCGTCACGCGACTGCGGACTCAACTCCTATCCGCGGGGCCGACCCGCTCATCGTGCTGATCCCCGGCATCGGCATGTTCAGCTACGGCGCCAACAAGCAGACCGCGCGGGTCGCCAGCGAGTTCTACATCAACGCGATCAACGTGATGCGCGGCGCCGAAGCCATCTCCAGCTACGCACCCATCGACGAGTCGGAGAAGTTCCGCATCGAATACTGGGCGCTCGAAGAGGCCAAGCTGCAGCGGATGCCGAAACCCAAGCCGCTCGCCACGCGCGTTGCGCTGGTGACCGGCGCCGCATCCGGTATCGGCAAGGCCATCGCCACCAGGCTGGCCGCGGAAGGCGCCTGCGTGGTGATCGCCGACCTCGACCTCGAGAAGGCGCAGGCGGCCGCAGCCGAGATCGGCAGCACAGATGTCGCGATTGGCGTGCAGGCGGATGTCACCGACGAAGACCAGGTGCAGGCCGCCGTCGACGCCTCAGTGCTCGCCTTCGGTGGGCTCGACCTCGTGGTCAACAACGCCGGACTCTCGCTATCGAAATCACTACTCGAAACCACCGTCGCCGACTGGGACGTTCAGCACAACGTGATGGCGAAGGGCTCCTTCCTCGTCTCGCGAGCGGCCGCGAAGGTGCTCATCGACCAGAAACTGGGCGGCGATGTGATCTACATCTCCTCCAAGAATTCGGTCTTCGCCGGCCCCAACAACATCGCCTATTCCGCGACGAAGGCCGACCAGGCCCACCAGGTGCGACTGCTCGCGGCCGAGCTCGGCGAATACGGCGTGAAGGTCAACGGCATCAACCCCGACGGGGTGGTGCGCGGGTCCGGCATCTTCGCCGGCGGCTGGGGCGCCAAGCGCGCCGCCGTCTATGGCGTGCCGGAAGAGGAGCTCGGCAAGTACTACGCCCAGCGCACACTGCTCAAGCGCGAGGTGCTGCCGGAGAACGTGGCGAACGCCGTGTTCGTGCTCTGCACCAGCGACCTCAGCCACACCACCGGACTGCACATCCCCGTCGATGCCGGGGTCGCAGCCGCCTTCCTCCGATGACACTCCTGTGCACTCCGCGCCCGCGAGTGACACTCGCGCCCGAATTTTCGCCCGCGAGTGTCACTCGCGGGCGCGGAGGTGTGTTCTCGTGACCGAGGCCGTCGCCGCAGTGGACCTCGGCGCGACCAGTGGTCGGGTGATGCTCGGGTACGTCGGTCGAGGCGAACTGAGGCTAGTGCCGGTCGCCCGCTTCTCCAATGGACCGGTCACTAGGTCGGATGGCCTGCACTGGGACATCGACGCGCTCTGGCGGGATGTGCGCGCTGGACTCCGCGCCGCGGCGCGACTGGAGCCGGGGTTGCGCAGCATCGGGGTCGACACGTGGGCTGTCGACTACGGCCTTATTGCAAGCTCCGGGCTGCTTGCCGCGCCGTTCCATTATCGTGACGATCGCAGCCTTGCCGGCGTTGAATCCGTGCACGCGATCGTCTCACCGACCGATCTCTATGCGCTTAACGGCCTTCAAGAGCTTCATTTCAACACGCTGTTCCAGCTCGCCGTCGACGCCGGAGTTCCGGAAGCAGAGACCATGCTGCTCGTGCCAGACCTCATCGACTTCTGGCTCACCGGCCGTCGAGTGGCGGAGCGAACCAACGCCTCGACAACCGGACTGCTTGACGTGCGCAACGGGGAATGGAACACGGTGCTCATCGAGCGGCTCGGTCTGCCACTCCGGCTCTTTCCCAAGTTGGTGAATGCAGGCTCGTCGCTCGGCACGCTGCTGCCCGCCATCGCCGACGAGGTGGGGCTCGGGCCGTCGACCGTCGTTACGGCCGTCGGCTCGCACGACACCGCATCCGCGGTACTGGCCGTGCCCGCCACCGGCGACGACTTCGCCTACATCAGTTGCGGCACCTGGGGACTCGTCGGCGTGGAGCTCGAACAACCGGTTCTCACGGAGCAGGCACGAGCGGCGAACTTCACCAACGAGGGCGGAGTCGACGGACGGGTCAGGTTTCTCCACAACGTGATGGGGCTGTGGTTGATCAGTGAGTCTCTGCGCGATTGGGGAACGGATGACCTGGCCGAACTCCTTAAGCAGGCGGCTGCGGTGGTCCGTGAGGTCGCCGTTTTTGATGCCGACGACCCCTCCTTCCTCGCACCGGGCGATATGCCAGCCCGCATCGCGGCTCACTGCGCGGCTCACGATCTACCGGTGCCCCACAGCCGTGCGGAGTTCGTTCGCAGCATCCTCGAGAGTCTCGCCGCAACCTTTGCCCGTACTGTGCGAGTTGCGAGCGAGCTGTCCGGTAAGGCGGTCGATGCGATCCACATTGTCGGAGGCGGATCCCAGAACGTGCTGCTCTGCCAGCTCACGGCGGATGCCTCCGGCCTTCCGGTCTTCGCCGGGCCGACCGAGGCGACTGCCATCGGCAATGTGCTCGTTCAGGCGCGCGCAGTCGGAATTCTCAACGGCAATATCGAGTCGATGCGGTCACTTGTGGCCCTCACCTTCCCGCCGGTGAGGTATCTACCGCGGCACTGACCCGGCCGACAACGCCAAAAAGGATCGTTTGTCAACCGCTCAGCTTTTCGAGCCGTCCGGCGGGGGATTCTCTACAGTGGGGGTATGACGTCCACCGAATTGCCCGTCTCGCGACTCACCATCGAACGCAGCTGGATCGTCGGGGTCGCCGTGACGGCAATCTTGCTCGGCCTGATCGCGACGGTGTTTCCGGGAGCGGTTCTCCTCACCGTCGCAATCGTGTTCGGGATCAGCCTCATCGTCAGTGGTTTCTTCCAGCTCATCGTCGCCTTCACCGCCGAACGGTTCCCTGGGCGGGTGCGCTGGCTTTATGGCGTGCTCGGCGGCCTCGTGGTCATCGCGGGAATCCTGTGCCTCAGCAATCCGTTCCGTTCCCTGTCGGTGCTCGGAGTCGTGATCGGCCTCGGTTGGATGCTGAACGGCGTCGCCTCGATCGTGGGCGGAACCATTGGTGAGAAGGGTGGTCCGCGCTGGCTATCGATCGCGTCGGGAATCGTCTGGATCGTCGGCGGACTGCTCGTGGTCATCATCCCGGTCGCCGGTCTCGCATCCTTCGTGCTCGTTTCGGGCATCCTGCTTGTGATCATCGGAGCCGCGACGCTGCTGCTGCTTACCCGCTCGCGCCGCGCATCGACGGCGGAAGCAGCGCCGGTCCGCACTCCCTGAGCTGCGGCCCCGACCTCACAGGACCGCTGCAACGAGAGGATTCCCGAGTGGCCGTTACGGACGAAGCAATCCTGCGGATCAAGGACATGATCCTGAGTGGCGAACTCGCACCCGGAGATCGCCTCCCTCCGGAAAAAGAACTGAGCGAGCGCCTCGGGCTCTCGCGCAGTTCGCTTCGTGAGGCGGTGAAGGCGCTTGAGGTGCTACGAGTGCTGAGCGTCAAACGCGGCGACGGCACCTTCGTGACGAGCCTCGAGCCGCGGCTGCTGCTCGAGGCGATGACTTTCGTAGTAGACCTGCACGACAACGACTCCATCCTCGAGATGTTCGCGGTGCGCCGAATCCTCGAGCCGGCTGCGGCAGCAATCGCCGCTGGCCACCTCGACGAAAACGGCATCGCTGACTTGCGCGGCCAACTCGCGGCGGTGACCGAGCAATCCGACGTTGAGACGCTCGTCGATCACGACACCCGGTTCCACGCCACGATCGTCGACGCTGCCGGTAACTCCTATCTCTCGACCCTCATCGCATCGCTCTCCGGACATACCACCCGCGCGCGCATCTGGCGCGGAATCACGCAGCAGAGTTCTGCGGCACGCACTCTCGCGGAACACACCGGTATCGTCGACGCGTTAGAGGCCGGCGATGCGCGCCTCGCTGAGGTGCTCACCGCTGCTCACATCTATGGCGTCGAACAATGGCTACGTCAGTGGAGCTCCCCCTCGGCTTTGCCCTAGACATCTGATGTCTCACGTCAATCCGAGTCAAAGAACTAGATTTTCGTGCCGTAACAGCGATAGAGTTCGGATGTTCGTCCCGTCTCTGTCGCGCTCTCGAAAAGGTTGCCCATGAAATTCGCCCGCATCGGAGCGGTCGGCCAAGAGCGGCCGATCGTGCTCGTAGATCAGGTCGCCTATGACATCGGAGCCATCACCGGCGACGTCGACGGTGCCTTCCTAGAGTCGGATGGCGTCGACCGCGTGCGTAAAGCTCTGGCCGCAAGACACCTCCCGACAGTCGATACTGCCGGGATGCGGATTGGGTCGCCCATTGTGCGACCAAGCGCCGTCATCTGTATCGGCATGAACTACGCGGCCCATGCCGCCGAGAGCGGATCCCTTCCGCCCACCATTCCGATTCTTTTTCTCAAGACGCCGAACACGGTCGTCGGGCCCGACGATGATGTCTCGATTCCGCGCAACAGTGTGAAGACCGACTGGGAGGTCGAACTCGGCGTCGTGATCTCGAAGCGGGCCTCCTATCTCGACTCGCCCGCCGACAGCATCGGTCACATCGCGGGATTCGTCGTGGCGAACGACCTCTCGGAGCGGGAGTTCCAACTCGAGCTCTCGGGCGGGCAGTGGTCGAAGGGCAAGTCGGCCCCCGGCTTCAACCCGACCGGTCCGTGGCTGGTCACTCCCGACGAGGTCGATTACCAGAACCTCCGCCTGCGCAGCTGGGTTAACGGCGAACCACGCCAGAACTCCTCGACAGCAGACCTCATTTTCGGAGTCGACTACCTCATTTGGCACCTCAGCCAATTCCTCACCCTCGAACCGGGAGACCTCGTACTCACCGGAACCCCCGAGGGAGTCGCGCTTTCCGGCCGATTCCCCTACCTGAAGGCTGGCGATGTCTGCGAGATCGAGATCGACGGTCTCGGCCGGCAACGGCAACTCTTCGTCTAAGCCCTCCCCCGCAGCACCGACACAGGAGTCATCATGAGCGAATCCCTTAGCACAGAATTCGGCGGTCTCGTCGCCGTCGTCACCGGCGGCGCCTCCGGGATCGGGGCGGCCATCGCCCGACGGCTTCACGACGGGGGTGCGCAGGTCGCCGTGCTCGATCTACAGCCGGAGGCAGCAGATGCCGCACACTTCGCCGTTTCGGCGAACGTGGCCGACGACGCATCGGTTCGCGCGGCGATCGCCGCGGTGGCCGAGAAGTTCGGCCGCATCGACATCGTGATCAACAATGCCGGCATCGGCGCTCAGGGTACGGTGTCGGATAACGACGACGACGAGTGGATCAGGGTTTTCAACATCAACGTGATTGGCATGGCCCGCGTGAGCCGAGCAGCCCTTCCGTATCTGCGTGAATCGCCGTCAGCGGCAATCGTGAACACCGCATCCGTCGCCGCCACTGCCGGATTGCCCCAGCGCGCGCTGTACAGCGCGTCGAAGGGAGCGGTGCTATCGCTCACTCGCGCGATGGCCGCAGATCATCTGCGCGAGGGCATCCGCGTCAACTGTGTCAATCCCGGGACCGCCGACACCCCTTGGGTGGGACGGTTGCTCGAATCCGCCGCCGATCCCGCGGCGGAACGGGCGGCTCTCGAAGCGCGCCAACCCCATGGTCGCCTGGTCAGTGCTGATGAGGTGGCCAGCGCTGTCGCCTACTTCGCCAGCCCCCGCTCCGGTTCGACTACCGGCACCTCCCTCGCCGTCGACGGGGGTATGCAGAATCTTCGGCTGCGTCCCGAGTAGACACGATGCCGGCCATCGACTCTAGGCTGACAGAATGGATGCCCTCCGCTCGCTAGCGCCTATCCCCGGCGAGAGCCGCCGGTTAGAACTCAGGCTGAAGAAGCCAAGGCTCGGCTGGTTCCCCAAGCCGACGGTTGTCTTCGATGGGCGCGGCAATCCCTCCCAGTGGGGCACCGGCACGTGGATGGTATCGACGGAGAGCACCACTGTCGTCAGTGTTTTCCTGTTCAATCGCCTGCGGCGGTTCGGGGAGGCGCAGATCTCCGTGGACAGAAGTGGCCCGTCCGCGGCAGTCTATTCGGCCCCCTGGCTTCCGTTCGGACGCGGGCGGATGCGTGCGACCAATAACTAGTCCAGATGAAATAGTTCCGGCAGTTCTTTCCACCAGTCGTCGTCTGCGCCATCGTTAAGCTGACGCTGCAGCGGCTTACAGAGCGCCCACCACCGCTGTGTTGCCGGATCCGCAGCGATCGCCGCGTTGTCAGACTCGAAGTCATCGCCGGTGTACTCAAGATACGAGAACAGCAGGTCTCCATGTCGGAAGATCGAGTAGTTATGCATGTTGCTCGCTGTCAGCCGTGCAAGCACAGCCGGCCAGACGGCCGCGTGGAGGCGTTCGTACTCCGCGACATCCGCCGCTTCGATGCCGATGACCGCGGCTACGCGTCTCATGACCCGTACTCGGGCACGATGCCCTCGTGTTCCTGGGATTCGTACGCGGCTTCGACCACCGCCATCGTGCGGATCACGTCGTCGACACTGGTGGGAAGCGTGGGGACGGATCCCTCGAGAAAGCGTTGGAGTGCGCCCATCGATCCGATGAACGCATCGGGAAACCAGGATCCTTCGAACGGGATCGGTCGCCAACCCTGGTCCTTCTCCTGCAGCAGTTGGTATTCGAGCAGGTCTCTGCCCCCCGTCGGATAGTCGAGCAGCAGTCCCATCTGAGCGCGGACGGCTCCGCGGGTTCCCTCCCACTTGATGTAGCTCTCCTCGTATTTCTCACCGAATTCGTGGTCGTGATTCGTGCTCACCACCACGCGGATCGGGCGGTCGCGATAGCGCAAGACGATATCCGACCTGCTGTTGGCGTGGGCCTTGAGCGGGTGTCGCACGGTGACCGCACTCACGCCATCGGGGTCCCCGAGAAAGCTGCGGATGAGGTCGAGGTAGTGCACCGAGTGCATGTTGATCTCGAGCCGGTCCATGGTGAGCACGTGCGGAAACATCTCCCACGGTGTGAGCACGGAGACGCGGATCTCGAGATCGTAGAGTTCGCCGATCGCGCCGGACGCGATGAACCGGCGCGCCTCGGCGACGTAGGGCGCGAACCGCAGTTGCGTGTTCACCGCCGCGGTCAGCGACTTGCGATGGCATACCTCCAGAATGGCCCGCCCGTCGTCGAGGGTGTTGCCGAGGGGCTTCTGGATCAGCACGGCCGCGCCGTCGGGCAGCGCTTCGAGGGTGTGCAGATATTGCTCCGGCATCAGGGCGATGTCGAAGACAGCATCGTGCGGTGCGTCAGCCACCGCATCCGTCACCGAGTCCCAGACGTGTTCGATGCCGTATTCGTCGGCGAGTTCTTGTGCTCGAGCTCGCGTGCGGTTGTAGATGCCGAACACCGGATAGCCGGCCTTGCGATACGCGGGCAGATGTGCATCCCGCACGATTCCCCCCGCGCCGAGAATGACTATCGGTCGCGGATGGATCGGCAATGCGAGCGTGTACGCTTCCGCCGGTTCGAACTCGCGAACAACCATGCCTATCCCTTCACCGCACCGACGGTCTGCCCGCGCATCAGGAACCGCTGGGCTCCGATGAAGACCACCAGCAAAGGGATCATCGTCACGAAGGTCGCCAGCGCCAACTGTGGCATATAGAGCTTCACATCGAGACCGGCCGCCACCGTCGGGTTGAACAGCGGGCTGGACCCGATGAGATCCTGGATGCCGATCGACACGGTTTTCGCATTGAAGTTCGAGGTGAGCAGTGCGAGCGGGAGGAAGAAGTTGGTCCAGTTCGCCACGAAGGCGAAGAACGCGACGAGCGCGATCGCCTGACGGGAGATCGGTGTCGCGACCCGAAAGAAGATCGACACCTCACCGAGACCGTCGATTCGGGCGGCCTCCACGAGCTCCGCGGGCATCGTGGTCATGAAGTGGATGTACGAGAGGTAGACCCCGAACGGGAAGAAGCCCATGATCACGAGCACCGGCCAGAGCTGGCCGACCGCCCCCACTGCGTTGACCTCGAGGAAGAGCGGGATGACGAGAACGGTGTTCGGCATTACCATCGTAAGCAGTGTGATCACGAGCACGGTGCGGCGGAATCTGAATCTCAGCCGCGCGAGCGCGTAGCCCGCGGGAATCGCGGCGATGACCGCGAGAAGCGCACCGCCGATCGAGACGAAGAGCGAGTTGCCGATCCACTGCAGGAAGATCCCGCGGTTGTCGGCCCCACCGAATCCCATGATCTGGCCCCAGCTGGCCATGACATTGTCGATCGACAGTCCGCCGAGCCCGAGGAATCCATCGGTGCCGTTGGCCACTCCCTCGTTACTGCGGAATGCGACGGCGACGAAGCCGACGATCGGGAAGATGAATGCCGCGGCGACCAAGAGCATGGTGGCGATCCGGGCGATGCGCCCGGCCGACCACTGCCTCGACCCGACGGCCCCCGACAGCTCGCTTTCCGTCACTCTCGCGCGCGACATCATTTCTCCTCCTCGCCGAAGAGACCACTTCGGAACACGATGAACAGTCCGATACCGAGCGTGATTACCAGGACGACAAGCGACATGGCAGCGGCAGCCGGGAAATTGCTGTTGGAGAAGGCGAACCAGAAGCCGAGCTGAGTCGGCGTGTATTGGTCGGGAAGGGCACCACCGGCCACCTGGTCGAGAAGATAAGGCTCGAGGAAGAGCTGAAATCCGTAGGCGAGGTTCATGAGTGCGGCGTATCCGATCCAGGGGCGGATGAGCGGGAGCTTCACGTGCCAGGCGAGGTACCAGGCGTTGGCACCGTCGATAGACGCGGCCTCGAAGATCTCGTCCGGGATGCCATTCAGGCCCCCGTTGACGATCAGGATCCAGGTGCCGACACCCTGAAAGAACAGCATCGCGGTGAGGATGGGTGGAAGAGTGCCGGGTGTCGCCACCACGGCCTTGATCGTCTCGAAGCCGAGAGCATGCCACAGTCCTCCGATCGGGGATTGCGATGGATTGAGCAGGTATACCCACAGCATGAGGTTTGCCACGCCGGCGAGCGAACCGGGGATGTAATAGATGAAGCGCATGGTGTTGCCGAAGCGGCCGGGGCTCGCGTGCACGAGCAGCGCGAGACCGACGATTCCGACGAGCATCAACGGAAGCCAGATGATGAGCACGGAGAAGACGTTCGCGAAGGTGCCGAGGAAGCGGTAATCCGTGAATGCCGTGACGAATGCCTGACCGCCGCTGAACCCGGTGAGGTTCGGCTCGAGGTTGGTCGGCGTCTTCTGCAGGCTCACGACGATGGCGTAGATGATCGGGATGATTCCCGCGATCATCAGCAGCACGAGGTACGGCGCGAGTAGCGTCCAGGCTCCTCTGGCCTCTTTGCGATGCAGTGCGCCACGCCGCGCACTGACGGTGCGCCGGCGCTGAGCGGTGCGGGGCGCCCCACCGGGCCGGGTGGCCAGTCCTGTCGTCATGTGTCCTGCGTCCTTGCAAGTGATCAGTCGTGCGCTGGGCTGAACCGGCGAGACGGGGTGCGGGATTCCGCTCCCGCACCCCGTCCGCCGATGGAACGATTCGAGCTACTTGGACTTCACCACGGTGTAGCCCTGCGACTTGGCCTGGTTATTCAAGTCGGTACCGAAGGCCGTCCAGGCGTCGTCGAAGCTCTTGCCGGAGACAAGTGCAGGAGCAACGGTCTCCGTCCAGACGCTTCCCGTGTTGTACAGCTGATAGAAGTGGTCGCCGGGAACATCGCTGATCGCCGATTGGAACGTAGCGAACGTCTTCGCGGTGTCTGCGTAGTAGTTCGACGCGGACTGTTTGGCGATCCAGTCGGCTTGCACGGCCTTGAACGCCGGAAGACCGGTGGACAGCTCGACCTGCCACGCCGGATCGCTGACGACGAACTTCATGAAGATCTTCGCGTTCGCGAGCTGCTTGCCCGTGATGTGCGACGACATGCCCCAGAGGCCGCCTCCCTCGTTGCCGGTGGACGGCTTCGAATCACCCTTCCAGGTGAGGGGAGCCGTCGCCTGCATGGTTCCGGCCGGAATCTTCCAGGTCTGATTGAAGAGGTAATCGCCCCACCAGACTGCGCCGGGGCTCATGACCATCTTCGGCCCGACGGTGGCGGCATCCGCGTCGAAAATGCCGACGCTCGAGAGTGCCTTGGCGTCGCTGAGGGTGGTGAGGATGCTCTTCGCGCGCTGACATTTCGGGTCGCTCAGGTCGATATGCACCTTAGTGGCCGACACCGTGTCGTTGGTCGGGCATCCGGCTGCCCAGAGATAGCGGTCCGGTGCATAGGCGTCACCGGTGAACCCGCTCACGAAGCCGGGGTGGTCCTTCGCGATCTGCGCGCCGAGGGTCGCGTATTCTTCCCACGTCGTTGGCACTGTGTAGCCGTTGTCCCTGAAGAACGTGGCGTTGTACCAGAAAAGGTCGGGAGCCGCGTCGTTGCGCAGGCACCGGTAGACACCGCCGATCTTGCACATCGAGAGCACGGCTGGGTCGTAGCCCTTGACGAGATCCGGGGTTTCTTTGGACATATCGGCCGCGTAGTTGCTCTTGGCCGAGGTCGCCCAGGCGATGTCGTCGTTCGAGGGGAAGAAGATCGCGTCTGGCCAGCCCTTCTTCGCCGAGTCGAACTGGGCGAACTGCTGCTGTACGGTCTTGCCTCCCACGGTTCCGTCGATCTGCACGATATTGATCGGGATCTCGGGATGAGCCTTTTTAAACGCGTCAGCGGCGGGAACCCGGGGTGGATCGACCCACACGGTGATTTTGCCGCCGGAGTCGGTCTGTGTTCCCGCGCCTGTTCCGCCGGATCCGCCGGAGCAGGCGCTCAGCGCGAGGGCAACCGCAGCGAGCAGCGCCACTCCCGCAGTTTTACCGAAGATCTTCGTTCGGTTTCTCGATGTCTTCATTGACACTCCTGTCGAAGTTGCGACGCTGGCTGTTCACGCCCGTGTGCAGGTGAATGGACTGGTGCTCGGCACGGGTGGGGTCATCCGCGACCGTGATCAAACGTTATACCCGCGATGTCTATCTAAGCAAACGTTTGAGCAGTTTGCTAGTCAGGATATCTCCCGCGCAAAAACTATCTCATACGTCTGATGAATGAGCGAGAAAGATAACAAAATCGAGACCAAAGCGGCCTATTTAGGGTTGCCGGTGTTCAAGACATAAGACTATTCAGCGGATTTTGCCAGCGCGGCATCGAGAAGACGCGGATCGATCCGGTAAAACTGCTGCGCGGTTTCGCCCAGAATTGCGGACCGAGCTGCGACATCGAGCTCCGCGAACAAAAGCTGGAGACCCTCCCACACGCGGTCGTAACCACCGGCGAGCACCGAGATCGGCCAGTCACCGCCGTACATGAGTCGGTCGGCACCGAAGACCTCGACCGCCCGCTCGAACAGGGGACGCACGTCATCCGTTGTCCAGTCCGCCATCGCTCCCACACTCGAATACAGCCCCGAGACTTTCGCGAATACCCGGGGGTTCTCGGCTGCCGTGGCGATGAGGTCCCACCACGGTTGTCGGCCAGGCGCGCCCACGGGCGGTTTGGCGAGATGGTCAATCACAATCCGCAATTTCGGGTGCCGCTCCGAGATGGTCCGCACGTGCTCGAGATGACGGGGCAGCACCGCAACATAGTCGAAGCTGACGTCCGCTTCCTCCAGCAGACTAAGCCCGGCATCAACCTCTGGCCGAATGATCCAGTCTGGATCTGAGCGGTTATGAATCAGACTGCGGACACCGACAACGTGCGGGTCGACCCGGAGTTGCGAGAGCCGATCGTGTGCGCGCTGGGGGTCGTCGAGCGGAAGGTAGACGACAACGGCGGCGATCTCTGGAGTGAGCGCCGCTGTCTCAAGTATGAGATCGGTGTCGTCGTCATTGTCCGCCGATTGCACGAGCACGGTCGCGTCGACTCCGGACCTCCGGAGCGCCGACCGCACGTCGTCGAATGTCATCGTCCTATCGATCGGCGTCATATCCGGCCCGAGCCAGTCATACCGGGCGCGGCCCGGGTTCCACACGTGCTGGTGGGCATCGATGATGGTCACTTCTGGCTCCGTATCTTCGAGGGTTTCTGGGTGTGGTTGGCGGTCGCTCCCCGATGGGGTTTCGGTCGTGCGGCCCATACTGCACGAGGCCGGCAGCCGCTGCTACAGCCATCCGGCCAGTCCGCGACGGCTTCTTCGCGTGGTGCTGGTCGTAGGATGACCGCATGCCCACGCTTCCCCCAGCACGACGGCCCGACGGTTCGAGCCCGTCCCAGACCGATGTGGTGATCGAACGCATCAAAGCGATGATCACCGATGGGCGGCTGGGAGCCGGTTCTCGGCTGCCGATCGAAAAGGACTTGGCTGCGGAACTCGCCGTCTCGCGCGGTTCGCTCCGCGAGGGCGTACGCGCCTTGGCGATCATGGGCGTGCTCGAGACTCGCCAGGGTGACGGAACCTATGTGACCTCGCTCGATCCGGAGTTGCTCCTCGCCCCGATGGGGTTCATGGTCGACCTGCAGACCCCAGCGAATGCGGCGCATCTTCAGGCGGTTCGTCGGGTGCTCGAGACCGAGGCTGCGGGGCGCGCGGCGCTGCGGATGTCGGAGGCCGATCTCGCTGAGGCTGCCGCGGTGCTCGATTCGGTCGAGCCACTCATCGACGGCGACGTGTCTGACCATGAGGCCGTGATGAACGCTGATATCGAATTTCATCGGATCATTTCGCGCGCCTCGGCGAATCCCGCGCTCGACGCACTCATCGAAGCACTCGCCAGCCGCACTATCCGAGCCCGACTCTGGCGTGCCATCAGCGACCGGGGGGCGGTGCAGGAGACTCAGCTCGAGCACCGGGCGATCCTCACAGAACTGGTCGGGCGCGACCCGGACCGGGCACGCATCCGCATGGCTAACCACCTTCTCGGAGTCGAGGAATTCATGGACTCCCACCCCACTCAGGATATCGAGCCTCACGCGAGATAGTGCTCGATGACCGGCTGAGCCTGGACCTCTGGTGCCACCGACGCCCAGTAGCTACCGGACGGAAAACTGTATTCGTCGACCGTCGACTGGTACATCTCCGCGCTATACCCTGCCGCGGTCGGCAGTAAATACGCGCCATTCTCGACGATGCACGGCGCAGTGAAGTGCTCGTGGAGATGGTCGACGTACTCGGTCACGCGGCCATCGAGGGATCCGGACACGGCGACGTAGTCGAAGATCGACAGGTGCTGCACCAGTTCACAGAGGCCGACCCCGCCCGCATGGGGGCACACCGGCACGCCGAATTTCTTCGCCATGAGGTACACGGCGAGAATCTCGTTCACACTGCCGAGCCGCGCGGAGTCGAGCTGGCAAAAGTCGATGGCCTCCGCCTGGAACATCTGTTTGAAGAGCACCCGGTTCATGCCGTGCTCTCCGGTCGCGACCCCGATCGGAGCCACGGCCTTGCGAATGGCAGCGTGCCCGAGTACATCATCCGGGCTGGTGGGCTCTTCGATCCATAGCGGCTCGAACTCAGCAAGACGCGCCACCCACTCGATGGCCTCCGGCACATCCCAGACCTGATTGGCGTCGATCATCAGGTTGGCGTCCCAGCCGATCACCTCCCTGGCGATCCCGAGACGCCGGTAGTCGTCGTCGACGTTCGCACCCACTTTCAGCTTTACGTGACGGTATCCCTGATCGACGGCTTCCTGCAGCAGCCGCCGCAGCTTCTCGTCGCTGTAGCCGAGCCAGCCTGCGCTTGTGGTGTAGCAGGGATATCCGCTCTCGCTCAGCTCGGCCACTCTCGTGGCGCGGGTGGGGGCAAGCTCCTCGAGCAGCGCGATCGCCTCATCTCGGGTCAGCACATCGGACAGGTACTTGAGATCTGTGGCATCCACCAGCTCGGTCGGAGTCATGTCGGTGAGCAGTTTCCACAGGGGCTTGTTTGCTCGGCGGGCCGCGAGGTCCCACATCGCGTTCATGACCGCAGCGAGGGCGAGGTGTTCCACTCCCTTCTCCGGGCCGAGCCAGCGCAGTTGGGAGTCGCTGTTCAAGCGCCGATACACCGCGCCGAGATCTGCGACGGCCACATCCACGTCGAGTCCAACGAGAGGGATGCCGCGCTGCCGGGCGGCTTCTGTGCAGAGGTCATTACCGCGGCCGATCGTGAAGGTGAATCCGAAGCCCGACAGAGTGGGGTCATCGGTGTGGATGACCACGTAGGCGGCAGAATAGTCGCCGTCTTTATTCATCGCGTCCGAGCCGTCCGCGCTCAGGGAGGTGGGAAATCGCACGTCATGGGTGGTGACCGCGGTGATGATCGTCATGGAGTGCCTTCTGTGATGGTCGATTCCGAGTCGAGGTGAAGTTGCGGGGCCACGTAGTCGAGAAACCCCGCGTCGTCGAGTTCTGCCCAGAGTCGGGCCCAGGTCTCGGGCGGAACTGCGACGTCGAAGCGCTCGAGGTTGCCCGCGGCCTGGGCTGCGTTGCGCGCTCCGAGCACCACCGACACCACAGCCGGGTGACTGAGCGGATACGCGATGGCCGCCTGCGGAAGCGTCACCCCGTGCGTCTCGCAGATCTCGGCGATCGCGATCGCCCGGGCGATGTGGCCCGCGGGAGCATCGGCGTAGTCGTATTTCGAGTCCGGCGCGGGGCGTGCCGAGCTCAGTAGCCCCGAGTTGTAGACACCCGCTGCCACGACACCGATCCCTCGCTCGAGTGCGGATGGCAGCATTTCGCCGACCGCGCTCTGGTCGAGCAGGGTGAACCGGCCGGCGATCATCGCGAGATCGATATCCGTCTCGCGTACGAACCGTGTCGCGACCGAAGCGAAGTTCGTACCGACCCCGAAGGCAGTGATCACGCCCTCGTCGCGCAGTTCCGCGAGCGCCGCAGCTCCGGTATCGAGCGCAGCTTCCAGATGATCTTCCGGGTCGTGCAGATAGAGGATATCGATGCCATCCAGACCGGTCCGCGCCAGGGTGGCTTCGAGAGAGCGGCGGATGCCGTCACGGCTGAAATCGACTGCGCGACGGGTGGCCGCCGGCACGACGAATCCCTCATCGTCGAGTCGGTGTGCGGTCTCCGGGCTCGGGACAAGAAGTCGACCGACCTTGGATGAGATGGTGAACTGCTCGCGAGGGTAGCCGGCCAGCGAGCGGCCGAGCCGCAGCTCGGCGAGTCCCAGCCCGTAGTGAGGGGCGGTGTCGAAGTACCTCACGCCTCCGGCCCAGGCCGCGTCGACTGCGGCGGTCGCGTCGGCATCCGTCGTCTCCCGGAACAGGTTGCCGAATTGCGCGACTCCGAGCCCGAGCCGGGTAATACTGACACTGCGTCGTGTCGTAGCAGTCTGCATGCAATTCCTTCAAATCGTTGCTCACGATCATAGGACAAACATCAGATGTATTTTGAATCAAGCAGAAGAATCTGGCTGGGTTCGAGCTGTTTCTATACATTCATAGGGTCTATCGTGCGCGAGGGGCGCCCGTCGACTCACGAACAATCAACACCGGCGGTTCACTAACGATCACGTCCTTCACCGTTCCGGCCGATAGCCGGTCCGAGATGGCGGCCATCGCTTGCCTACCGAGTTCATACAGCGGCATACGCACGGTAGTGAGCGGCGGCCAGGTGTTCTCGGCGGTCCACGAATCGTGGATCGCGACGATCGAGAGGTCTTCCGGCACCCGGATGCCCAAGGCTCTCGCCTCGGACAGTGCCCCGATCGCGGCGTTGACATTCGCCACCACAATCGCAGACGGAGGGCTCGGCGCCTCGAGCACATGGCGAAGCCCCTCGCGGCCCTGTCTCGGCTGATACCCCAGCGTGGTGAGGAGCGCTGGGTCGACCCTCAGACCTGCTCTCTTCATCGATGCCTCAAAGCCCGCCAATCGATGGACGGCCGTGTAGTTTCGCGGCGACCCGTTGAGGAAGGCAATTCTGCGGTGACCGAGACCGGCGAGGTGCTGAACCGCGATCTCCGCAGCGGCCGAGTCTGGCAACGCCACCGAGCCGATGTGCCCTTTCTGAGCGGAGTTGATGATGACGGCCGGTACCTTGCCCGCCAATAATGCGGCCAGATCCTCGGCGCTGACATTGTCGCCGACCTGAACGAGCACACCATCCACGCGTCCCTCGCCGATCAGGCGCTTGATCGAGTCGCCGCCCGCCCGCATACCCTCCGCGCGCGCGAGCAACACCATGTATCCCCGCTCGATGGCCTCCTCTTCGACGCCGCGCATCATGTCGGTGAATATCGCGTTGGTGAGGTCGGGAACGACGAGTGCGATGACATTTGTGCGGGAGAACTTCAGCGCCCGGGCGGCGAAATTCGGTCGATAGTCAAGCTCGACGGCCGCCGCGCGGATGCGCGCGCGCGTGTCGGCGCCGACCCGCGCGCTCGGGGCATCGCTGAGCACCCGCGACACTGCCGAGATCGAAACTCCGGCGAGCAATGCAACGTCACTCAGGGTCGCCATGGGGCAAGTGTAGGCGCGTGGCTGAGAAGTGCGGCGCTGATCTCCGCTCAGACCGCGGGTCGGACGTTGACGAGATAGAGGTGCGTCAAAACGAGGACGGTCTCGGACCGCTGGTTGGTCACCGTCACGAGCTCGTGAACGTGCCCACACTCATCCGGCCGACGCGGGTGCGGAGCGCGCTCGGTGATCTCCGCCGTCACCCGAATGGTGTCTCCGATAAACACCGGTTTGATAAACCGGATGCGATCGTAACCATAGCTCAGTGCCTGCGGATTGATGTCCCCCGCGGTCATGCCGACGGCGACGGAAAGGATGAGCGTGCCGTGGGCGATCCGCTGCCCGATCGGCTGGGTGGCCGTCCACTCGGCATCCATGTGGTGTGGGAAGAAGTCCCCGGTCTGTCCGGCGTGAAGCACAATGTCGGCCTCGGTGATGGTGCGTCCGACGCTGGAGCGGCTCTCGCCGATCTCGTAGTCCTCGTAGAACCGGTCGATGGTCTGCATGAGTCAGGCTCCCAGGTAGGTGACGACGCCGTCGTTGAGTTCCGACACCAGCTCGGAGTCGGTGAGTTCCCCGCGCAGCGCGGCGGTGACGAGCGGGGACACGGCGTCCTGCAGGTCGATGTAGCGCGGATGCCGGGGGCGAAGGTAGGCACCCTCGAGGGTCGCTCGCGTGCCTCGGAAGAAGTCGAGAGAGTCCGAATTCGTGCGGTCACTCTCCCACGCCACCGCATTGCCCGGCTGGCCGCCGCCGTCGTAATAGACGCCGGCCTGCACCGCGGCGGAATCCAGCCAGAACGCATGGGCTATCGCCTCATCCAGATGCGAGGATGCCGCGGAGACCGCAATTCCCGCTCCGCCGAGAAGTGAGCCCCTCACGCCTCTGGCACCGCTCGGGATATCGACGTAGGCGAGCCGGTTCGCCCGGAAGCCGTCGCGCGAATAGTTGGTGTACCCGAACAGCAGCGGGGCGTAGGCGAACCGATCACCCTCGGCGAGCTGGTCCGCCACCTGGATCGGGTTGAGTCCGAGGTTGTCCGAGGGCACGAGCGACGCGAGTTCGCGCAGAAGCGCGAGCACCGGCGCCGCCTCGTCCGCTTGGAGGAACACTCCCGGCTCGCTCATCGGCGGGGTTCCATTGTTTGCCGCGATGGTCACGAGGCTGGAGAAAGCATCGATCGGTTTCGCCGGCCAGAGCACCCGGCCCTCCCGCGCCAGTTCGAGTACGTCGGGCCACGTGCCTGGAGGCGTAGCGAGCAGGTCTGGACGATACGCGGCCACCTGGGCCGCCGCATCCGTCGCCAGTCCCCACTGGTGACCGGCGTAGGAGTAACTCTCGTGACAGCGGCCGACCGTCTGGGCAGCGAGCATCGTGAGCTCGTCGTCGAATCCGCGCCCGTCGAGCTCGGCGAACAGGCCATGCTCCGCCGCGAGGGGAATGTGCGGATGATCGATCACCAGCAGGTCGTACTGGGCCACGAGGGCCTCGATCGGCTGGTCGGCGAAGGCCTGCAACGATCGGAACTCCCAGTGCACCTCCACGTCCGGTCGCACCCGTCGGTACGCCTCCGCCGCAGCGACGACACTGCCATAGCCACGGGCGTGCTCCCAGGTGATGCCGCGAAGTGTCGTCGTCATGCCGCGTCGACCGGGCTGCCGACACCGAACTCAGAGCGCACCGAGTCATTGTGCTGGCCGAGAAGCGGGGCGGAAGTGGCGTTGCGCAAGACCTCCCCATCGATTCGGATCGGGCTTCGAGTGGTCGTGAGCGTGACGGCCGGCCCACCAGAGTTCGTCACCTGTCGGGTGACCTCCTGCGTCATATCGATCGCGGCGAATCCGTCATGGGCCACCAGCTGCTCGAGAGTCAGCACCGGTGCGCACCAGACATCAGCCGCGTCGAGGATCTCGAGCCAGTGATCGGTCGTCTCACGAGCGAAGTGGGAAGCGAGCACGGCTTCGATTCGCTCCTGCTCAGACCACCAGGTCTCCGGGTCGATCATGTTCTCGAGCTCGGCGATCCCCAGCAACCGTCCGATCACGGGAATCGGGTTCATCGCGAGAGCAACGTAGCCGTCGCTCGTCGGATAGGTGCCGTAGGGCGCGGAGAGGAACGCGTGCGCCGAGTGCTCACCACCCCGCTTCACAGTGACACGCGAATCATTGAGATGGGTGCTGAGCAACTCGAATTGCAGGTCGAGAAGCGCTTCGAGCAGGCTCGTCTGTGCGTGCCCACCCACTCCAGTGCGGAATCGTCGCACGAGCAGCGCGGTGACGCCCTGTGCGATGTGGCAGCTCATCAGGTGGTCGGCGATCGACAGTCCGACCGGAACCGGTCCGTCGTCATGCGAGCCACTCAGCCAGGGAATGCCGGAGACCGACTGTGCGAGCAGGTCCTGGCCGGGCCGATCTTTCCACGGGCCGCTGTCGCCGTATCCGCTCGCGCTGGCATAGACGATGGTCGGGTTGATCTTCCGCACCGACTCGTAGTCGAGGCCGATGCGCTCCATGACGCCGGGTCGGAAATTCTGGATAATCACATCGGCCTTCGCGACGAGCCTCTTGACGTAGGCGAGATCGTCGGGATCCTTGAGATCGGCGGTGATGCCCTCCTTGTTGCGATTCATCGCGTGGAAGGAGACCGTGTCGCCGTCTGCGGTACGACCGGCGAAGGCGAGAGTTCGACCAATGTCGCCGCCCTGTGGTCGCTCGATCTTGATCACTCGGGCACCGAGATCGGCAAGGCGCATCGCGGCGACCGGGCCGGCGAGGAACTGGCTGAAGTCAAGCACGAGGATGCCGTCGAGCGGCCTTATGACGTTGTCAGACATTCGCCTGTCCTTAGCTTTCCTGGGCGGAACCGAAGTGTTTCGTCGGGCATAGTAACTTCGGTTAATCGTTTGCTCAAACGTTTGCTCAACTGTAGCTGAAGAGTCGAAACTCGGCAATGTGAAGATGCCCTTGCGATAGCACTACACGCGCGATCTGACATGGGCGTCTCTCCCATACGCTGCGACAATGCCAACGAATACCGTTCCCATCACCACCTGTTGAAGTGAGGCGTTGAGACCGAACCCCGTCAACACGATCGTCAAGAGAGTGATCGTGAGCGCCCCGACGATCGTGCCAACGTACCCGCCCCTCCCTCCGGTGATGAGAGTTCCTCCCAGAACCACCGCACCCACGGTCAAGAAAAGGTATGGCTGCCCGACTCCTGCGAAAGCAGCCCCCGTGAACCCTAGGAACAGCACTCCGGCGACTGCAGAGAGCACGCTGCTGGCGCCGAAGGACACTGCCCAGACCGGCAAGCGCCTCACGAGCGCGAGCTCCGCCGCCTGCGGCGAATTGCCCAAGGCATAGAGCTTCCGCCCGAAAATCGACGCGCGAAGGAGAACCACCATTCCGACCGAGATCAGCAGCCAGAGGAAGATCACGGGCGGCACGGGGATCGGTCCTGTCGTCGATCCGATGGCGACGAATTGGGTCAACCAGGCTGGCGAACCCCCGGATGGAAGACCATTGGTCCACAGCGAGACCGCGCCGAGAAGTGCTGTCCCCATACCGAGCGTGACAATGAGCGGGTGAACGTTGCTTTTTACCGAGATAGCTGCATTGGCAACCCCGAACAGTCCGGCGACGATCAGGCTGATAAGAGTGGCCAGCAAGAACGGCATCCCGTCACCGTACAGTTTCGCGACAGCGACATTCGCAGCCCCCACCACGAAGGGGATCGAAAGATCTATGCCACCGAGTATGACTACGAGGGTCTGACCAGCCGCGGCGATTCCCAAGAAAGATGCGAGCAAGAGCACAGCCTTGAAGGTCTGCTCACCGCCGAAGCCTGGAATCCCGACTACGCCGACGACGTAAATGAGAATCAGCAATACGACGCTGATAAGAATGTCGGGCGAACGCCGCACCCCAGCGATTAATGATGACCTCATCGCGACGCTACTTTCTTCACCAATTCGGAGATCTGGCCGTTGACCGCGATCGCGAGAACGAGAACCGCCCCGTAAGCGATCTGCAACAAAAACGTCGATACCCCGAGGAAAGTGAGGAGATTTTGAAGAAGGAAGATGGTGAGCGCACCCACAAGCGCCCTCACCATTCCGCCACGACCACCGGCCATACTCACTCCGCCCAACGCTGCTGAGGCTATCCCCAGCAACGAATAATTCGTCCCGACCGTCGGATCTGCGGAACCCAGCACCGCCGAGAGACTGAGCCCGGCGATGCCGGCAAAGATGCCACCGATGGTGAACGCGGAGATCCGGACCAAGGGAACCGAAATCCCCGTTGTGAACACGGCTCGCTCATCGCCTCCATACGCCATTAGGTGCTCATAGAGCGGCATCTGTCTAAATCCCCACCACAACAGACCTGCAACGACGATCGGGACGATTGACAACGGTCCCGCAAGTGTCGCAAGCCAGTCGGGAATAGTTCCGCCCGGTGTTGGCGCGATGATTGGACTGAGTCCGGCGCAGACGAGATAAGTTCCGAGCGTGACAACGATCGGCTGGATGCGCACGAATGCCACGATGAGGCCGTTCACCAGGCCGACCAGAGCGCCAAGCCCGAGCGCGAGAGGAATCAGCACTCCCGCCGAGGTAACGCCCCATTGTGTGGCGAACTGGTAGACCACCACGACATTGACCAGTCCCATGATTGGCCCGATCGAGAGGTCGATTCCCCCATTGCCCATGAGCAAACTCGGTGTCGCGGCGAACGCGCAGAGAATAATCGGGGCAGCGAATCCGATCGTCGATGGCAGATTGACGGGGTCGAAGGAACTGGGGTTCACGACGAGATTGATAATCAGAAGCACCACGAAAACCGCGAGACCGAACAGGACAGTAGCATCTGGTCGGAAGGTCGGCACCGTCATTCTTCTGCGCTGCCGTGTCACGCTACTCAACGATCGCTCCGAACATCGCGCTGAGGATGTTGGGCCTGGTCATCCGACCGCCGACCAGCACCTCCTGCACCGAACCGTCTCGGAAGACGACAGTGGAGTCTGCTATCGCAAGCAGCTCTTCGATCTCACTAGACAGGAGCACAATGGTCGTCCCCCCATCCGCGAGCCTTCGATACAGCGCGTGCATCGCACGTTTCGTCGGGTGGTCTACCCCTCGCGATGGATCGTTGAGGAGCAACAGGCTCGGCGATGCCGCAAGCCAGCGCGCCAACAGGACCTTCTGCTGGTTCCCCCCGCTCAACGTTCGAATCGGGGCAGACGGAGACTCGCAAACGATGCCGAGCTCCGTCGCGAAGTCTTCATACGCTGCGCGGAGCCGCCGGGAACTCACCAGACCGAATCGCGAGTAGTTCGGGAGGGTCGCAATCGCGAAATTGTCCCGCACTGACTGACTTGCGAGGATACCTTCGGTTTTCCTTTCACGAGGAAGATAAGCGATCCCGTTGCCAAAGGCCTCTCGCAGGTTTTTGACACCCCTCGTGCCGAAGTTCTTTTCCTTGATCGTCAGCTCGCCCGCCAATGGGCGCCGCAAACCGCAGAGCGACTGAAGAAACTCCTCTTGTCCGCCGCGCTCGAGTCCAGACAGTCCTGTAATGCGCCCGGTTGGAATCGAAATTGTGAATGGGCGCGCTCGCTTCTCGAGCACGTAATCCCTTGCGTTCACAGCGATCTCATTCATGCAGCCTCCTTGCCGCTTAGTAGGGAGAGCAATCGAGACTCGCTAAATTCCTCACGTCCGAGAGTGGCAACCCTCGAGCCTGATCGCAGGACTGTCACCTCGTCCGACAGCGAGAGGACCTCATCCATGCGATGGGAGATGAAGATAACCGCCATGCCGGCCTGAACGCGCCTGGCCACAGCTTCGAACAGTAGGTCTCGTTCACCGATGTCCATGGCTGCGGTCGATTCGTCCAGCACCAGCACTTTGGGCTCCAGCGCGAGGGCTCGAGCGATCGCGATCTGCTGCTGCTGTACCAGGTTGAGTTTGCCGACCTCCGCCGCCGGGTCAAATTTTACTTTCGATAATTCGCTCAGCGACGAGAGTGCCAGTTCTCGCCGTGCTCGCCCTCGCAACTTCCAAGAGAACCAGGCGTCCTGTCCGAGGAAGACATTTTCCGTGACCGTCCGATTGGGCGCCACGAGTACTTCCTGAAAGACAGTTGCGATACCGAGCGAACGTGCCCGGCGCGGAGTAACCGGATGAAGCGTCTCGCCCCTCATCTCGACACTCCCCCTGTTCGGCGGAAGGACTCCCGAAAGGATCTTCACGAGGGTGCTCTTGCCCGATCCGTTCTCGCCGAGGATTGTGTGTACCGTTCCGGGTCGAACAGTCAATGACACGTCGTCCAACGCAACCGTCTCTCCGAACGTGCGCCGAATATTGCGCAAAGCAAGTTCTCCAGAAGGCAGTTGCTCATCCACCGGGGAATTCGCCCCCTCAACGTCGCTCATCCCGTGCCTTTCTTTTGAGCGTATTCCGGTCTCTACAGCTAACTAGCTGCAGGGATCGGGAGTTTGCGAATACTGGAACGGTCCGACGTTTCCGGCAGTTTTGAAGTAGGAATCCATCAGATCGCTTGGCAGTGGATCGGCCTTCACAACCGGAAATACTGATGCAGCATCCACGGTCATGCAGGATTCGTACAGCGCTGGGAGATCCGCTTCCGTGACGCGAGGAATCGGCACCATCATCGTGCTGAGCTTCGGTCCGTTACCTTGCAGAATTCGCATTGCGATATTGAAGCCGGTTTGGGCAGTCCACGATGGGGTCAGCGCGACGCCATCGAACTTGAAGTAGTCCGGATTCGCCTTCCAGAAGCCGAGGGCATCACCGGTGATTGAACCGGTTATGAGCGGGGCCGGCTTCCCGGAATCCTTAAAGGCTTGAGCGATGATCGACGTTTCGGATCCGGTCGACCAGACCGCCCCGACCGGGGCGGCACTCGTTGTCAGGGCAGTAAGCACTGCGGACTTGGTGACCGACGGTGTCCAGTTGCCATTGACCTCCGAAGCGATAGTCGTGCCCGTCTTCGCCCATTCCTGCTTTGCTCCCTGATTCTGTTGGACGGCAACAGGGTTGCCCTCGATCCCCTTCACCATGAGCACGTTCTTCGACTTCTCGCTGACTGCCTTCGCGAGGTCACGTCCCATGACGTTGTAATTCGAGTCCACGTTGACTGCGGCGGCCGAGGTAACCGAACCTGCGATCGTCACAACGGGAATCCCCGCCGCTTTTGATGCTTGGATTGCCTGGTTGAGTCCAGTCGACGAGCCGGCGATGACGATGATGACAGAGCATTTTTGCGACGTGAACTGACGAATCTGTTGGTTTTGCCGAGCGACGTCGTTCTCAGATACCGCGACTTCGAAACTGGAGACGAGTTTGTCCTTCTTGTACTGTTCCGACAGCCGTGAAAGTTCGTTCTTCACCGCTACTCGCCAGGAGTTCCCCTCGAAGCTGTCCGAGAAGCAGACCTTCCAGGGGCCTTCGATCTTCTTGAAATCCGCGTAGGGCGACACTTCGACATTACTTGTGGCGGCGACATACTGTGATTTAAGTGCCGCCGGCAGATGGCTTATGACGGCTTTGGCGTCCGCCGCGACCGGCTTCGCGCCGCTCCCCGTGGTTGTTGCACCCGAACATCCCGCGAGAGCGAGGGAGCCGGTGAGCAAGACCGCTGCGAGCATTGCAGTTCGAACACTGAGGTGGGACTGATTCAATTTCGTTTCTCCTAGAGGACATTCCGCGGATCGATAAATGATTTTGGTGAGCTATTCGTGCTGTCGTCCTTCGTCACGGGCGGCGTGTGACGCTCCACCGCTTTTCTTTATCGGCGAAGTACGGAAATAGGAACCCCGATCGGACGAGCTCATCGAGATGTTCCGAGGTGGTCACCCAGATCTGCAGGATGACCGCGTATTCCGGGCGGGCGAGATGCACCTCGGCGACGATCTGTTCCAGGCTGAAGTCACTGAGTCGTGAGGCAATCGCCTGAAGTAGAGACGACAACTCCGCGGTCCAACTGAGGGCGCCGTCGATGAACGAGTCGGCCTCAACCCCCGAGAATATTCCAGCGTGCGCGGTACAGAGCCGATCAGGCGCTGACGTCCGAACGCGTTCGAGGGATCGGATGTAGTCGGGGATAGTCCTGTACATGGGAAAATCTCGAGAATTCGACTCCGTATTGAAAATACCCCTTTCCTGTATGGCATCACCTGAGAACGCTGTCCCGCTAGTGGCGTCGAGGTAGAGCATTTGGCCCGGACTATGCGCCCCGAGGTGTACCGCTTCTATCTCGCGTCCGGAGCCGAAAGTGAGAATCTCACCGCCCACGAGTGGGTGATCGATTGCAACCGGCTCGCCACACGATCGGCGAATCAATTCTTCGCTCGCGGCGTCGGGCTTCCATTCCCCCGGGGAACCATATTCGTAGAGTTGGCAATAATGCCGATCGACATCTTCGGCCCATCCTGTGTCGAGCGCCCCGAGCGCAAAGCGAGCCTGAGGAGCGTGCTCTTTGACCCAGCCGTTGCCTCCGATGTGATCCACATGTCCGTGAGTGCCCAGGACCAGCTCCAAAGATCCGAAACCGCCGCGACTTTCAAGGAACGGGCCGATTGACTCACTCGGTGTGGTCGAAACTCCGGTGTCGATGAGCGCCCACTTGCCGCCACTGGCAAGAAAGTAGACGACATTGGGAAAACCCCAGAACGGCGCGTTGACCGCATAGGTGTCTACTGCGACCTCGTGAACCGCACCAATGGCCGCATTTTCGAAAAGCGCTTTTCCCGCTGACGCCATGACCTTCAATCCTCACATCTTTGTATTGGAGCGAAACTGCAGTCGACCTTGGCTGTTTGGGCAGACATATGTTGACCGCGAGTCAGAAGTTGTATTTTTCGGGCTTAAATACGCGCGTTTCGCTTGAAGTAACGTTTGAGCACGTAGTTTGACAGTAGTAGTTTTTGACCGGGAGGGCTAGACATCGGATGTTTTCTCAGAGTACGACGGGTATGAGTCGCCAGAATGGCGATTGATTCGTCCACCTCTCTTGTAATGTCGTCGCCCGTCTGAACGTCCCCGCTTCGCTGAAAGACCATCTTTTGTGACCGCTTTTGACGGTCGCCACGGAGTCGGGCGCCAGTGGCCAAGCCCGCGCTCGAAGGACTAGTCGCCGAAGGATTGCCGATCAGGCGGTCAGATCACGCTGTGGCCGGGCCGATCTTTCCACGGGCCGCTGTCGCCGTATCCGCTCGCGCTGGCATAGACGATGGTCGGGTTGATCTTCCGCACCGACTCGTAGTCGAGGCCGATGCGCTCCATGACGCCGGGTCGGAAATTCTGGATAATCACATCGGCCTTCGCGACGAGCCTCTTGACGTAGGCGAGATCGTCGGGATCCTTGAGATCGGCGGTGATGCCCTCCTTGTTGCGATTCATCGCGTGGAAGGAGACCGTGTCGCCGTCTGCGGTACGACCGGCGAAGGCGAGAGTTCGACCAATGTCGCCGCCCTGTGGTCGCTCGATCTTGATCACTCGGGCACCGAGATCGGCAAGGCGCATCGCGGCGACCGGGCCGGCGAGGAACTGGCTGAAGTCAAGCACGAGGATGCCGTCGAGCGGCGGGAGGCATTGCGGACTTTCCTGTCGGAACTACGGCGGTCCGGCATGAGTGAATCGGCGATCGAGCCGAGTGCTCAATCGTTTGCTCAATCGTAGCGATTCGGCTCGGACGGTGCAGGACGAATTCGACCCTCACGCGACTGCGTGCATGAGCCGTGACCCGACTGCTCGCAGATTCCACAACCCTGACCTGCGACCCGTGCCGGCGGCCAAATGACACGAGGGGTTGCGATAACAAAACTTGTCGGGTATTTTTGAACAAACGTTTGCGCACCCGGTTCATGAGGATGGTCCTGAGGGCCCCTCCACCGGGAAGTCGGCGAACAGTGCACATTCACAATGGAGGAAATCATGCGCTGGAGATCAAAGAGGATCATGGCAATCGCCGCGATTGGGCTGTCTGCTGGCCTCGTGCTAGCAGGCTGCAGCGCCGGCGGGAGCAACGGTACTAGCGGCGGAGGCTCGGGCGGAGGCACCCTGTCGATCGGTACGGGCGGCGTCTTCACCGACAGCAACAACCCCTTCGCATCCACCTCGAGCGCGTCTGCGAATGGCTGGCGATGGCTCGTCTATGAGCCTCTGGTTCAGACAAATTCGGTCGACCCGACGGCCAAGCCCGAGCCATGGCTCGCATCCGCCTATAAGTGGAACACTGACTACACCAAGGTGACGTTCACGGCACGTGACGGAGTCAAATGGAGTGATGGTAAGGCCTTCACCGCCGACGACATCGCGTTCACTTTTAATCTCATCAAGTCCAACGAATCGCTCAACACCGCCAGTATTCCGTTCACTTCGATCAAGAAGAGCGGGAATGACGTCACCGTCAGCTTCGGTGAGTCGCAGTTCGTGAAGCAGGCTGCGACGATCGGTCAATTCATCGTGCCGGAACACCTCTGGAAAGATGTATCGAACCCTGCCACCTTCCAAGATAAGGCGCCCATCGGAACCGGGCCGTTCCTGTTCTCTTCGGCGTCGTCGAGTGTAGCAAAGCTGAAGAAAAATACCGCCTACTGGCAGGCGGACAAGGTCAAGGTCGGCGCGGTGGTCTATCAGGCACTGCAGGGTAACGACGCGATCCTCAATGGCCTCGCAGCACACAAGCTCGACTGGGCTGGATCCGCGGCTCTCAACCTTAAAGAGGGGTTCCTCGATAAGGATCCGAAGCGCAATTTCGCTTGGGGCCCGGCCGTGCTGGGAATCTCCGCGTTCGTCGTCAACACGGCCAAGGCCCCCTTCGATGACGTTCATCTTCGTCGCGCGATGAGCATGGTCATCGACCGAAAGAAGATCGTTAAGCTCGCCTCGAATGGCCAGACGCCCGTCGTCAAATCGGTCGCCGGCCTCCCCCAGCCGGTCGGTGACTCGTTCATCGATCCTTCTTTGAAGGGCAAAGACGTCAGCATCGACCTTGCCGGTGCGAAAGCGGAGTTGACAAAGGGTGGATTCTCTCTCGATGGAGGGGTCTTGAAAGATGCTTCCGGCAAAGCGGTGATAATGACTCTCATTGACCCGACGGGATGGACCGACTATCTCACCGCCCTCCAGGTCATCAGCGACAACTTCGGACAGATCGGCATCAAGACGACGACTGAGACGCCGTCGCAGGACGCCTGGCAGGCAGCTCTCTCCTCCGGTAATTTCGACGGAACTATGCGGTACTCCAATTCCGGACCGACGCCATACGACATCTATTCGAGCTACGCCGACGGAAGTCTCTTTGCACCGATCGGGTCCCCGGTCACCGGCAACTACGGGCGCTATAACAATCCCGCTGTGACCAGTGCGCTGAAGCAGTATGCGACCGCGTCGAGCGACAACGACCGCACGGCGGCCATGAAGACCATCCAGGAAGCGTGGACGACAGATGTTCCGGCTATCTCGATTTGGGCCAACCCAGCCAACGCGATGTTCACCACGGTCAACTTCACGGGCTGGCCGTCCGCGGACGACCCGTACGCCTCTCCAGGAATCTTGAGTAGTAGCGTCTCGAAGATCATGGTCACGCTTAAACCGGCAAAGTAACGTCTTCGGAGGGGTGCCGGCGTGCGCAGGCACCCCGGCACCCCTCCTCTCTACAGAGTGGTGAGAGGAAACCAATGACCAGTTCAGGGCCACGCCCGATCGGCGTCGAACCGCCGCTACTTGAAGCAGAGAACATCAGCATGGCCTTCAAGGTCCGAGGGAAACTTCGTCGGATCGGTGCTCCCCCGCGTCTGCTGACTGCGGTCGACCGCGTCTCCCTCCAGGTGCGAGCAGGCGAGGTTGTGGCTGTCGTCGGGGAATCCGGCTCTGGCAAATCGACAATCGCGCGAGTGCTCTCGCAGCTGAACCGCCAGACCTCCGGCGTGGTGCGTCTCAGGGGGGAGGAAATCCGCGTGAAGGGAACTCGTGCTTTTCGTCGATATTGCACGCAGGTGCAGCTGATCTTCCAAGACCCGTTCGCCTCACTCAACCCGCTGCGCACAATTCGCTACCACATCGCTGATCCGCTAAAGATCCATGGCAACACCGAGGGCGACGTCGACAAGGCGGTGCGGATGCTGCTCGAAAGGGTCAAGCTCACGCCGGTGGAGCGATACATCGACAAGTATCCCCACGAGCTTTCCGGAGGGCAACGGCAGCGAGTATCAATCGCGCGCGCTCTTGCTGCCGGGCCGGAGGTTCTCCTGGCAGATGAGCCGGTATCCATGCTGGACGTGTCGATCCGCCTGGGTGTACTCAATCTCTTGAAGGAGTTGAAGGAGGACTTCGATCTCGGGATTCTCTACATCACACACGACATCTCATCGGCGCGGTATTTTTCCGATCGTGTGCTCGTCATGTACGCGGGCCAGATAGTCGAGTCAGGCGGGGCGGAGGATGTGACCCAGAACCCGAAACACCCCTATACGCAGTTGCTCATCGAGTCCGCTCCTAATCCGGACAGTCCCTCGCTGGGTATCGAAGACGGCGCGGAGCCCGTTTCTTCCGAACCGCCGAGCCTGATCACACCGCCGAGCGGATGTCGATTCCACCCGCGTTGCCCCTTTGCGACGGAGAAGTGTTCGGCCGAGGCGCCGCCGGAGATCTCCGTCGGAGACGGAAGGTTCGCGGCCTGTTGGGCATATTCCGACGCACCGTCCGACCTGCCGCTTCCGAAGATCGGAATGCTGACGCGATGAAATACATTGCTCGTCGGATCATCTTCTATCTGATCACCGCCTGGGCAGCGATCACGATCAACTTCCTGCTGCCTCGGCTACTCCCGGGGGATCCGGTCCAAGCCCTACTGCTTCGATTCAAGGGGCAGATCAGTGAACAAGCGACCCAATCGCTCTACGTGCTGTTTGGTCTCGATAAGTCACAGAGCCTGTGGAGCCAATACATCAGCTACTGGGTGCAGCTCTTCCGCGGAGACCTCGGTCTCTCGTTCACGTTCTTTCCGACGCCGGTGTCACAGGTCATCGGGCAGTCGCTGCCGTGGACGCTCGTGCTGGTGGGCGTCTCGACCGTCATCGGTTTCGCTCTGGGAACCGCTGCGGGAGTCATCGCGGGCTGGCGTCGCGGGGGGTGGACAGAGAGACTCATCCCGGTGACCAGCTTCTTCTCGTCGATCCCCTACTTCTGGTTGGCGCTCCTGTTGATCTCCATCTTCGCCGTAAACCTGCACTGGTTCTCCGATGCCGGTGGATACGACATCCTGACCGATCCCGGCTGGAATCTGGACTTCATCCTCAGTGCCGCGTATCACGGCATCCTGCCGGCGCTCACGATCGTTATCAGCTCGTTCGCCGGGTGGATGCTCGGGATGCGCAACATGATGGTCACCGTGACGAGTGAAGACTACGTGGTCGTGGCCCATGCAAAAGGTTTGAGCGAGCGGACCGTCAACTTCGCCTACGCCGCTCGCAATGCGATCCTCCCCAGCGTCAGCGGTTTCGCGCTCTCGCTCGGTTTCATCGTCGGAGGCACTCTCTTGACCGAGATGGTGTTCTCGTATCCGGGTATCGGCTACACCATGTTCCAGGCTGTGCAGGCGAAGGACTATCCCCTCATGCAGGGCATGTTCCTGGTGATCACGTTCGCGGTGCTCTTCGCCAACCTCGTGGCCGACATGGTCTATGTATTTCTCGACCCGCGTACTCGTTCGGAGGTGTGACCATGACCTATATCGCGTCAGACACAGAAGCGATGCTCGAAGGGGATGACAACGAGCGCGCATTCGTTGAAACCAAACGCCAGCATCCGTTGTCCGGATTTTGGCGCACTCCGAAGTCACGGGTGGGGCTGATCATCTTCGCGGCCTTCGTGCTGCTCGCCATCGTGGGACCGATGGTCGCGCCGTTCAACCCGAATGCGCTGACCGACGACCTCCTGCAACCGCCGTCGCTGAAGCACATTTTCGGTACAACTCTCACCGGCCAAGACGTCTTCTCTCAATTTCTCGTGGGAGCGCGCAGCGTGATGGTGGTGGGGCTCATCGCGGGCACAGTCGCCACCCTGTTGGGAGTCATTGTCGGAATCAACGCCGCGCTGTTCCCCGGATTCGCGGACGAATTCCTGTCGGCTCTCGCGAACGTCTTCCTAGTTATCCCCGCACTGCCGCTGATCATTCTCATCGCGGGATTTATCCCCAACGGCGGTGGGTGGATCACGGTTTCGCTCGTGATCAGCGTTACAGGATGGGCGTGGGGGTCGAGAGTCATTCGCGCCCAGACTTTGTCATTGCGAAATCGCGACTTCGTCCAGGCCGCGCGCGCGACAGGAAAGAGCACCTCATCGCTGATCGTGTTCGAGATCTTCCCGAATCTTGTGCCCATCATCGCCGGCGGCTTCGTCGGCACGGTCAATTTCGCGATTCTGTCGATGGTGTCGCTCTCGTTCATCGGGATCGGATCGTCGAGTGACTGGAACTGGGGCACGATTCTCTTCTGGGCACAGGGTCAGCAGGCGCTTTCGCAGGGTGCCTGGTGGTGGTTTGTGCCTCCCGGGCTCGCCATCGCGATCCTGGGAATGGGCCTGACGCTCATCACACTCGGGATCGACGAGTTCGTCAATCCCAAGCTCCGCGCCGGTGGCCTTGATCTCAAGGCGCTGAAGCGCGCAAAGGTGCGGTCACGCGTGGGCTACACGGCAGTGCTGCCGGAAAAGGGGCGATCATGAATGACGCGCGGAGCGAAGACCCGGTGCTGGAGATCAAGAACCTCTGCGTCTCTTACGGCACAGGGTCCGGAGAGGTGCGGGCGCTCGAGAACATCACGGTCACCCTCAACCGGGGTGAAGTGCTCGGGCTCGCCGGGGAATCCGGGTCCGGAAAATCCACCCTGGTCTATGGCGCCACGCGACTCCTTTCCCCGCCCGGCATCGTGACGTCGGGCGAGGTGCTCTATCACCCGCCGACCGGTGGAGAAGCGGTAGCCATCCTGCGAGTCGACGATGACAAACTCCGGCAGCTGCGATGGAACGACATCGCTATCGTCTTCCAGGGTTCAATGAACTCGTTAAGTCCCGTATTCCGCATCGAACGGCAACTGACCGATGTGATCGCTAAGCATCGACCGGCGTCGTCGAGGATCGAGCGGAGCACACGAGCGCGCGAACTTCTGAAGATGGTCGGAATTCCCCAGGACCGGTTGATCGCTTATCCCCATCAGCTCTCTGGCGGAATGCGACAGCGCGTGATGATCGCGATGGCGATGGCGCTCAACCCCGACGTGGTGATTATGGACGAGCCGACGACGGCGCTCGACGTTGTGATGCAACGTCAGATTCTGCAGGAGATTCTCCGGTTGCGCTCGAAACTGAACTTCTCGGTCATCTTTATCACCCACGATGTCTCGCTGCTGATCGAGCTCGCCGACCGTATCGCCATCATGTACGCGGGACGCATTGTGGAGGAGGGACCTGCGCAGGACCTCTATCGCAATCCGCAGCACCCCTACACTTACGGACTGCTCAACTCATTTCCCTCGCTGCACGGCGAGCGCAAGGAAATTGTCGGCATTCCAGGATCACCGCCGGATCTGCAGAACATGCCATCGGGTTGTCCCTTCACTCCTCGGTGCCCGTTCGCGTTCGAAGCATGCCATAAATCCATGCCTCCACTGACCGGCTCTGATCAGTTTCCCCGAGAGGCACACGTTGTCGCCTGCCATCTGCATTCCGCAGATTCTGCTCGGGTGCCGATCGAATTGAGTTCCCCCCGCGTGCGAGGCTCGGTCTAGTGGCAGATGTTCGTTTCTGGACCGCAACCGCCGGCACAGACTGGGAGCACGGCCTCCCGTGTGGGAATGGATCGATGGGCGCGCTGCTCTATGGGAACGCGGGGCGCCACGAGATCACTGTGGCGCACGAACGGGTGGTGCTTCCGACCGACGAGCCAAGGCGCGCGCCGATCCTCGCCCCGGACCTTCCGCTCATTCGCGAGTTTATCGATACGGGCCGTGCGCAGGAGGCCGCCGTGCTGGGGGTTGCGCGCGCGAGAGAGCAGGGATACCCCGGACTGCAGTGGACCGATCCACTCGTGCCGTCCGTCACCATCGTCATCGAGACCGACGACCGGGAGGTCTCGCAGTATCGACGCACTGTCGACCTGGCCGGTGACGTCGTGTCCGTATCGTGGAACTCCGGGGATCAGAAGAGATCGATCGACCTGTTCGTGAGCCGGGCGGACGCCGTCGTAGTGGCGCGACTGCGCGGCTTCACCTCATCCCTGCGCGTGAGATCCGAGCCGCCGCGGAACGTCGTGACGAGCGCATCAGGAGTGAAGGGGGGAAATGCCGAGAGAGTGAGCTTCGACTACTCGGAGCAGAACGGTCTCGAGCGTCTCGGGATGCGTTTTCGAACGGAGTGGACGTCGATCCTCGCGGGTTCCGATGCAACGGTCCTCACTCAAGCGAAAGACGACGAGCTCGTGATTCTCGCGGATGTTCGGCCGGTCTTCGCGTCGGAATCATCGCTTGCGCCGCACCCCTCTTCGGCGGTAGAGGTCACCCACGACTTCGCCGGACTGCTGGCTCGCCATGAAGCCGCCATCGCCCGCGAGATCAACGTCGTTACTCTCGACCTCGCGGCGCAGTCCGATTCGCGATCGACAGAGGATCTGCTCGCAGATGGTTCATCGATGGCGCGAAATCGCCTGCTCGAGCTCCAGCATCGATCGGCGCAGCGACTGATCGCGTCGAGCACCGGCGAATATCCTCCCACTCTTCAGGGGGTCTGGTCGGGTACCTTCGATCCGGCGTGGTCGTCGGACTACACGATGAACGGCAACGTGCAGAGCGGCTCCATTTCGAGCATGCTCAGTTCCGGCAATCCGAAGCAGCTTCGCACATTCCTCGATCTGCTCGAGGGGCTGACCGACGACTTCCGCGCGAATGCCGAGAGGCTCTTCGGCACGCAGGGGTATGTGCTTCCATCGCGGTGCAGCCCCACCCACGGGGCATGTACCCACTTCGACGAACAGCATTGCCACGAATTCTGGACTGCCGGTGGCGCCTGGGCTTCGATGTTCTTCTTCGACTTCGTCTGGCACACCGGCGACGTGGAGTACCTCCGCGCGCACGCCTATCCTTTTGCGCGAGAGGTCGAACGCTTCTATGAGGGCTTCCTTCTCAGGGATGCGGGAGGACGGATCACGTTCTCACCCTCGTACTCGCCTGAAAATCGGTCGCCCACCTTCGATTCGCAAGCGTGTCGAAACGCGACGATGGATCGAGCCGTGCTCGCCGGACTGCTGGATGGCCTTCGACGCGCCGCGCTGCTTCTGGGAATCGATGAAGATCTCGATCAGCGACGCGGAGACTGGCTCGCCTCCCTTCCTCCCTACCGTGTCGCTCCGGATGGGACCCTCGCCGAATGGCTCGACGAGGGAGCGATCGAACAGGTCGGACATCGCACCTCATCACACCTGCTCGGTACCTGGTTCGAGCCCGACCGAGACCTTGTTACGACCCATCGTGAACCGATCCGTCGGCTCATCGAAGAGAAGTTGCGGTGGCGATCCAGTGGCGGCCATCGTGAGGAGATGGCGTATGGACTGACCCAGTTGGGTATCGCGGCGGCGGCAATCGCCGAGCCGGAACTCGCTCTCGAATGCGTCGACCGCATGTCGCAATTGTATTTTCTGCCCACGTTGTCGACCACTCACGACGTGGGCGCGATCTTCAATGTCGACATCGCGGGCGGACTCCCCGCGGTGGTGCACTCCATGCTGGTCGGCTCGACGATCGACACCCTCACGGTCTTTCCGGCGCTGCCAGAGCGGTGGAGCCATGGATCGTTGCGCGGCCTTCACGCACGAGGGGGCATCATCGTCGACACGCTCGAATGGAGCCCGACCTCGATTCGTCTTCAGGGCAGAACCACTCTCGGATCCCGGGTGTTGCGGGGTCAGCAGATACTCGCGGTAGACCTGCCGCGCGGCTGGACGGTGCTCAGCGGGACGATTCGCGGCCCTGAGAGCGAGGCGCCCAATCGGTGGGTGGGCGAAATCGCTGACGGCAGTGCTTTCACCGTGGAAGCCAGCCGATGAGGCTCCCCCGCGCGACGGTGCGGGACAGTGAGCTGGCCGTCTCCCTCGAGGCACTGGCGCTGGACTGCGATGACGCCTCTTTCGGTGTCGACAGCGTGATGGTCGTTCGTGGCGGTGAGGTTGTGCTGGAACGGTACTGGCATGGATGGGCGCCGCGGATGCCCCACGAAATGTATTCCGTGACCAAGACCTTCACCGCCACTGCCGTGGGCATCGCGGCAGACGAGGGCCTGATAGACGTCGATTCGCCGTTGCGCCAGTTCTTCGGTCGCGAAGGCGACGGCATCGACGAGCGGATTACGCTGCGACATCTCCTGACTATGACGAGCGGTCGCACCGCCAGTGATAGCGAGATGCGGTTCCGTTCCCGGGATCAGGCCGTCGCCGCCTATGCAGAGCTCGAACAGGTCAGAGCGCCGGGAACGGCATTCTCTTACTGTTCCCTCACGAGCCACATCCTCTCGCTCGCCCTGCGCGTGCGCACGGGGAAGACACTGTTCGACTTCCTCGAACCGCGGCTTCTGTCGCCCCTAGGAATCTCAGCGCCGGCATGGCAATCCGATCTCGACGGCAATCAGGTCGGGGGCTCCGGGCTCTTTCTCACGACTGAAGACCTCGCGTGCTGTGGCCTTCTATTTCTCCAGCGGGGCAGTTTCGCCGGGCGCAGAATCTTCTCGGAGTCGTGGCACGCCTCGGCGACCTCACCCCAGATCGACACCGCTATTCCCGGAGAGGATCGCAGCGAGTGGATGCAGGGGTACGGCTATCAGATGTGGCGCGGACTGAACTCGACGTACCGAGCAGACGGGATGCTCGGTCAATTCGCGATCGTCGCGCCCGACCACGACTCGGTGATCGCGGTGACCGCTCGCAGCCACAACACCGATCGCATCCTGGCGGCCGTGGCCGATCGGTTGCTCACCTGAGCGGTTGAAAATCGACCTGCGACCCTGCCTGACCCGACCCGACCCGACCCGAAGGAGACCCTCCCATGATCACCGCAACCGCGCTCATCGACCCCCAGAACACGATCTCAGATATTGACCGCCGAATCTTCGGCGGCTTTGTCGAACACCTCGGACGCCACATCTACGATGGGATCTTCGAGCCGACCCATCCGACCGCCGGCGAAGACGGTTTCCGCAGCGACGTGATCGAGCTGGTCAGGGAACTCGGCGTCTCGACGGTTCGCTACCCCGGCGGCAACTTCGTTTCGGGCTACCGATGGGAAGACGGAATCGGACCTGTGGCCGAGCGTCCGCGCCGCCTGGACCTCGCGTGGCATTCCACAGAGACCAATGAGGTGGGCCTGCATGAATTCGCCGGATGGCTCGACAGGGTCGGCAGCGATCTGATGCTCGCGGTTAACCTCGGCACCCGCGGCACCCAGGAGGCGCTGGACCTATTGGAGTACGCGAATGTCGACGCCAAGACGGAGTGGACCGATCGGAGAAGGGCCAACGGACATCCAGAGCCCTTCGGTGTGACGATGTGGTGTCTCGGTAACGAGATGGACGGATTCTGGCAACTCGGACATCTGAACGCCGAGGACTATGGCAAGCTCGCGTCCCACACAGCACAAGCGATGCGCATGATCGACCCGTCACTCGAGTTGGTCGCCTGCGGTTCTTCGGGACGTGACATGCCCACCTTCGGCTCCTGGGAGCGCACGGTACTCGAGCCGTACACTTGTCTAACAATGTCGTCGGCCCTCCGCACTCTTCTCAAGACCACCTCGGTGTCCCAGGCGGTCTACGACGCCCTTCGTGAGAGCATCGTCACCACGGCGGAGGCGCCGGGGAGCCTGCTGACCGAGACGGCCATCGCGACCCGCTTCGGCGTAGCCCGCCCGACTGCCAAGGCAGCACTGGAGCGGCTGGTGAGCGAGGGGCTGCTCATCCGGCGTCCCCATCATGCCGCGCAGGTTCCGCAGCTGACCAGAGACGACATCCAGGACCTGTACACGAACCGCGCCACGCTCGAAGAGGCCGCCGTACGTAACCTCGCGTTTGATGGAACGGTTCCGACGGAAGCACTGATCATCCATCGCCAACTCATTGAACACGTGCGCGACGACAATCGCCCCGCACTGGCGCGCGCCGACCTCGACTTCCACCGCGCCCTCGTGCTGGCGCAACACAGTCCGAGACTGGCGAAGATGCACGGATTGCTTATGGGCGAAATCGAGCTGTGCATCGGGCAGGTGCAATCACATCGCCTGATGCGGCCAGACGATATCGCTGAACAGCATCAGGGCATTCTGGATGCGGTCGCGGCCGGCACGATGCCCCTCGCCGGCCGCCTCACCCGCGAGCACATCACCACCGCCCGCGATCGGCTGCTCGAGCACTTCGACGAGACGACAGAAGGATCCGTCCCATGACGATTACCGTCGCACTTCCGGATGCCACGACACTCAAGCGCCTGTCCCCGGCGCCCGAGGGCGTCGACTTCGTGGTCTGGACCACGGACGAGCCCCCGCTTGAGGCGCCGATCGACCTGCTCCTGTTGCCGTATTCGGTCTCGTCCGATGCCCTGCCGAAGCTCGCGGACTCCACGGTCTCGGTGGTTCAGAGCCAGGCACTCGGTTTCAACGGTGTCGCCGACGCGCTGCCTCCGGGTATCGCCTACTGCAACGCCGTAGGAGTGCACGAGGGCCCGACTGCGGAACTCGCGGTCGCTCTGATCCTCTCGGCACAGCGCGGACTCGATGTCATGGCCCGCACCCAGCCCTCCGGACGCTGGCAGCGCGACTGGTATCCGGGCCTGGTCGGATGCTCCGTGTTGATCATCGGCGTCGGGGGTGTCGGCGGAGCCATCGCGCGTCGACTTGCACCCTTCGAGGCATCGATCACGCGTGCCGCCCGAACCGCGCGCACCGATGAGGCTGGCGACATCCACTCGATGGATGATCTGCCCGAACTCCTGGCTGCCGCCGATATTGTGGTGATCGGAGTGCCACTTACCGCCGAGACCACCCATCTCGTCGACGCGGAGTTCCTCGATCTCATGCGACCCGGTGCCCTGCTCGTCAACGTCTCCCGCGGCCCGATCGTCGATACGGAAGCTCTCACCGATCGCGTGCGCACCGGCGCGGTGCGAGCCGCCCTCGATGTCGTCGATCCGGAGCCCCTGCCGGCCGATCATCCGCTGTGGACGCTGCCAGGGTCAACCCTCACACCGCACATCGGCGGCAACGTCTCGAGTATGCCCACCCGCATCGACCCGATCGTGCGCGAACAGATCTCCCGGCTGCGTAACGGCCTCTCCCCTCTCAATATCGTCGTCGACACTAGGACAGCACAATGAAACTCGAACGCCACATCCCCAAGGTGCGCGACCTCGCGCCGCTCATGCACTTCGCTACCCCTGAGCTCAACGCGAAGAAACGGCGCCTCGCCAAGGCGCTGACGATCTACGACCTACGCGCGATCGCACAAAAGCGCACGCCGAAAGCCGCCTTCGACTACACCGAGGGGGCCGCCGAGGCGGAGATCTCGCTTGCCCGCGCGCGCCAGGCCTTTGAAGACATCCAGTTCAACCCGTCGGTCCTGCGGGATGTCTCGGTGGTCGATACCGCCTCGACGATTCTCGGCGGACCCGCCGCCCTGCCATTCGGCATCGCCCCGACCGGATTCACCCGCATGATGCAGTCGGAGGGCGAGATCGCCGGTGCCAGCGCGGCCGCCGCGGCAGGCATCCCCTTCTCGCTGTCCACCATGGGAACGACGGCGATCGAAGACGTGAGGGCTGCGAACCCGAACGGCCGCAACTGGTTCCAGCTCTACATGTGGAAGGATCGCGATCGCTCGATGGCTCTCGTCGACCGTGCTGCAAAGTCCGGGTTCGACACCCTGCTGGTGACTGTGGATGTGCCCGTCGCCGGAGCACGACTCCGGGACAAGCGCAACGGATTCTCGATACCGCCACAGCTCACTCTCGGCACTGTCATCAATGCGCTGCCGAGGCCGGAGTGGTGGATCAACTTCCTCACCACCGAGCCCCTCGCCTTCGCCTCCCTCGACCGCTGGTCTGGCACCGTCGGAGAGCTGCTCGACACGATGTTCGACCCCACAGTGACCTTCGAGGACCTGGCCTGGATCAAGGATCAGTGGCCGGGAAAGGTCGTGGTCAAGGGAGTGCAGAACCTCGATGACACCCGTCGTCTCGCGACCATGGGAGTCGACGGCATCATCCTCTCGAACCACGGCGGCCGCCAGCTCGACCGTGCACCGATTCCATTCCACCTGCTCCCGGATGTCGCCCGCGAGGTCGGTTCGGACCTCGAGGTCCACCTCGACACCGGCATCATGTCGGGCGCCGACATCGTCGCGGCCATCGCCCTCGGCGCGGACTTCACCCTCGTGGGTCGCGCGTACCTCTACGGACTCATGGCCGGCGGACGCGAGGGTGTCGACCGCATGATCGAGATACTCGGTGAGCAGATCACCCGCACAATGCGCCTCCTTGGCGTCACCTCCCTCGCGGAGCTGACGCCGGCCCATGTCACCCAGCTTGAGCGTCTCGCGCCCCGTGCCCTCAGTACCCCGGCGGCTACCGCTCCGCGGCCGGCAGCACGCGCGACGGCAACCAAGCCGAAGACCTCCCCACCTAAGCCTGGATCCACTGATTCTTTGAGGTCGGGTGTCGCTTTTTGATTTGAGAGGGTTGATGGGCTGAGGGCAGTATTGATCTGCGGGCCTCGCTGT
>NZ_JBEPTL010000026.1:0-46238 GCF_040549465.1 Glaciihabitans sp. UYNi722 | reverse complement strand
ACTCCTGGGCGATCACGAATTCTAGACAAATCCGTGTTTAACAGGGCTTGTGCCCGCCCTGCGTCAACGACTCACCATCACCTATCCGCGCAACCTCTAAGGCGGTGGGTTGTGGGGAAAAGTCGTATCCCAGCGATAAAGCTGGGAAAGCTGACGTCTTACACTTTCCACTCGAATTAGATTCGATGCGATCGGAACCAATGACATAGCGGTCGTTATCGGCCTGAGCTCGCCCGCAGTCGGCCTGACAGCATCACGCTGCCGCAGTCACAGCGTGTAGGGCGCCGGCCTATCTTCGCCTCGCCCACTAGCGGCTTCGACCGTCCACTGTCTTGGGGTCTTTGCAAGGATCCAGTGCATTACGCCGAAGAGCTCCCAGCTGGCGGAGAGGAGGCGCTCCTCGAGTTCCTCCAGCGACATCCAGGCACTCTCGATCGCAATCTCCTCGATGTCGTAGGCCTTGTCGTTGAGGAGCTGGATCGAGTCGACCGAGCTGGAGTCGAGCCGGGTGCTGCGGTATCCCATAAAGATTGAGAGAACCACGGTGAGGACACCGACCCCGCCGATGACGTCGTTGAGGAGCTTCGCGACGATCGCGACGTCTCCGACCGGACTGACGATGTCGATCTCGCCGAAGTAGACGGCGGTGGCCGAGTAGTACGCGAAGGCCCACAAGTTCGGGTGCCCGGTGTAGCTGAATTGGGCCGGGTCGATGAGGAAGACCGCCCAGTTGATGAAAGTGAACGCCACGACGACCTGGACGAAGAGGCTGACGACAACGATTGCGTTGAGGACGACGACCGACGGCCCCTTGCGGTACCGATCGATCGAGTAGGCCCAGAAGTGCAGGGCGCGTCGAGCGAGAAGGCCGTAACCGACGGTGTCGCGGAACTTCTTCGCGTCGTCGACGGTCCACTTCTTGAGGGTGAGCTGGTCGGGGTAGATCGGCACCATCCGGAGACCGCGTGGACCACGACCGAGTACACTGACGCGATCTTCGACGACACCACCCGAACCTGGATCTCGAGGGCCGAAGTCGCCGAGGTCCCCTTCACCGCGTTCACCTCCAAAGCGAAGAAGGACCACGTCCCGGGGCGCCTCGTGGTGCGGCGGATTCCGGAGCTGAACAAGAAGGACCTTGAGCACCAGACATTGTTTGACACGCACCGGTTCCACGCGTTCTTCACCACCTCGACCCTTGACACGGTGACCGCGGACCAGGTGCATCGTCGGCACGCGATCATCGAGCAAGTCAACGCCGACCTGAAGCACCCGGCTCTTGCGCACCTGCCCTCGGGGATCTTCACCGCGAACGCCGCCTGGCTCGTCCTCGCCGTCATCGCATTCAACCTCACCCGCGCAGCCGCGACCATCACCGGTGCAGCCCTCGCGAAGGCGACGACCTCGACTATCCGCCGGGAACTCATCACCATCCCGGCCCGCATCGCGTCCTCCGGACGCCGCATCCGGTTACACCTTCCCGAGGCCTGGCCTTGGGAGACCGCGGACATCGAGGCCCGCGGCTGCGCCGCGCCCACCCAGCACCGCCCACTCAAATGCAGATGAACGGCCCCTCACCCCAGAACATCGGTGGATTGAGGCTTAGGCGGCCAGGGCGAAGTCGCATGGTGTGGTCGAGCGTGCAGCTACGGCTGTCCGGTTCAGGCTGCCTGCAATTCCGATTGTGAGGTCGATCAGTGTGGGGTTCGGTGACGTTCCGATGGCGCTCGATCTCGAAGGGGTGTCGCCGTGACACGTCGGCTCGCCTGGCCGCGCTCTGCTATGTCTCGCGGCGGGACCGACGGGTCCGGCGCAGCTCCTCGCCCGTTCCCGCCGAGTCGCTCAGACCGCTTCGGACGGCGGGACGTCAACTACACGGGGCGAGAAGTCACGATAATGAGGCATCGGTGGGATACCCGCGGTCGGTGACGACGTTCTTCATGACGAGGGTCGAGGTGAGGCGCTGCACGCCAGGCAGAGTGGCCAGGACGTCGTCTTCGAGTTGCGCGTATGCGTCGAGGTCGACAGTGCGCACACGAAGCAAATAGTCAGGGTCGCCGAAGAGTCGCTGAGCTTGCAGGACGTTCGGAATGTGCGCAACCTGCTCCTCGAACCCGAGCAACGTTTCGCGATCTTCCTGTTTCATCGTGACAAATACGAGCGCTTCAAACTGCAGCCCGAGGGCGGCAGGATTCACGATAGCGCGGTAGCCGGCGATTGCGCCGGAACGCTCCAAGTCACGCACCCGGCGATGGGTCGGCGACAGGGTGAGTCCCACGCGAGACGCCAAATCGGTGAGGCTGAGGCGACCATCCGATTGCAGCTCCGCAATTATCTTCTGATCTAGACGATCCACACCAATAATCCTTTCTCGTTCTGCTGATTTTGTGGTCAAACTGGAGAGCATCTTCCAGCGATTATCCCGTAACTTACTTCGGATAGGGAGGAAATATGCCGGTGTACCTAGTTGTCGCTTTTGCGGGGGTGGCGCTCACCCTGATCGCCGTCCCGGGGCCTGACTGGGCGTTCGTTATTGCGGCCGGCGCTCGGGACCGTATGGTACTTCCCGTCGTGGCTGGCCTCATGATCGGATACACGCTGATCACCGCGACGATCGCCGTCGGAGTTGGTCCGCTCGTAGCTACCACACCTGTTGCTCTTATCGTTCTCACCCTCGGCGGGGCGGCGTACCTGATCTACCTCGGCATCGGTTTCCTTCGGCACCCCGGTGGACTTCAACGGATCAGTGAGCGCAAGCCCTCGCCGCTACCACGCAGTGGGAGAGTCATCGCGAAGGGGATCGGGGTGAGCGCACTGAATCCCAAAGGGCTGCTAATTTTCCTGGCGATTCTTCCACAGTTCACCCGGTCCGACCAGGTCTGGCCGATCACGCTTCAGCTCGCCGTCCTTGGCGCAGCATTCACTCTGATCTGTGGTCTGTTCTATCTGGCTCTCGGATATGCCGCCGATCGCGTTCTCGGGTCCCGGCCCCGCCTTGCTCAAATCATCACTCGTATCGCAGGGGTAGCCATGATTGGCGTAGGCCTCATCCTCGGGATCGAACGCGTCATCGACGCGGTCAAACACTAGCTCGGGCTCGGAAGCGAAGCGGTCAGCCCGGGCGTTCCGCTTCGGCAGCGAAGTCGACTGTTCGCCGACGAAGATCTCCTACGACGGGGTGCAGCGCGGCGATGATGCCGCGGAACTCTCGGCGGCGGCTATTGGCGGAGGAGCTCGAGGAGGCGGGGTTATTCCAGTTCGGCGATGCGCATGGTCACCCGGTGACTGAGTGCAGGGTTGCGGAGGAGGACGTTGAGGGTGAGGTTTCGGGCGAGGCGGGCTCCGGGTGCCCGGAGCATTGCCATCCGAGTCATTCGATCGGTCAGCGAACGCACTTGGCTGAGCGACGCCTAACCCGAGATGGGGCACAACGGGCCGCTATCTCGTGCGTGCTACGCGGCGACGCGGTAGCGCTCGAAGATGATGCCCGGGTCGAAGGTTCTCGTCTCGAGCAGATCCAGCGGCGCTTCGGTTGAAACTGAAGGAAAGAACGGGGTGCCACCTCCGAGCACGATCGGACAGCGGAACATTCGGACATCCTCGATCAGGCCGAGCTCGAACGCCTGGCCAGCAAGATGGGCACCGCCGATCTCGACGTTATTGTCCGTGCTCGCGAGCATGGCCCGAATCTCGTTAGCGAGTGGGGCGGTTGCCAGCCGAGCGTTTCCCTGGACGTGCACTGGTGTGTGAGTAAACACGACCTTGGGGAGGGCGGTCCAGACCTCTGCAAACTCGGTGAAAGCTGGTGTGGAACGTAGTGAGGGGTCGGTCTCCCACACCAGCATCGTCTCGTACAGCCGACGGCCGATCAGGTGACCGCCGAGCTCTCGGACCCGATCGAGGTGGAACTCGAATAGTTCGTCGCTCGGACCGGTCCAGTCGATACCACCGTTGCGGTCATTGATGAAGCCATCGGCGGAAACGCTCATCGAAAAAATCAGCATAGTTGGACCGTATCGCACCAAATCGACTCGGGGTCGGGTCGGGTCAAGAGCCAAACTCATGGACCAACGCCAGCCGAGGGACGCCCGGAAGCGGGACGATCTGCGGACACACTCAAGCCCTTATTGGTGTCGACGCGCCTACGGTCGGGCGGTCGTGCGTTTGACCCGCCCGACATTAAGCCCGATGAACGTGGGCGGTTTCTAATGGTCGACGCAACACGGTGAGTGATTGCGGGCGATAGTTGCCGTGTTAGCAGGGTATCGGATTCGGTCGGTTGGGCGTTTCTCGTTCGATTCGAAGTCGCGCGGCTGGGGTGTCGTGGTCGAGGCCTTTCCGGGGTCGACTGTTGAGTTCCTTCATGACCTGGGTGACGCGTTTGGCGCTGTGGAGGGCAAGGTTGGTGCCCTTGGGAAAGTATTGGCGGACGAGGCCGTTGAAGTTCTCGTTCGCTCCCCGCTGCCAGGGGCTGGAGCGTTCAGCGAAGAAGATCGGGACACCGGTCGCTTCGGTAAGGGCGGCATGGCTGGACATCTCGACGCCTTGGTCCCAGGTGAGAGAACGTTTCAGATGGCGTGGCAAGGTCGCGAATGCTGCCGTAACGGCGGCGTTGACACTTCCGGCGGTGTGGTCGGTCGGGAGGTTGATGATGATGCCATATTGGGTCTTCCGCTCCCGGAGGGTGACCATTGCTGACAGCGATCCGATCCCGACGATTAGATCACCTTCCCAGTTTCCTGCGATCAGCTTCGAGGACAGGTCCGGACGTCGCTGATCGATCATCGTCATATTCCGAATCTTGGATCCCTTCCCCGCCCGACTAAGCCATCTTGTCTTCCTGATTCGTCGCCCCGTCCGCAGCTTCTTCGCGAACCGTTTATGCAGTCCATGATCGTCGCGCAGAAGCAACGCGCGATAGATCGTCTCGGGACACACACGCAGCGTCAGATCGTCTGGATAGGTCTTCTTCAACCAGCCGCTGATCTCGTCCGGAGACCAACACCGGTTCAGTTTTCGTTGAACAAGTAGCCGCAGACGAGCATCACCGATAAGACGGTGAACCTTCGGACGGACCCGCTGGAGGCGAGCATCATGATTCGCCGTCCTCGGCAGATACTCACCGGATGCCCCGCGATGACGGCGTATTTCGCGGCTAATCGTCGACGGGTGGCGCCCCAACTCCTTGGCAATCGTCCGCAAAGAGCTGCCCAGACCTAGCAGGTCAGCGATCTGCAAGCGTTCCCGAAGCTGCAGATACCGCGCCACCGCCGGGCGGGCGCCTGACGGGATCGGTATTCGGAAGTTTGCCTCTTGCCTAATACGGGTGCCTGCGACTCTGGACATGCCCAGAAGCCTGCAGGCATCGACGTTGCTAACCCCTTTGCGCATCAACTCCCAGTAATCGTGTCGTCGTTCATCTCTTCGCTTCAGAGCCAGTGGTCGACCATTGCTGACGACCTGGTCGGCGAGACGGCCAGCCTCGGAGCGTGCTTGTCGTTGGGCTGCCAACTCCGCGTTCGCAGCCGACTTCACCGCGGTCAGTCGTCGCCACTCGAGGGACTCACATTGCGCCGGCGTCAACCGCAGCTGGCGAGCACAGCGGGCAGAACTCACCCCTTGTCCGCGCAACTGTGTGAACCGTTTACCAATCCACCGATAGATCGTCGATCTGCTCACTCCCGCTGCCGTTCGAGCCTCCGCAACAGAGGCGCCACGATCGAATAGTCCCCAGAACTCGGCCTCGTCCTCCACGTCGACACGGAGATGATGACGGTCGCTACTGGAGTCGACGCGTGTTTCCCAAACCTGAACCCGTGAGGACTGGAGGCCAAGATCCGACAGGACATCCTTCGCGAGTTTCCCCGAGCGCCGCTCACGCAAATAGACCTCTTCAAGAAAGCGGTACCCCACAGTCATCGAGATGCCCACCAGACGGGTCGAAGACTTGAGACTGCGACCATCCTTGACCGAAGCCAGAAACCGCACAGCCGTGGGAGAAGAGGAAGAAAGATACATCCGAGAACACCTTCGAAGAGGGTGTTGCTTCGATCAATAGACTCTCCCGGGTGGGCGGATTCAACCGGTCGTCGCAACACTGGCTTCTTGGATTGATCGTAGGTGCTCGTTGAATGCTTCCGCGGGGGTTTTCCAGCCGAGTCGTTTCCGTGGCCGGGTGTTGAGGGTGTGAGCAACGGCAGCGAGGTCGTCAGCGCTCCACCGGGAAAGGTCGGTGCCCTTGGGAAAATATTGCCTCAGCAACCCGTTCGCGTTCTCGTTGCTACCGCGCTGCCAGGGGCTGTGCGGGTCGGCGAAGTAAACCTTCAGCCCAGTAGCAACGGTGAATTTGGCATGGGCGGACATCTCCTTCCCACGGTCCCAGGTCAATGATCGTTTCAGCTCGGTAGGTAGTGCCGCCATCGCGGTGGCGAGAGCTCTGTTCATCGAGAGAGCGCCATACCCGGACAGTGCCGGCCCGTTCTTGATGATTGCCTGCTCGCGCCAGCCTTCCTCTCGGGGCAGGTGGACCAGGGTGAGGAACCCTGCTGTCCGCTCGACGACGGTGCCGATCGCGGACCGGTCGGTGCCGATGATGAGGTCCCCTTCGTGGTGGCCGGGGATGGCCCGGTCTTCGGCCTCGGCGGGCCGTTCGCTGAGGAGGGCGTCGGCGGTGACGTGGGCCCACGCGACCCTTTTGGACCGGGACCTGGGCATCCGCAGCGCACGCCCGGTCCGCAGACACAGGATCAGTTCCCGGCTCAACGCTCCCCGGCTCTGGATGAACAGGGCCTGGTAGATGGCCTCGTGGCTGATCCTCATGGTTTCATCCTCGGGGAAATCGGCTTTGATCCGGTTTGCGATCTGCTCGGGGCTCCACCCGGTGACCCAATGCCGGTCACCCCGATGCGGCTTGTTCCGCCCGGTCCACTTCCCCGTCGAGGGGCCGCGCACGACCGTCCCATCGGGACGGGTGACGGCGCCCCGGAGGCGGTCCTCGACGTATTCCCGCAGTCGATCGTTCTGAGCCAGCTTGGCGATCTTGGGGCGGCGGGCGAACAGTTCCGCTTTCCACTGCGCCACGGACGCCCGGTACTCCAGCTTCCCGCCCCGGGTCGCCGCGTTTCGCCGCAACTCCCGGGAGATCGTCGATGGGCTCCGTCCCAACGCCGACGCAATCTGACGAATCCCCTTCCCCAACGCCCTCTGGATCGCGATCTCCTCACGTTCCACCAAAGACAGGTAACGCCCCGACGGCGGGGGCCACGAATACGGCGACATACCGCCAGACTCCCGGAACCACCGCGACCCAGCGACCGGTGACACGCCGATAGCTACGCCCGCCTCAGCCGGCAGCAGGCCCGTCGCGATCACCACCCAGAACTCACGCTCCATCGCTCGGACATGCCCCGGGTGACCCGGTGACCGCATCGCCGCGCGCCCCGTCACCTCCCTCATCCACTCCGATGGTCGTCCCACAACACCCTCCCAATCTCGGGTGTTGCTTCCACCGATTGAATCCGCCGTTTACACCTCGTCCGATTTCCGCACCCTGGTGGCTAGCCTGGGGATGCGTTCATCGATGGGTCGCACGGGCGTGTGCTGGGACAACAGCATGGCCGAATCGTTCTTCTCGATGCTGAAGAACGAACTCGTCTACCGCACCGTCTACGCCACCAAGGCACAGGCACGACACGATGTCATCCACTACATCGAAGGGTTCTACAACAGCCGACGCCAGCACTCCGCACTCGGCTACCGCCGCCCCAACGAAGTCCACTACGCTTACCAACAGCCGACCACGGCAGCGTAGAAAATCAATCAAATCCGCTGTCCGAAATCTCCGCAGCAGCCCAAAGTTAGGTGTCAAACGGACAAGTTAGGTGTCTGTCCCTTGCCATTCAATCTGTCCCACCGAGAGCGCGCGGCAGAAGTCGCGGAACAGTGAGCCGTTGCGTAGTGTTCGCCTCCCCTGGATGCCGGGTCTAACGGCCGCGCCCGATCGTGCGACGCCTCGATTCTGCGCGATCGGAGAGCGAGATGGTGGTGATAGGTACAGGTGGGATTCGGGTGTTGGTGTCATCGTGCAATCCGGTGACGCTCCCTACGCTGGGGATATGAGAGCGAATGCAGGAGTCCATCTCTACCGCAAAACCATTGCTATCCGGCATCTTCGGTGGATTCCGGTTCAACATCGTTGGGTCGCCGCTCCGCGACTGATCGTTTCCGCCATGAACGTCCTCTTTGGATGTGCAAGGAGCTCGCGAGCAAACGCCAGGATTCCGCGAAGTGGACTCGGTTTGGATCACGCAGACTTTCTTCATCACGCATCGTGATCGTACGGCCGACCCGGAGACTACGAAACAGTACTCGTCTCGGTGACCCAGTCGGCGCTACACGCGCACGCTAGCTCCGCAGGAACCTGCGGACCACCTGCGCGACTTCGGCTGGGTTGCCTTGGTCGATGCCGAAATGGTCGAGACCGTCAAACACCGTGCGTTCAGAGTGAGGAAGAACTTGCCCTAGTCGTCTGATCGTCTCTTCAACCCAACTCGTGCCGGTCTTCCCGCCACTCATCAGCAGAACGGGCGCGACGATGTGATCATATGTTCGCCAATTCTCTTCCGCACGCCCGATCGCGCGATGCTCGAGCATGTTCTGAGGGAGGAGGGTGTACATCTTCTCCCTCCTTTCGGAGCTGACGAACAGAGGAATTAGCCATTTCATCAGCTGATGCGGCAAGCGACGAGCTCTATCGGGGCCGGTGCCACGAGAGAAGGCGACGAACGCGTCAAGATCTTTCCCGGCGTTAAGATGCGTCGCATAGGACGCCAGCCAGCCCATCGGTATCGAACCGTCGATCGAAACGCCGGGTTCGTACACGGCGACTTTCTCGAAGATACCGGACGCACGTGCCGATTCCAAAGCGATGAGGCCCCCGAAACTGTGCCCGACCAGCAAAGCCGCTCCTGTTTCCCTTTGAACAGCCAGGACGTCATCCCGTTCTTTGTCGAGACCGTACTCATCACCCTGGGGGTCGCTAACCCCTCGGCCCCGTCGCTCGATGATGTGCACCGTGAATTCGGCGGCAAGGCACCGGGCGAAATCAAGGTAGTCGCTCGCGGTAGAAAGCGCCCCGGGAACAACGATGACCGAACTTCCGCTGCCCAGGGACAGATAGCCGATGCGGGCTCCGTCAGCGGACGTGACGAAGTCGGAACGCGGGTTCAAGGAAGGGTCAAAAGGGGTGCTAGGAATCGACATTTCCAGTGGTTCCTTCGGTAATGGGTGGCCTGATGAGATGAAGTGAGAGAGCCGACATTGATGACGAAAACTCGCTGATATCGATCTGCGCTTGAGTGAGGTCCGAAACGAAAAGGTCCTCGAGTGCGGAATCCGCCGAGACAACAACGCTGCGCCCGGCCGGAGTCAGCGAAACAAGCCGCTTGCGACCGTGATCGGGATCGATCGCGACACTGAGCAGCCCGGATTTCGTCATCCGTTCCAGCAGCCTGCTCACCGCAGGGTCGGAATGCCTCAAGCGCTGCGCTAGCGAATGCTGGGTGATGGGCGCCGTGTCTTTGAGGACAACGAGCACCCTGAACCAGCTCACGGAAATGCCGTAGTCCCGCTTCAGAATCTCGTCTGCCTTACGGTCCATCGCCCAAACCACCTCATGAATCAACGTCGTCAAGCCTTTAGTCACCCGCTGATGTTAGCTTGTTATTATTAACTAGGCAATGTTCGGATCCCTGAACTACGACTGCCAGATTCCATTCCAAACATCGAACACCTGGATCCGACGGCCAGTGACGTCATCGCGGTGCCTGGGAGCGCGGTAATCGGGAGAGCACCATCGAGCCGGAATTCTGACAGGGAGAGCTACCCGAAGGGGAACTTCCAGCGCGGCGTCTCTGGCGCTGGTAGCTGGTTGTGTGCCGGGCGCAGAGGCATTTCGGGTGAAGCAAAAGTGCGATGCACCAGGCTGCGATTTCTAAGCATTTCGGCGCTTGCCCACTGAAATAGGAATCAGGGTGTGCCTACGTTACGTCACGGCTCGTGTTCGAGTTGCATTTGCGACCAGCTTGTTCTGAGCTGCGGAAAATAGAGAGCGAACATGCTAGTCACCAGGTGCTCAGGCCTGCTCGAGATCCCCAAACCGAGGTAACCGCCGCTGAGACACGCGACGGTGATCCCGTGGAGTGCGCTCCAAACCGCTAAAGCGACCGTGGCGCGATCCTCGTTTGGCAGAAGGTCGTCGTCGATTGCGTCGTTGACCGCAGCGATGTAAGGAACAAACGACAACTGTCCAACGTTATTCGGCAGCGCTGATAATCGTCCCCGGAACATGGTGCTGAAGAGCTCCGGGTTGCCGATTGCGAAGCGCAAGTAGCGGATGCTGAGCAACAGCAGGCGGGTGCCGGCATCTGCTGTCGCAGGAAATAGACGGGAGGCTTCGGAGGTGAGAATGAGGTAACCGCGGGCTGCGACCGCATCCAAAAGGGGGCGAATTCAGGTGGTGGGCGCAACACCGGTTTGATTTGACGGTTTCGAGAGTAGCTCGGCGAGGACCTCTGCGGGGGTTCGGTAGCCGTGGCGCTTCCGGGGCCTGGCGTTCAGTTCCGCGGCCACGTTCGCGAGGATCCCGGGCCCGTGGAAGGAGAGGTCGGTGCTCTTCGGAAAATATTGCCTCAGCAGACCATTGGTGTTCTCGTTGCTGCCCCGCTGCCAGGGCGAGTGCGGGTCGCAGAAATAGATCGGCATCCCGGTCGCCATCGTGATGTCCTGATGCTTTGCCATCTCCCGGCCCTGGTCCCACGTCACCGATCCGCGCAGCTGCTCGGGCAGGGTGTTCATCGCCTCGATCATCGCCGCCGACACGGTCGCGGCGGTGTGATCCCCGGGCAGATGCAACAGCATCAAAAACCCGCTGGTCCGCTCCACGAGGGTCCCGATCGCGGACCTCGTCGACGTCGAACCGATAATCAAATCGCCCAATGCCCGGGAACGGCGCGGTCCTCGATCTCAGCTGGCCGATCAGAGATCATCACCATGCCCGGCAACCGCCCCGCCTTGGGGCTGCCTGGCTTTTGGGTGCGGCGCCGGGCGCGTCCGGTGCGCAGGGCGGTTGCCACTTCCAGCCGCAACGAGCCGCGGCCTTGGACGTAGAGGGCCTGGTAGATGGTCTCGTGGGACACCTGCATCTCCCCATCCTCCGGATGCTCGAGCCGGAGCCGTAACGCTAACCCGTCCAACTTCCGCGCTCTCGTCCGGCGGGCTTTCGCCCAGGTTTGCTCTTGCGCCAACGAGGGCACGTACCGGTCATGAACCCGGTTCCTGGCCACCTCGCGGCTGATCGTCGACGGCGCCCGGCCGAGCACGGCAGCGATCTGCCGCACCCCGTGGCCGCGGGCGAGCTGGAAGCCGATCTCTTCCCGCTCCCGTAACGACAACGACCCAGGACGAGGGACAGCGAAATTCTGGAAAGAGGATGGCAGCACCTGCCGATCCTCGCCCAACCACCGATACGCAGTCGCCCGCGACACCCCCGCGGTCCGCGCGGCAGCCGATGTCGATAGCCCTCCGTCCAACCCCTTCCAAAACCCCAACCGAACACTCAACAGCGACCACGATCTACCCATCAACAACACCCACAGAACTCAGGACGTTGCGCTCACCACCTGAATTCGCCGGCGTAGTCATCAATAGTTTCGAGACACGTGAGAGCGGCCCACGCACGCGGGTTCTGCTACGCGCGGTGCGCGGACAAGTTACCTGTCACAACGGACACGAAAGTGTCAACGCGGACAAGTTAGGCGTCAAACGGACAAGTTGAATGTCAAAGAACAGGACAACGATCGAATGAACTTCCCAGAAAAATAACGGATTGATAACTAGCGTTCCGTTATCTTCTCGTTATATAGTTCAAGAGCAGAAGTTGTTTGCTGTGGCAGCCTCTGCGAATGTGATTGCAGGACACTCTTGGTGCAAGGGAGAGGGTCGGTTTCTAGCCTCTGAAACCGACCCTCAATCCTGTTTAACAGGTCCATTCACTGTCGATCTCCCCCGCCTCCGTATTCTTGATACGGGCGAGAGGAGAACCGTGAGCGACTCGGCAGCCGCAGTGACGGCCTGGGAGGCGCTTTTTCGAGCGCAGGTTTCGGTGATGCGCTATCTGAATGCGGATTTTCCGAGCGGCGACCTGTCGCTGAACGAGTACGACGTGATGTTCAACCTGTCTCGCCAGCCGGGCAGGAGGCTGCGCATCCGCGACCTCAACCAGCATCTGCTGCTGACCCAGCCGAGCGTCAGTCGACTCGTCGACCGCCTCACCGCGCGCGGCCTGGTTACCAAGATGGCGGATCCGGATGACGCACGCGGCATCGTCGCCGCCCTGAGCGACGAGGGCTTCGAACTGTTCCGCCAGGTGGCGCGCGGTCACATCAGGTCGATCACTGCGCGGGTCGGCAGCACTTTGACCACGGAAGAGTTGGCGACGCTCACCGAGCTCTGCGACAAACTGCGGCTCGGCGCAACCCCCTGACTCTCACGCCTACCGGCTCCTACGCTGGAGGGCATGGCTCCCCACGACGACTCCCAGGACCCAAGCATCGTCTGGCTGCGCGATGATCTACGCCTTGCCGACAATCCCGCTCTGAGCGCAGCCATCGATCGCGGCGCTCCGATCGTGATTTTTTACCTGCTCGACGAGAAGACCGAGGGCATCCGCGCGCTGGGAGGCGCGAGCCGCTGGTGGCTGCATCACAGCCTCGAAAGCCTGGCCGAATCCATCCGCACGATCGGTGGTCGACTGGTGCTGCGCCGCGGCGCCGCGGCCGAGAAACTCCCTGAGCTGGTTACAGACACCGGCGCAGGCGCGGTCTTCTGGAATCGCCGTTACGGCGGTCCCCAGCGAGACGCGGATGCCGCGCTCAAGAGCAGACTGCGCGATGCGGGCCTTACCGTCGAGAGCTTCCAGGCCAACCTCCTGCACGAGCCGTGGACGGTGACGACCGCGGAGGGCAACCCGTTTCGGGTGTTCACGCCGTTCTGGAAAGCGAGCCTCGGTTCCGGCGATCCACGGGAGCCGCTGCCGACGCCGCGATCCATCAGCGGCGTCACGGATGTCGCGAGCGACGACCTCGCCGAGTGGCAGCTGCTGCCGACGCATCCCGACTGGGCTGGCGGCATCCGCGAGGCGTGGACCCCGGGAGAACACGCAGCTCACGAACGCCTCGAACGCTTCGTCGTCGTCGGACTCGAGGACTACGACAGGGGCCGTGACGAGCCGGGCCAGGATGCCACCTCACGACTTTCCCCGCACCTGCGTTTCGGCGAGATCAGCCCGTTCCAGATCTGGCATCGCGTGCAGCGTGGGCAGTTGAGCGCGGCCGCCCGCAGGAATGCGGCCAAGTTTCTCAGCGAGGTCGGTTGGCGGGAATTCAACTGGAACATCCTGTTCCACTTTCCCGACCTGCACGAGAAGAACTTTCGCCCCGACTTCGACGCGTTCCCGTGGGACAAGCCGCACAGGGCGGAACTCGAGGCCTGGCAGCAGGGTCGCACCGGTATCCCGCTCGTGGACGCGGGCATGAGGGAACTCTGGCAGACGGGCTACATGCACAACCGGGTGCGGATGGTGGTGGCATCCTTCCTGATCAAGAACCTGCTCATCGACTGGCGCGTCGGCGAACAGTGGTTCTGGGACACCCTGGTCGACCCCGACGAAGCCAGCAACCCCGGCAACTGGCAGTGGGTCGCCGGCTCCGGCGCGGATGCGGCCCCGTACTTTCGCATCTTCAACCCGATGTTGCAGGCCGACAAATTCGATCCGCACCAGGACTACCAGCGCAGATATCTGCCGGAGCTCGGCACCGACGACTACCCTGAGCCGATCGTGGATCTCAAGCAGTCGAGAGCGGATGCCCTCACCGCCTACGAGGTCGTCAAGCGGGCCGGCCGCCGATAGTCGCCACCGCGCGGGCACCGGAGGCAACTCCGGCGCGTGCTGCTGCAACGTCATCTCTCGTGCACACCCAGTTGGCGAGAAACCCCGCGGCGAACGCATCTCCCGCCCCCGTCGGATCGACGATCTCAGCAGCGATCGACTCGATCCGAATGACCGGATGCCCGCGACGGGCGAGCACGATGCCATCGGTGTCGAGGGTCACGGCGGCGAGTCGGAAGTGCTCGAGCAGCCCCTCCGCCACGTCTTCCGGATCGTGCAGACCGGTGAGAACGCGCCCCTCCTCGAGGTTCGGGAAGACCAGGCTCGCGCCACGCACGGCCCGCAGGAACCTGTCGACACCGAAGTCGACCAGGAACCCGGCGGAACCCGGGTCGACAGACACCTGAACGCCGCGCGAGGCGGCGCGGTCGATGAGCCGGAGGATGGGTTCATCGTCGGCACGACCGAACAGGCTGTAGCCGGTGAAGTGCAGGTGCGAGGCTGCGTCGAGCAACTCGTCGCTGACGGCATCCGGGGTCATCGCCGCGTTCGCGCCGGTCGAGGTCAGCATGGTGCGTCGCTCGCCTTCCACGATGAGCACGATGGTGCCTGTCGGCAGCTCTCGATCGCCGATGAGATGGGACGCCACCCCGGCCGAGGCGAGGAGCGCGCTGTGGCGTTCGACATCCGCACTGCCCACCACGCCGACGAAGTCGACCGGCGCACCGAGCGAACCGAGCCAGGTCGCCACGTTCGCAGCTGAGCCCCCCGCGCGGTTGCGGATCGCCGAGGGCGTGTCGGTGTCAGTGCGGATCGGACCGTTCGGGATGACGACGATGTCGTCGATCACGTCGCCGAATACGACGATGCGCGGCCCGTCAGTTGTCGGCATTGAGAGCTGACCACTCGACAGCGATCTCGGCAGCCAGCCGAACGTTGTTGCGGGCGAGATCGAGGTTGACCTCGAGGCTGCGGCCGTTTGAGGCCTTCACAATGTAACCGAGCAGGAACGGCGTCACCGCCTTGCCGTGCATCCCCGCTTCGTCGGCGGCCGCGAGCGCCTCGATGAGCACCCTGTCGTGTTCGGCAGGATCCCACTGCTGGTCGAGCGGAATCGGGTTCGCCACGACGATGCCCTGTCCGTGGCCGAGTTCGTCCTGGCTGCGCATGATCGCCGCCACCTGTGCCGCTGATTCGACCGACCAGTCGATCGTGTATGCCGACTCCCGCAGCCAGAAGCTCGGGAATGTGGTGGTGCGATACCCCACGACCGGCACGCTGAGCGTCTCCAACCGTTCGAGGGTGGCTGCGATATCCAGCACCGATTTCACCCCGGCGCTCACCACGGTCACCGGGGTGAGGGCGAGCGTCGACAGGTCGGCCGACTCATCGAAGGTGGTGCTCGCCCCGCGGTGCACGCCGCCCAGACCGCCGGTCGCGAAGACTCGCACACCGGCGAGAGAGGCGAGATGTGCGGTCGCGGCGACGGTGGTGGCTCCGGATGCCCCGGCCGCCGCCAGTACCGGAAGGTCGCGCACGCTCGCCTTCGCCAGGTCTTCCTCGGCGATGCGGCGTACGCCCTCCGCGTCCAATCCGATCCTCGGGATGCCGTCGAGCACCGCGATCGTCGCAGGCGTCACGCCGACATCACGCAGGATCTGTTCGAACTCCTTCGCCGCCTCGTGGTTGCGAGGGCGCGGCAGCCCGTGCGAGATGATCGTCGATTCGAGGGCGACGACGGGACTGTGTGCGGCGAGCGCCTCGGCGACCGCATCGGAGACGATGAATGGGGTGCTCATAGGTTCATCAGCCTATCGATCGCGCTTACCACCGTCTGGATAGGCCCACTGCCAGCATTTACTCAGCTTTCCGCTGACCGCTCGGATAGTCCCCCGTCGTAGAAGGGATACACCGGCTCAGCAATTCACAGGAAAAACGTGAAACATGGCCCTCGAAAGGGTGACAGCCTCATCTTAACGAACCGATTGGCCGAGGACTTCGGATCAGTTACTGCGACCAGGAAAAGCTCCGGTCGTGAAGTGAAGTGAAGAGGAGCTCATCCCATGAACATCATCTCTAAGAAGACCGCTTTCGGTGCCGTCGGAGTCGCTGCTGCAGCGCTCATCTCGATCGGCGCTGCCGCCCCGGCCATGGCCAGCACGAACAGCTCGACCGACTCCACCATGAGCACGACCTCGACGTGGACCAACCTGGCCAACGATCTGACCAGTAACCTCGGCCTCAGCAACCTGCTGGGTGGCGACATCCTCGGAGGATCGGCTTCCACTGGCGACATCCTCGGAGGCTCCGCTTCCGCTCCTGTCGTGGTCGCACCGCAGGTCGGCGACGTTCTCAGTGGCGGAGTGGCCAACGGCAACGCTGTCGCTTCGGGCAACCAGGTAAGCGCACCCGTCACGGCTCCTGTCGCCTCGGGCAACGACGTGAGCGCTACCGCTCCCGTCGCGTCGGGTAACGACACCTCGGTCGGCAATGGCACCTCGACCAGCGTTCCGCTTGACGTCAACGGAATGGTCGACGGCATCCTGAACGGCGGCCAGACCGGAGTCAACCTCGGACGCATCCTCGGACGCTAATCCGAACCAGTACTGAGAACGGCCTCGGCGCTTCGGCGTCGGGGCCATTTTCGTGTGCTGCACGACTGGTCGGGACCTAACTGCCTTCCTGGGAAGAGGAATCAGCAGCCCCGAGCCGTCGCAGCAGGTGCACGAGCTGTGACCGCTCCTGCTTCGACAGCGACCGAAGCTCCTCCGCCTCGGCGCTGACCAGGGCGATCATCGCCGCATCGACCCTTGCGAGCCCTTCCTGCGTCAGGCAGGCGAGAGTGCTGCGTCCATCCGACGGGTTCGGCCTGCGCTCGATGAGTCCGCGCGTAGTGAGGTTCTCGAGTCGGTTCGACATCGCCCCGCTGCCGATCATGGTCGCCCGCATCAACTCGGCCGGGTTCAGTTCGTGGGGCGGATCTGCGCGACGGAGAGCCGCGAGCACATCGAACTCCCAGATGGAGAGATCGACAGAGCGGAAGGCGTCACCACGCAACCGATTCAGACGATGCGACACCCGACGTAGGCGCGACATGACGTCGAGCGGCGCGAAGTCCACATCGGGCAACCGCTGCGCCCACGCGTCGATGAGCAGGTCGACCTCGTCGTCATCGATGCTCATCGGATGCCGCTGACGAGGGATCGCGCACGCCGGGCGCTCGGTTGCTGCTGCATGGTCACCAAGCTACCCCGCGCGCACCACCGTTCATCGAGTCCCGGCGCCGATTCGGCACGGTTAGTTGCTCCAGTGCGGCACATCTCCCAGGGTTGGACCATGACCGAAACCACATCGAATGCCGCCGAGTACTGGGAGAACCGTTACCGGGAGAACGGCAAATCCTGGAGCGGCAGGGTGAACGTCGCCCTCGAACGCGAGGTGGCCGGCCTCGCACCGGGCACCGCACTCGACCTGGGGAGCGGCGAGGGCGGCGACGCTCTCTGGCTGGCGCACAACGGATGGTCACATAGCAGAACAACTTCACATGTCAGTTCGCACGGTGCAACGAATCGCTGCACGATATTTCGGGCTCAGCCAACGGCCAAGCTCCGGGCGGCCGCGCCATTGAAGGCCGATTCGCTGACAGCTGGACCCAAGGCCGCGGATATGTCGGCCACGCCGTGGCGTTCGCGGCCCCAATAGTGGGCGTAGACGGTGGTGGTGGATCGGAGGAGTGTGGCTGGAGATAGATCCTGGGGGATCCGAATGTTTTCTATTGCCTACGTCAGTGCAGCTGCCGTCGAGATGACCGACGACGATATTGCCGCGATTCTCGTCCAGGCTCGCGCGAACAACCTCCGCCACCACCTCACGGGGGCGCTCCTTTACCACCGAGGCCGATTTATCCAGATCCTCGAGGGACCGGATGAGCAGGTTCTCTCCCGGTTCGCCCTTATCTCCGCGGACCCGCGCCACCGCAGCATTTCAGTTGTCAGCGAAGAACCAATCAAGGAACGACAATTTCCGGAATGGACCATGGGGTTCCGGCCTCTGGCAGACGACGCAGTGAAAGAGCTGGCCGGGTACGACGACTTCTTCGACGACCGCACCGGTGAGGTGCGACTCAGGCACGCCAACAACGAGGCTCAGCAGTTCCTCGAGTGGCTCGGCGAATACTGGTTCGGACGCGCTTAGAACAACTCGGCGCGTCGGAATTTGTCAAGGTGGATGGGGCCAGCGTGAGTTTAGGCGGCTAGTTTCGGCTCGTCTTCTTGTGCTTCGGTGGGCTTGTTTATCCACGCTGCGTCGGGGGTGGCGAGGATCTTGGGGTCGAGGTTGGTGCTGAAGCGTTCCGGGTTCCGGGCCCGGGCTTCGGCCAGGGTCGCGGACCGCTCGGCGGCTTTGCCGGCCGCGAGGCCGTAGTGGACGTCTGCGGGCGTGTTCAGCCCGATGCCGGTGTGGCGGTGGGTGTGGTTGTAGCCCTCGACGAAGGTGTCCATGAAGCGTCTCGCGTCGCCGAGGCTATTGAAGCGTTCCGGGAACACCGGTCAGTGACGACATGATATGGCTGACAGGGCATTGCCCGACGTGGTCGGGCGACGCACGAGTCTCCCGTGCGCCTGCGGACTCCACCACCGCTGCCCTCGACGGGCAAGCACACCGGGCACTGGGTGCATGTGGTGCAACGGGCTAATCAACGCTGGCGTCCTGAGCGCAGAAATCACCTCGGTGGATCAACTGAAAAGACAGCGTTACATCGACGATGTGTCGATTGTGTCACCGAGCGTGATCACCCTCAATGCGGTTGCCGCCGCGGCCGCCGTGAACGAATGGCTCATGTCAGTCACCGGACTGATACAGGGCGGTGATCAGACCCAATGGCATCAGGCCGACGCAATGACTGGGGAGCGCCTCATCGAGCTTCCGCGACAGGACCTCGGCTGTCGCGAGTGTGGGCGACGGCGATTTGCTCGAGGCGACGCGATCGCCTTGCCCACGTTGTGAGGCGAGGCGTTCCCCGCAATTTGGTGCCGGGCACCCCCAACATTCACTTGCCCTGCCTCATGGCCCGCCCCTGTGGGCAAGATTGCGACGCTTCTCGGCGAACGCTGGCAGCCCGCCGTGCTCGATTGTGTCCGCTCACAGATAGGACTCGAGTCAGCAACTGCCCGGCACATAAAGGGCTAGGAGTAGGAGGCAGGGGTTTTTGTAGGGTTTTTCGCCAGTCAGCACGACAAATTGCCATGCTGACCAGCATTTTTATTGGTGCGCCCGGAGGGATTTGAACCCCCGGCCTATTGATCCGTAGTCAATTGCTCTATCCGCTGAGCTACGGGCGCATTCGTCGGGTAAAACCCAACCTGACGACTATACCAGCGCAACGGCTCACCGCGAATCGAGTGCCCTCAGCTGGCGCTGCAGGGCCACCTGCCGGTATGACGTGTCGATAAGTTCGGCCAGTTCGGTCCAGTCCGTCGTGGGTTGATCGACGTCGATGCCGAGCCATCCGGATGGGCCCCAGTAGGGAGGGCTGAAGAAACGCGGGTCTTCGAGGTGGGCGAGCCGTTCATCCCCCGCCGGTTTGAAAACGATCGAGTTGGGGCGGTCCATGCTCGACGACATCATCACGAAGATCTTCTTGCCGGCGCGGAAAGTCGGGCGGCCCCAGGCCACCGCCTCCAGGGCTTCGGGGAACGTCATGCAGATCGTGCGGACCCGCACGACAAGCGGATCGGCGGGATCAATCACCAGCGGATGTTCCACGGGGTCAGCCCACCCTGGAATCGTGGTTCACGTCGTCGCCATGCGCCTCGGTCATGGGAGCGTTCTCCCGCTCAGGAAGCGCGTGGGTGATCAGATTCGGTACCGTCACCCACGAATCGCCGAAGTGCTCATCCATGGGTTCCATTGTCGACGCGAGGCAGCCGACACGCTAGAACGGATGCCGGCAGAGGACCCCTGAGGGTTTGCGCCGATAGTTGTGCCAAATGAAGGAGATCTTCGCTGTTCTGGCGGTTGCCCTCCTGATATTCCGGGGGCATCGCACGGGAACTCCTTCATTTGGCACTGGATGCACACACCTAGCGCAGCCCGCCACAATAGAAGGATGAAGATCACCGCGCTCAAGACGTTCATGGTGCCGCCCCGCTGGTTGTTCCTGAAGATCGAGACCGACGAAGGGGTGGTCGGATGGGGCGAGCCGGTCGTCGAGGGACGCGCCCAGACGGTGGAGAGTGCTATCGATGAACTCTCCGACTATCTCATCGGCATGGACCCACTTCGCATCGAAGATCACTGGCAGGTGCTCAGCAAGGGTGGCTTCTACCGCGGCGGGCCGATCCTGTCCAGCGCGGTCGCGGGCATCGACCAGGCCCTCTGGGACATCGCGGGCAAGGTTCGCAACGCCCCGGTGCACGAACTTCTGGGTGGGCCGGTGCGAGACCGGATGCGCGTGTACTCCTGGATCGGCGGCGACGAGCCCTCCGACACAGCAGACGCAGCCCTCGAGCGCAAAGCGCAGGGCTTCACCGCGGTGAAGATGAATGCGACGGCTACGATGGCCCCACTCGCCACCGCATCCGACATCGACGGCGTAGTCGAGCGTGTCGCCGCCGTTCGTGACGTTCTCGGGCCGGACGGCGGCATCGCCATCGACTTCCACGGTCGGGTCTCACCGATAGTCGCCCGGCAGATCTGCTGCCAACTGGAGCCCCTCGCCCCCATGTTCGTCGAGGAACCCGTCGTTCCCGAGCTGTCTTTCGAACTGCGCCAAATCTGCGAATCCACCACGATCCCGATCGCCACCGGCGAGCGCCTGTATTCGCGCTGGGATTTCCGGGAGGTGCTGGCCTCCGGCATAGCGGTCGCGCAGCCGGACCTCTCCCATGCCGGCGGCATCTCGGAGTCGCGACGAATCGCCGCGGCGGCCGAGACCTACGGTGTCGCTGTCGCGCCGCACTGTCCGCTCGGCCCGATCGCTTTCGCAGCCTCACTGCAACTGGACTTCGCGATACCGAATGCGCTCATCCAGGAGACCTCTCTCGGCATCCACTACAACGTGGGATCCGACGTGCTCGACTACCTGGTCGACACCTCACCCTTCGAGTTCCACGACGGATACGTCGAACGACTGACTGGCGCCGGGCTGGGCATCGATATCGATGAGCGTGCCGTCGAGCGGGCTGCCGAGATCGGCCATCGCTGGCGCAACCCGGTCTGGCGCACGCCGGACGGTGCTTTCGCCGAGTGGTGAGAACCGCCGACGGCGCTCGGCGATCCTGCCGGGCGCGAGCGCTGTGAAGGCGGACAATGCTGCACATGACGACGGATACGAGTTGGGTCGGCAGCATGCCCGAGGTGTATGACCGGGCGCTTGGACCCGCGCTGTTCCGGCCGTTCGCCGTCCACCTGGCGGCGACCGCAGCCGCGCTGGCTCCGAGCCGGGTTCTCGAGCTGGCTGCGGGTTCGGGCATCGCCACGGCGGAGCTCGTCCGGGTCCTGCCGGAGGCCGCCATCACAGCTACCGACCTCAACCCGGCGATGGTGGCGTGGGCGCAGAGCCGGGTGCCGGGCGCAACATGGAAAACCGCGGACGCACAGCACCTGGATTTCGCGGAGGGCTCCTTTGACCTCGTGGTGTGCCAGTTCGGCGTCATGTTCTTCCCCGACAAGCCGGCGGCGTTTGCCGAAGCTGCAACGGTTCTAGACCCGACGGGCACGATGATCTTCGCGGTATGGGATGTGGTGAGCGCTTCACCGTTCCCGCTGGCCATGGTCGACAGTCTCGCCGCGGTCTTTCCCGACGACCCCCCGACCTTCATCGTGCGAGTGCCCCACGGCTACGCCGACACCGGGCAAATCAGGTCGGATCTCGTGGCGGGCGGTATGCAGGAGACAGGTCTAGAGCGGGTCGTCCTGTCGGGAGTTGCCGTGGATGCAAGGACTCTCACCGAGGGATTCTGCCTGGGCACGCCGTTGCGGTTCGCCCTTCAGGAGCGCGGCGACCTCGACACGCTGACCGCCCGACTCGCTGACGAGATGACATCCCGTCTCGGCGACGGCCCATTGGAGGCCGAGTCAGCCGCCTGGGTGGTGACCGCGAAGAAGACGGGGTGAGCGTCCGCATCAACCCGTGGCTCGTCCGGACCTGTCCGGAGTGCGACAATGTGCCGGATCACGCGGTGACAGCAACACCGTTCGGCTGCTGCTGGGCGAGATAGGCGGCCTCGGTTCGCGTGGCGGCGCCGAGTTTGCGCAGGATCGCCGACACATGCACGCTCGCCGTCTTCGCGCTGATGAAGAGCTGCTCCGCAATCTGTCGATTGCTGAGTCCCTCGGCGACGAGAGCGAGAACCTGCCGTTCGCGATCAGTCAGAACCGGCACGCTCCCAACAGGTGAGACCTGCGAAGCGTGAAGCCCCGCACGGCGCTCGAGGTCGTCGATGCGAACCAGGATCAGGCCTACACCGATTTCTTTAGCGGCCGATCGGGCATGCTCTGCCTCGATCAGGGCCTCGGCACGGCCACCCGCGGCCGCCAGCGACTCGGCAAGACGCGTTCGCGTCCATGGGCGAAGAAAGGCAGGAGCATTCGATGACTCGACGGCATCGACGGCGCGCCGCCACAGATCGATGTTCGTGCCGAGTCGCCCTGGACCTCCGAGTTCGGCCTCAAAAACCGCAGCGAACACCGGATGGGTCGGCCAACCCTCGTAGCGTGCGAGCAGAACCCTGAGGTCACGGTCGGCAGTGACGGCATCGAACTCCGGCCCCAGGTCGACCCCCTCCCTAAGAACGGTGGCCAGCACTCGAGCGGCGACCATCAGCAGCGGGAGATCGTAAGCCGGAATCCCGCGATGATCAGGCGCGATGAGGCCGCTCACCTCCGACCAGGCCCGCGCCACGTCGCCGTTCTCGAGTGCGATTTCACCGGCGACCCTGGCGAAGGCGAGGCGCACCTGCGCCTGCTGCTCGATGCCGAGCTGTCCGCGCCAGGGGCGCAGCATCCGCTCGGCACTCTCAGGATCGCCTCCCCAGAGAGTGGACCAGAGTTTCAGATGCTGCAACGGCGCGCTGAACCCGAGAGGCGACTCGAGCGCCAGGGCACGATTGAGCAGGTCGTCGGCGCGCGTCCACTCGCCGCGAGCAAAGAGCGGCCCGATCATGTTCGACAGCAGGATGGCGCCCTTGGTGCGTTCGACACCGCGCAGCCGCGCGCGCTCAAGCCCCTCCTCGGCGAGCGTGATCGCCTCATCGAAACGACCGAGCAGATTCATCGAATCGGACAGGTTGACCCAGTACCGCAGTCGCGCCGAGTCATCGCCGTGTCCGAGCTCGCCAGCGCGATAGAGATCGTCGAGACCGGTGGAGATCTGGCCGTTCGACAGCAGGGAGGTTCCTCGAATGTTGGCCGCCACAGACATCCGCGGAAGCGATCCGACGGCCTCCGCTTCGACGAACGCAGCATCTGCCACCTCGACTGCCTCGTCGAAGTAGGCCTGCAGCATCAGCCGTGCCGCGAGCTCGCCGAGGATAGTGGCGCGCAGCAGACTGACCGGCTGGTCGCGCAACAGCGCGAGGGCCTCCCTCAGCAGGTCGATCGATCCCGAACGGCCGATGTTGGCGAGATAGGAGGCTTTATCGCGCAACAACGCCGCGAGGCGCTCATTGTCACCTGGCGCGAGTTCCGCGATCGCCTCCTCGACCAGGGCGATGGCGCGATCGCTTTCGCCGGCGTTACGCAGGATGTAGGCGACGTCGGCGAGCAGCTCTCCGCGAGTGCAAGCAGCCAGCTCAGCGGCATCCGGAACCTGTGGCCAGAGCTCCAGGGCTCGTTCGCCCATGCGCGCGGCCGCGGTATAGGCGTAGGAACCTCGTGCGTGCCGCATCGCTTTGAGGGATGCGGTGAAGGCGGCAGGCAGATCGTGCGCGACCATCCAGTGGTAGGACATGGCGGTGGCGAAAGTGTCGTCTGTGTCACATCTTTCTTCGAGAGCACGGGCGTAGAGACTGTGGAATCGTGCCCGCTCACCCGGCAGCAGTTCTTCGTGGATCGCATCCCGCACCAGCGCATGCCGGAACTCGTACGCGCTGTCATCGATGACGATCACGCTCGCCGCCACCGCCTCACGGGCGGCCCTGTCGAGCTCTTCCGGATCGCCGTCGTAGACCGCGACGAGAAGTTCATGCTCCACGCGAGCGCCACCGGCCGCCAGAAGGCGCACCACACGCTGCGTCGGTTCCGACAGCGTCTCATAGCGTGAGAGCAGCACACCACGGAGGCTGGACGGAAAACAGTCCACGTTTTCGAAACCGTCGAATCCCACCAGTTCTTCAACGAGGAACGGCACGCCATCCGACCGGTCGTAGAGAACGCCGAGGTCATATGATTCGAGCGACGAGCCAAGGAGCACATCGGCCAGCTCACGCACCTGGGCACGAGAGAAACGCCCGAGGTCGATGCGCATCACGCGCCGGTTGCGATCGAGCTCCGGCAGCCAGGCGTGGAGAGGATGCCCGCGACGCACGTCATCGGTGCGATAGGTGAGCACGAACAGGATGTTGGCGTGCTCGAGCACGCGGATGAGGTAACGAAGGAGCCCGAGGGTCGCCTGGTCCGACCAGTGCAGGTCTTCGGCCACGAGTACCAGGGGTGCGGTGCGGGCGAGGTTCTCCAGCGCGACCGCGACGCTGTCATAAACCCATTCGACGCCGCCACGGACGTCCTGGCGCGTGCCACCGAGTTCTTCCAGCTCGGGAAGCAGCACGGAGAGTGCTTCGCGCGAGGGGCCGGCTGCCGCGATCAACTCGTCGATACCGACAGTGGAGAGAAGCGCCCGAAGGATGCCGGTGATCGGCGCGTAGGGCGGAGCATCCGGCCCGAGATCGATACATTGCCCGACCGCGACGACGGCCTGGGAGGGTAGCGATTCGACGAATTCGGCCACCAGCCGGGTTTTACCGATCCCCGCCTCACCGGCCACCACCACCGTGCGGGTGTCGCCAGGCAGGCCCGCAGCGAACGTCTCGCGCAGGGTCGCGAGTTCCGACTCCCTGCCGATCAGAAACGTGCTGCCGAACGCGGATTGCATGCCGCCATTGTGCCACCGCCAGGTGACATCGTCGGCGATTGCTACGCGCACCGGTGCGCGCTGATGGCCACAGTCCTCATGTTGGACTCTGCGGCACCCTTTGCCTGTCGGGCCGCCCGGCGTGAGCGGATCCATCCGCCGATCGCTTGTCGCGTGCTCCCAGGAGCAGGCCCAGTGTTCGCGCGCTCCTCCTCGATCCGCTCGATCAGCACCCTGCGGTGCTCGAGCTCTCGCGCGAGGGCCTCCTCTCGCGCCCGGCTGAGGTGGCTGAATGCATATTCGTTGATGCTCATGGTCTGGTCTCCGTTGCCTTCGTCGTAACTAAGACATTCCTCGCTAAGGAGGCGATGGGGCATCGGACGGATGCCCTATATCCCGGGGACTCCGATCAGTTCGTCTAAGACGATCAGTATGACGGGCGTCCGGATCGCTCGCCTCGAGCCTCGGTCAGCGCGGCCCGGTGCTCTCGCGCACGATGAGCTCCGGCGTGAAGAGATGGCGCGCGTGAACGTGGCCTGATGCTGGATCCGCTTCCTCCTCGAGCAGACGCAACGCTTCGCGAGCGATGAGTTCCCTCGGTTGGCGGATGGTCGAGAGCGGCACCATCGTGGATGCGGCGAAGTCGATGTCGTCGTAGCCGATCAGTGCGATGTCGTCGGGCACCTTCAGGTCCTCGGCGAGGATCAACGACTGCAGGATGCCGACAGCAAGCAGGTCGTTCGCGGCGAAGATGGCATCCGGCCTCTCCTCCGGTCGCTGCTGCAGTATCTGGTCGCCGACGATGCGGCCCTCCGCCACGGTGAGGTCGCCGGTCTCGATAAGGGAGAGCGTGACTCCGGCGCTCTCGCGGGCCGCGCGGCTGGCGCCAGCCAAACGCTCGGAGACCTGCGGGAGTGGTCCGCCGGCGAAGACGATGCGGCGACGACCTGTATCGATGAGATGCCTGGTAGCCATGTATCCGCCTGCGGTGCCGTCGAGCGTCACCGAGCAGAACTGCTCAGGATCGGCGGTGCTGTCGAAAAGCACCACCGGAGCTCCGCGCGAACGCAGCCGCGACAGCCGTGGCGTGACCCCGTCCAGCGGGGCGATCAGCATGCCACGCACCCGCTGTTCCTCGAACAGGTCGATGTAGCGATTCTCGCGGTCGGCATCCTGGTCGCTCGATCCCAGGATGATGGTGTGACCGTTCGCCTCGGCTTCTGCCTCGAGTGCGTGGGCGAGATCCGCGAAGAAGGGGTTGGCCACGTTGAGTACGACCAGTCCGATCGTATTTCCGCCGCCCATCCGCAGCTGCCTGGCCAGGTCGTTGCGCACAAAACCGAGCTCGAGCATCGACGCCTGCACCTTTTCGAGGTTGGCGGAGGTGACGGTCTTCACGTGATTGAGAACATTCGACACCGTGCCGATGGAAACCCCGGCGTGCTCTGCCACTTCGCGGATGCCTACGGGTTTGTTCATCGAGAATCGACTCCAGGGTAGTGGTTGATGCGAGTCTACGATGAACGGTGTTCATCATTGGCGTATCGGATGTTCAACTCATCTTCCGCCTGCCTGTGCGGCTAGCGCGCTACGGGTTGTGAAAGCTTTCATAGATTGCCTCCAGATAGAGCAAACCCCGGGGAACGATCGTGTCGGACACGGTGTTGCGCCGCCAGGTCAGGCGAGCGCCTTGATCACGGCATCCGCGGCCCTCGCGATGAGGTCGTCATCGTACGGGTCGGCAGCGCCAGGACGCGAAGTCATGATCGCAAGCACGAGCGGTTTCTCTTTCGGAGGCCACAGAACGGCGATATCGTTGCGTGCGCCGTAGTGCCCGCTGCCCGTCTTGTCGCCGACATTCCACCCCTCAGGCACCGTGGCCCTGATCAGTCCAGCCCCTGTCGTGTTGCGCACCATCCAGTCGGTCAGGATCGCGTGTTTCTCGGGCGGCAGAACGTCGCCGAGGATGATCTTCTGCAAGTCGGCACCCCACGCCCGCGGAGTGCTGGTGTCCCGAATGTCGCCGGGGATCGCGGAACTGAGTGCGGCCTCGATGCGGGACATGTCGCTCACCTGGTCCCCCATGTTTCGCATAAACGTCTCGAGGGCATCCGGGCCGCCGAGATCGCGGAACAGCAGATTGGCGGCCGTGTTGTCGCTGTACCTCACGGCGGCGTCGCACAGGGCACGCAGCGTCATCCCCGTCGCCACATTCGGCTCCGAGATGGGAGAGTTCGCGATCAGATCGGAATGCGTGTACTGCACGACCGTCTCCAGCTCGTCGATCGTGTATTTGTCGAGCACGGCGCCGGCGGAGAAGATCTTGTGGGTGGAACAGAAGGCGAATCGTTCGTCGGACCGGTATTCCGTCGACAGCAGGGAGCCGGTGTTGAGCGCCCACACCCCCAGCCGAGCGTCGAACTCTTTTTCCAGAGCGCCGAATGGGGCGGCCAGCGAGATCGCCGACGGCGTCGGCGTCGGTTTCGGTGTCGGTGTCGGTGTCGACGATCTGGTCGGCGATGGTGTCGCAACCGGGGTGCATCCCGCCAATGAGGCAGCGACGGCCACACCCAGGAGCGCACGCCGTGACATCTTTCCCGACCGGTTCGACTCGACCATGTTTCCCTTTGATACCAGATCTGTGAATGTTTGCTAGAGCATCCCCGCCGTACGGAACAGCCCGGCCATCCAGAAATCCTGTCATGACCGGACGGCGCCGAGCCAATCGAGGGTGCGGCGGCGATGAACCGACCACAGGTACACGTGGGATTGCGACAGTTCGGATGCCTGATCACTTCTCGGCAAACCTGCAACTCTGAGATTGCAGTTATTCTTTCTTTGTGCAACTATTGAGTTGCACAAACTGACGAAAGGAACGATCATTGTGAGCATGACAATCAACCAGCCGTCTGTCGTCGACGAGGGCGAGTTCACCGTTCGGCGCACGATCCGAATCAACGCTCCCATCGAGAAGGTATGGTCGGCGGTCACCGAGCCAACCCATATCTCTCAGTGGTTCGGCCAGGCCGCGTTCGATGGGTCTGGTGTCGGGACGCGGGGCACCCTCACCTGGGAGGGGCGCGATCCGGTACCGCTGCGCATCGAGCAGATGGATGCTCCCCGGCTGATCTCCTACCGCTGGGGCAACAACGAGGCCCTGGCGCGGTTGCCAGAGGAAGTCGACGAGCAGAACTCGACGGTATTCACCTTTACTCTCGAGACCATCGCCGATGGAACCCAGCTGACGGTGATCGAGACCGGGTTCGAGAACACCTCCGACCCGGTCGCGAACCTGGAGAGCCACCGCGACGGCTGGAACGCCGAGCTCGACAAGCTGGTCGCCATGCTCGAAAGCGGCTCGTGACCACAGCGACGCTGATTCCGATGTTTGCCGCGCTCGGAGACGAGACCCGGTGGAGCATTCTGGCAACACTCGGTGAGGGCGATGCTTCGGCGTCCGCCCTCGCCGGGCGTCTCCCGGTCAGCCGCCAGGCGATCGCAAAACACCTCGTCGTGCTGCGGGAGGTGGGTCTCGTCGAGCCAGTGCGGGTTGGACGCGAGGTGCAGTTCCGGGTCATCGGCTCGCAGCTGAGCGACACCGCACGGCGACTCGACGCCATCGGTGCTGAGTGGGACCGCCGCCTCTCTGCGATCAAGAAGATCGCGGAAGGGTTCTAGAGCGCCCCCTATGCTCGGTTGACCGACGACGACCTCACGAAGAAGCTGAACAATGACCCCGCCGATGCACTGAGGGTGTTGTTCACGTACGAGTACGGCGACTCCTGGACCGACGGATCACGCTGGGAGGACGCACTCGAGCAAGTGACACGATTCGTCGCGGCATCGCCCGCTCGCGGCCTAACAATCGGGGACACCGTCCAAACACTCCCCTCCGACCCTCGACTCCGAGAATTCAGTAACGCCATCGTTCGCGGCTGGTCAGGTGAAGCGCTACTGGGCGACCTGTGGAGCGCCTTCTCGGCGGCGTGTCCAACCAGGAACACGAAATGCCCGACAAGGCGCTCGCCATTGCGGTCGAACTCGCGGATCGACTTTGGTCAGCCGCCGCGGAAAATTCTCTCCAGACGTCCGAGGATTGGATGTCCGCAGGCCTCAACAGCTCGGCGGGAAAGCTCACGCAGTTCTTCATTCGGTCGTAAGTCGCGCGCGATCTAGTGCTGGAGAGGAGTGGACTGGATTCGACGATCACATGGCCGCCCGCTTCTCCCGCGTCCTCGACGACGACCGAGACTCCCTGGGCGGCCCAAGAGCCGTGCTCGGTTCGGAACTCCGGTTCCTTTTCCCTGCCGATGAGGAGTTCTGCGTGACCAAGCTGCTTCCCGTCATGTCTAGTGCGCGGGGAACGAAACCGGCACTACAAGTCTGGTCCGGCTACCTGTACTCGGCTCGCATCGACTTGAGGATACTCGAACGTGGGTTCGCCGACGTCGTTCTGAGCTTCCGATCACACCTACCTGGATAACGATGCCGTCCTGGTCGTAGATCGACTCCCATGCGACTACGCGCCCGAGCGTCGGGAGGGCGTCGGCTTTGGTGACTTCGAAGTTCAGCCAAGTCTGGTCCCAGTCGTGACGTCGAGCGACTCTCGAGGCGGCGGCCGCGACTACCTCATCGCTTCCCGGGCGGACATGAAGTGAGTCGAGATCTTGCGTTGTTCCACGGTCGAAGTAGCGCAGAGCCAGAGCAGATCCGCCGACGAGTCGGATGCCCGCCACCTGATCGGCCGCGCGAAGCTCGGCGATGAACTCGCGCAGGCCGGTGATGATGTCGTCGCGATCCAGCGCGGTCACGGTCAGACGCTCGCGAAGGTGTCTCGCCAGGCGAGAACACCCCGCTTGGCGAAGTCGGGGGGTACCTCGGAAGGCGGCGGTACCGGGTCGGCGGGATCCACTTCGAGCGTCCGTGGCTCGGCGAGAAAGCGCTCCCGTTCGTCGACCCAGGTCGGCAACGGGATCCCCTCTTCACCGAGGCGCCACGCCACAAACGCTGCGATCGCAGCGTCCCATGCCTGGTCTTTAGTCGACTCCGGCTCGGCGAGCCCCAAGATTCCGCGAACAAGACCGTGCTCGGCGACGAGGTTGTCATTGAGCTGCAGCAGAGCACGCAAGGCGCGATCCTTATCACTCCCCCGAAGCCGCTCACGGATCTCCGCGACCGCCGTGGCGGCATCATCCCGCCGGGTGGGGGCCGAGTAGAGCCGGTGGCCCGCGCCGGCCAGCAACCGGTCGATCGTGCTGAAGTCGGCGTCGCGCCCTCGTTCGGAGCGGGACACGCTGCCCTGGTCAATGTTTGAGAGCTCTGCGAGTTGCTCCTGGGTGAGCCTGCGACTTTTGCGTGCCGCACGCACGAGGGTTGAAGCCTCCGTCATGCCAACCACCCCACGTCAACTTTTCCCCGGTCAGAAGGGGGATCGCCCGGGCGAGCTTGCCGAGTACACCACCCAGCTGCGCACCGAGAAGGTGGAGCACTTGGGTACACCCGGGGACACACGGACGACGATGGTGCCGCCGGCTACTCATCCGCCGAAGAATTCGTCGCTCAGAAAATAGGGGCTTTGACCCGCAATTTTAGAGCGGCGTCCGTGACGCAAGGTTGGACTGGGGAAGCCTCGGCACACATTGCGCTGCTCGTGGCAAAAGACAGTTGGAGTTTCTTCGATGCAGAGATGTAACGGCTGTTACATATTCGTCATGTTACAATAAGGAATATGGATATTTCGTTCAATTGGGTACTCATTCTCATTCAGCTTGACGCCGAACCCTCACGACATCGAGTAGCTGTTTGGCGCGAGCTTCGCAAACTAGGCGCTGTACCTATTTCTGCGGGAGTGTGGGCCGCCCCAAACCTTGAGTGGTTCATGAATGGTCTAGAAAGAGCGACCGAGCTGTGCCGTCGTGGCGGTGGATCACTCTTTATGATCGATGCCGCCCCGCGAGGTGAGCAGGCAGAAGCCCTTATCTACGACGCATTTGCGGCTGCTCGCCGCGATGAGTGGGCGGAGTTCATTGCGGACTGCGGCAAGTTCGAAGAAGAGATCGCACGCGAAATCGCTAAAGAGAAGTTCACGTTCGGTGAGCTAGAAGAAGAGGAACAGAGCCTTGATCGCCTCAACCGATGGTGGGGCGATCTGGCGCGACGCGACGTTCTATCGCTGCCGGAAGGCGTGGCGGCGGCTGGGCATCTGGAAGAGTGCCGCAAGGTCCTTAGTGACTACGCCGAACTTGTATATCAGCGAGTTGAAATTAGTACGCCCGCCACGGACATCACGAATGCTGGCTTCCCGGAAGGACGCCAGTCATGAAGAGTCAACCTAAGATTCTCACCTCAACGACTCCGATCTCCCGACTCCTGATCGTTGCTCTCATAACAGTCGCGATCGTCGTCGCGGCGGGCTTCGCGTTTCGAGCGCTGGGCAACTTCGAAATGCCGCTCTCGCATGCGTTGAACGCACTGCATCATGGAGCGCTCGGGACGCTCGGCAATGTGCTCTATCACGATGTGGGTCCGGTGCCAGCTGTTCTGGCAACCATCGTCCTCACTGGAATCATTTTGCTTGTCAACCGTGATCTACGGGTGGCCTCTACCTTTGCTGTAACGATCGCAGCAACCTGGCTTTCCGTCGTAGCTGTCAAAGTGATCGTCGACCGCCCACGGCCCGACGCGGCACTGCTGCCGTTTCCGTTTCATCCGATACAGGTCGATGCGTCCTACCCGAGCGGACACGCCACCTTTATCACAGCACTCGTTGTGGTATTGGTCGCGATGATCGCCTCAGGGCGTGTTCGCACTATCGCCATCGCAATTGGTGCCCTCATCGTCGCCTCCGCTGGGTTTCTGCTCGCGGTTGACGGCGTCCACTACACCACTGATGTGCTCGCATCGATCGTTTGGGTTCTTGGTGTCGCCCCCCTCGTCCGCGGCCTATGGGTTCGTGTCGCCTTACCGCGTTTACCATTCCTAACACCAAGGGGATCTCGCACCTCAAGCATCGTGAACCAGGTCACACCCCCCGCGGGGAGATAGTTGACGTGATGATCTTGAGCCGCCGCGACCACATTTTGGACGTCGTCTTTCTCGTCGGGGTTTTCTTCAAAGGCCTTGACGGACTCGTTGAACTCATCGGCGGCGTGCTTCTTCTATTCCTGTCACCAAGCGGGCTTACATCGGTTGCTCACAGCCTGACAGGTGGCGAGCTCCTTGAAGACCCCCATGACATCATTGCAAATCTCCTCATCAAAGGAGCACATCAGTTGGGGGGACAAGGGGCATTTTTTATTTCACTATTTTTACTGATCCACGGCGTCGTAAAGCTCGCAATTGTCATTTCCCTCATCGTTGGCGCTACGAAAATCTATCCATGGGCAATCGGAGCGCTTGGCATCTTGGCCATCGTTCAGAGCGTCGGCTTCGTGGTGAAGCCTTCCATCGGCGTAGCGCTCTTAACAATCTTGGACTTTGTCGTCATCGCTCTCACTTGGCGTGAGTGGCGTCAACATCGGGGCCTCAAGGAAACACTTTGTGAAACCATTGCTTGGATCCGATCCGCGAAAGCGTCGCGCCAGAGCTGACCACTCCGAAAGCTCAGATATGCAGTCCAAAGCCATCCAGAGCCGGACTCATCTGAGCCTTGCGGTGAGGTGTGGGCCCGGGGCCTCTGTCCCGAACCCATGCAGCTACTTTGAAAGGTGTTCCGATCGCTATTCCCGTCGCCCTCATGACCTTCCCCTTTAACAGGATCGCGATCGACCTCGGAGGCGACGATGGTCAGCATCCCACTCAAGAGACTATGAACATCGAGATGGGCGGAGAACTGGCCGACCGTGGCCGCCGTGACCGGACTGGCGCAGCTGGGCACGGACCGGCGCAAAGCCCGCGACACGGCGTGACAGGGGCGGAAATAAAGACCACGGCGCATGCTCAAGAGGGACAAAACAAACCCCCGGGCAGCTTTCGCTTGCCGGGGGTTTCAACGTGACTAACATGGCGGAGACGGAGGGATTTGAACCCTCGGAACCCTTACGGGTTCTGCACCTTAGCAGGGTCACTGATTCCTCATCGGGGCCGACGTTTCGCGCCCCGAGGCACCGGGAAACACGTCTCACACGGCATCATCCCGTTTTTGGGTACACACGGGAGACAGATGGTGCAAGACCTTCTTCAGGATGCGCCACACGCTCGACGAGCTGATGGTGATGTCGTGGTACCGCTTTCAATACATCGCGATCTTCTGCGGCCCGAAGGGGTACCGCTAACGCAACCACAGGATCTTCTCCACGACCTTCACCTGCGTTGCTCTCGGCGAGTAGTGCGGGGCGCTGGAACGGCCCCGAAGCCCTTCAACGCTTTCGGCCTCGACGCCTCTCGACCACCCGTACTACGCCTGCCTACTGATGCCGTAATACCAGCAGGTGGCCGAGACGCTGCCCATGACTTCCTCGACGTGTCGAAGGACGGTGAGCTTGTGTTTCGCGCGACGCGCGAGCTCCCGCTCGGCCGACGCAGAGAGTGTTGGCCCTGAGCTGCCTCTCGCCACCTGTAGAGCCCTGCAGCTGAGGCACTGTCCTCAACGCCAACGCCTACCCGGCCGCGCCACTGCCCCGGGGGCGGATCGGATCCGGCGAAGGCCGCCGCCGGGTGAGCCGTCTCAGCGGAATAGATCGTTGGCGCTCCGCAGTATGGGAATCCCTATCAGCGCCTCCAGGTCCAGTGCTGCCTCAGTCGTGACGGCAAATGTGATCGACTCTCCCGGCGTGAGTGAGACCATCCCCCGATCCACCTGGGCAGCCTCGTCCAGGCGGTCGGCGAGGAGGCACAGGTCGATGGTCAGAGCGAATGCGGTTACCGTTACCGCGTATCCGGACGGCGTCGCCGCGGCCATGGCTTGGTATGCCGGCCAGTTCAGTCCGACCTCCGCGGGTTCGCCCGCGAGACGAATGTCGCCCTCGACGCCCGTACCCCGAACAACCAGGGCGCCCGCCGGCGCGGGCAGCCGCACGGCCGACCGCGCAGGCACGCGCACGCGCACGCTCTCATCGCCGATCTGCATCTGAGTGTCGAGCAGCTCGGGGGCATCGTTGATGACGACCACCTCGTCTCCCACGATGATCGCGATGCGATCGGCGTAGGCCGCACGCATCGCATACCACAGCGGCTTTCGGATGCCGTCGCCATCCACCGCCGACCACGACACCACGGGCCAGCAATCGTTCAGCTGCCACATGATGGTTCCTTGGTTGAACGGGGCAAGCGAGCGGAAATGATGGATTCCGAATCGCATTGCTCGAGCCTGGTTCAACTGTGTGGCCCAGTGCCAGTCCACGAAGTCACGGGGCTGGGGCAGGTGCGGCGCGAGGCCGCGAAGGAGCTTGGCCTGCCCATCTTTTGCCTTCTGGTGCACCATGAGTTCCGGCCCATCCGGGGCAAGCGGCTCGTCTCGCACTGCGCGGGTAAGGGTCGACCACGCAGGCGGCCCCTGAAACCCGAACTCGGAGACGAATCGCGGCGAGTAGGCCGCATAGGCCGTGTAGTCGACCTCGTTCCAGACGTCCCAGATGTGCACGAGCGCGTCGCTCGGATCGTTGGGATCGTGGGACGCATCCCATGAGAATGGACTGTTCGGCACGTACGGTCGATCGGGATCGAGCCGGGCGACGAGCCCCGGGAGCAGCGACAGGTAGTACCCCTCGCCCCACGTCAGGTCTCCCAGTTCCTCGGCCCACCCGAAGTCGACGTACTCCCAGAAGTTCTCGTTCGCACCATTCCAGACGACGAGCGACGGATGCGACGCCAGGCGGTCGATGGCATCCTCGACTTCCGCGGTCACTTCGCCCCACAAGGGCTGTTCTTCGGGATACGCCGCGCAGGCGAACAGGAAGTCCTGCCACACAAGTACGCCTCGCTCGTCGCACTCGGCGTAGAAATCGTCGGACTCGTAGATGCCGCCGCCCCATACCCGCAGCAGGTTGATGTTGGCCTCTGTAGCATCCGTGATCCGCGTGGCGTACCTCCCCCGATTCATGTTGCTCGGGAAGGGGTCGTCGGGAATCCAGTTCGCGCCTCGAATGTAGACCGGCTCGCCGTTGACCCGCACGCCGAACGCACCGTCGGTGCTGTCAATCGTGACGGAACGGAACCCGACCCGCTGGGTCAGGCTGTCCCCGTCCGTCTCCACCACGACTTCGAAGAGGGGTTGGGCGCCGTGGGATCGGGGCCACCACAGCTCAGCTTCGGGCACCGCGATCTCGACGGACCCCCTCCCGGAGACGATCCTGCCCGCGAGGCTGACCGTGAACTCCCCGTCTCCTTCGAGGTCGACCGACACCGTTGCGGTACGGTCGGCGCGTGCCGAGACGCGCACCGCGTCGATTCGGGTGCCCGACCAGCTTTCGAGAGCGATGGGGCGCCAGATCCCCGCGGTCACGATGTCTGGCCCCCAGTCCCAACCGAAGTTGCAGGCCGACTTGCGGATCATCGCGAACGGGTGTGGGTACACCTCCGGGCGTCGGCCGAGACGGTCGCGCTCGGCCTCAGCAACCTCGAGCGCCGAGTCGAACTCCACCTCCAGGAGGTTGACTCCCGACCGGATGCTGCCGCGCACGTCGAAGCGGAATCGGCGATGCTAATTCGCGACAACGCCCAGCACAACACCGTTGAGGCGGACCGTCGCGCTCGTGTCCAGACCGTCGCAGGCGAGATCAACGCGCTCGAACCCTTCCGGACTCCAGTCGAACTGCATCCGGTAGTGCCAACGACTGCGTCCGATCCAGGTCAGCCGGTACTCGTTGTCTCCGACGAACGGGTCGGGGATCAGTCCGGCCCCGATTAGGTCAGTGTGGATCACCCCCGGCACGGTAGCCGGAATGTCGAGGGTAGCGATGTCTTCGGGGACGGGACCACCTGCGGCGCGAACCGACCAGCCCTCATGGAGTTCACGGCGAATCATCCCAGCACCTCTCTCATCGCGCGTATCGCGCGTTCGTCATCGTCGGGACCGCCGCCCTCGTGGCCGCTGTACTCCCACAGGGCAATATCCTTCGGTCCGACAAGCTCATGGAACGCGCCGAACACCGTCGACGGCGGGCACGTAGCATCCATGAGCCCGGCCGAGAGGAAGGCCGGCACCGTCACCCGCCGCGCGAAGGAGACGCCATCGAAGTAGGCGAGCGTGGCGAAGGCCTGCTCGATCTCGTCGCGGTGCGATGCGAGGTAGCGCCCGAGCTCCTTGAAGGGCATGGCGTCGGTGATCCGTGACGCCCGCCGGATATCGCAGAGAAAGGGAACGTGGGCGACCACCGCCCGCACATCGTCACGCAAGGCCGCCACGGCCAGCGCGGTGGCACCGACCTGGCTGCCGCCGACCACAGCGACCCGTTCAGGGTCGACCTCCGGCAAAGCCCTCATGACATCCACTGCCCTGACGGCGTCCGTGAACAGCCTCCGGAGTAGTAATCGTGCGGATCTCCGATACCGTTGGTCAGCACACCAGGGAGCGTGGGACCAGACGGACCGGTGGGGTCGCCGGTGGCACCCCGGCTGTACCCAGCTCCCTGCCCCCGCGAATCCATCACCAGATGCGCGAACCCTGCGGCGGACCACAGCAGCGATCTGTACGGATGCCCGCGCCCCTCGCCGTAGCCCTGGTACTGCACCACGGCAGGCAGGGGCCCGGTCACCCACTTGGGGAGGTAGAGCCATCCACGGATGCGGTGCCCTCCGAACCCGGAGAAGGTCACGTCAAATACGTCGACCGTCGAGAGCCCGACCTGTGCCCGTTCCAGGACTACGTGAAGGTCGTGCTCCTCGGCTTCCTTGATGGTGGTGTTCCAGAACTCGTCAAAGTCGACGGGATCAACAACGGTGGAGCGACCTGTTTCATCGAGGTCGGTGAGCATACGGAACTTTTTCTGCGGGGATTCGGATGGTCACTCGGGCACGCCCGTCGCCGCGCGCACGCTGTCGACATCGAACGTTCCCGTCGGGGTCGCGTCAGTTCCCAGCACCAGGTCGCCCGTGCCGGAGCCCTGCGACGGAGCGTTGGCCCAGGTGAGCACACCGTCGACATAGAGGTCGTAGGTGTGGTCGGCCTTGATGACCAGCCGGTAGGTGTGGGCAATGGTGGTGTTCAAGGTCGTCGTGCGGGTCGGCGATGTCTGGGCGTTCTGCACCGTGCCACTCGTCCCGTACACCAGGATGATCCGAGCCAGGTAGTTGGGCCCTCGAGCGATCAGACTGGCCGATCCCTGCACCATGCGGAGACGGGCTTCGACGGTGAAGGCACCGGTCGGGGCGACCCATCCGATCTTCTTGATGGACCTGCTGCTCGTGGTTGGGTCGGCCACCGTGACGTATCCGGCGGACTGCGTCACGGTCGAGGAATCCCCGAATCGCGTCCAGCCCTGGGTCCAGTCGCCCATCTCGTCGCTCAGGAGATCCCACGTGGGCTTCGTGAGCTGGAAGCTCGAGAGCAGGTTGGCGCCTTTCGCCCCGTTCACGTTGATCGTGAGCTTGATGGTCGGGCTGAGTTGGGTCACGGTGATCCGGGGATCGGCGGTGAGGGTGCCCGTCGCAGACTTCGCAAGCTCGACCTGGATGGTGCCGGTGTTTGTCTGGGTCGGGTCTGCGACGGCTACGGAGAGCATGCCGTTCTTCTCCTCCACCACGACGGCCGCGCGGGTGTTGCTCGTGATGATCCCGGCCTGCTGGGAAGTCGCGGCCCAGAAGTTCGCTGCGACGACGCCGCGCGACACGTCGCGCACCGCCTGCAGGTCTCTCGTGTTGGCGATGACCTGCATCGACGGGAACGCGGTGTACCCGGCAAGCTGCGCAGCACTCAGCCCGGGAAGCATGACGTAGGCGTAGCTCGCGTTCGTCGGCGCCGTCCCGTGCGTGATCGACGCCGTCGCATAGGGACGGGTAATCGTCGCGGTTGGTGTGTTGGTGCGCGAGTCGATCTGACTCCACGCGCCCGACCGGGTCTCCTGCTTGAGCTGCATAGATGTCGGATTCGGGAAGTAGTAGCCCACGTTCGTCGACTGCTGGGCTCCGGCGATCATGAGGCTACGCACGCCGGTCACGGGCTGCGACCAAGTCCCCGACGAGCCGACCGGTGAACCGTTCGCGAAGACGGCGTTCGCGCTGCCGCTCAGCAGCTTCCTGTTGTCGACAGTAGTGTGCACCTCAGTGGCCGTCGTAGCGGTGATTGCTGCTCCGAGCGCGATCACCTGGCCGCCGACTGTGAACCAGGACTTCTTCGCGGCGAGGTCGCTCGCTCTGGCGTTATCCTCGAGGGACTGCCCGATCGCGCTGTACTGACCAGCGACCGTTGCACCCCCGACCCAGGCTCGGGTGTTGAGGTAGGCCGATCCGCTCCCGAGGGAACGGGCAACCGACGCCACCGTGGTTCCGGGCAGGTAGTACGGGTCGACCGTCGGCCAGTAGGCGTCCCCGTAGTAGTTGAGGTCATCGTTATAGAGATAGGTCTGCCCGTAGCTCGTGAACCATCCTTTGAGGTTCTCGCCGTTGCCGCTCTCATATGCACCCTGACGCGCTGAGAACATGCTGAATCCCACCGACCAGTCCTGCGTGCGATACGCGGCTCGATCCATGCCCGGGAACACGAACGAACCCGTGAGCGGGGGGCGGGTAGGCACCGATGGCGCGGCCTGAATGGCGAGCATCCGTACGATGGACTGGATGCTCGCGAACTCGAGGAAGTTGCGTGACGTGTCATCCGCCACCCATCCCTTGACGATCGTCTTAAGCTGGGCCGAGGTGGGCGAAGGCGCAGACTGGGAGAGACGTAGTACCGCGCTGATGATCTCCTGGCCGGAGACGTGATCCTGCGAGTAATAGCGGGAGAGCTCGCGGCCGCGCACCATGTCCATCACAGCGCCGTTGACCATCAGGGGGTCGAACCCTCGGAACACCCAGTCGTACACGTACTGCTGGTCAGTATCGACGATCTGCCAGGGCGACCCGTTCAGTACCACCATGACGTCCGCGACGGTCTTGAGGAGGGCGGCGCCGTAGCTGCCCGTGTAGGCGAGCACTGCGTGCTGGATAAAGGACCCGTCGCGGTAGAACCCGTCGCCCGATGTCACGTAGTCGAACACGGGGCTCATGCCGTCACGCGCGTTCACGAGTTTCGGATCCGACTTCTGCAGCACTCCCGCACCCATCACCACCTGCGACGTCCAAGCGCGATTGGCACCCGTCATAGATACCGACGGCGTGAAGCGATTCACTGCTCCCTGGTACAGCGTGATCTTGGTCTCGGTGAGGTCGGGGTACATGAGGACCATCGTGTCGTTGAGGGCGAGCGGTGCGCCGATCTCCCAATCCCACCAGTTGTCGTACTTCGTGTTGGTCAGGTTGAAGCGATTCACCTGCATCCAGTCGAGCGCTCCGAGGATGTCGGTACGCAGTGCGGTATTGCCTTCGAGCGTGGAGCCGTGAGTCGCGTACGCCAGCGCCATGGTCCGGATGCGCACATAAGAGCTCGTGACGTGGGAAGAGATCGTCGAGCTGGCGAGATCGGACCACAGGCTGGTCCGTGATGGCGATATGTCGAGAGTGTCCCACCGCGCCTGCGCGTCGGAGTCGATGCCGCCCAGTCGTGCCGCGATGGCGGGAGTGGTGGGGTCGTAGGCCGTGCCCCCGGTGAGCATCTGGCTCCAGGTATCACGCACGGCGTCGAATGAGTCCGCGGCGGCTGCCTTGTCTGCGGGGGCCGCCGACAGCAGCACCGCGACGAGAGCTGCGATCACGGCCAGCGTCATGCCCTTGGTACGAGTGGCTATATTCATGGGTCTCCCTCTTCATTGAGTTGGCGACGGCCGTGGCGACCTCGAGGCGACGCGGCGTTGCAGAGAACGATATCGTATTAGCGAGAAATAATGCACTAGTTCTCGATAATTAACGACAGCTATCTAATGGGGTCCAGATCAGGTCCGGTTCGGCTGCTCTTCCACTGCAGGTGGATGAACCCGGCGCTGGCGCCCGGCACGGGGCCAACCGGCACGGGGCCAACCGGCCTCAAGGTGAATCGGGGCCGACCCGCGCGCTCGGGATTATCCCGCTCGCCTGGAAGCTGCGGATCCGCCGACCCGCGAAGCTTGCCAGCCCGAGAATCGGGGGCCGGCCTGTCGCTTCTTTTCACGGCTAGTTACCCCTTCAACCCCACTTGCGCCATGCCCTGGACGAACTGCCGCTGGGCAAAGAGGAACACCACGAGGATCGGAACCACGGTGAGCGATGCGGCCCCTAGCTGGGTGGCCCACATGGGCTCGCCGTAGATGTCCTGATAACGGGTAATCGCCAATCCCAACGTGAACTTCTCTGGCGTGTGCAGGAAAATGAGCGCCTCGAAGTACATGTTGAACGATCTCAAGAACGCCATGATCCCGACGGCGGCGATGGCGGGCTTCGCGAGGGGCATCGCGACGCGCAGGAAGATACCAACCCGGCCCAGCCCGTCTAGCCGCGCCGCCTCCTCGTATTCCTTGGGGAACGAGAGGAAGTGCTGCCTGAAGATGAACACCGAGACGACCGACGTCGGCCCAAGGGTGGGAAGGATGATCAGCGGCCAGTGCGTATCGTTTAGACCAAGGGCGCTCACGGCAGTGAAGATCGGGATAATCGTCACTTCGGTGGGCACCATAAGGGCCGCGAGCATTAGCACAAAGAGGGCGTTCCTGCCCGGAAACTCGATCCTCGCGAATGCGTATCCCGCCATGGCCGACAACAGGATCGAAGCGCTCGTTACGACCACCGCGATGTAGATCGAGTTGCCGTACTGCTGCACAAAAGGTTGCGCGGTGAAGATCTGGGCGAACCCGTCGATCGTCCAGTTCTGCGGGAGCAGCGTGGGGGGCTGGATGAAGATCTCGTTCGCCGGCTTGAACGACGAGAAGAACATCCACAGGGTCGGGTAGAGGAAGGGCACCGAGGAGGCGGCAAGGATGATGTAGAGCGCCACTTTCGAGGCGGTCGAATGCCGGTTCGGCTCGGCGACCGAGATTTCGCGTTTAGACCTCATCGTGCACCCACCGTCGACGAGAGAACCACTGAAGCAGCGTGAGCCCAAGGATGATCGCGAAGAGCACAACTCCAATTGCGCTCGCGTATCCGAATTGCTGGCTGACGAAGGCCGTTCGGAATAGGAAGTACGGCAGGACGTTTGTCGCGTTGCCCGGGCCACCGCCGGTGAGCAGCTGCACAGGCGCGAAAACCTCCAGCGATCCGATCGTGGTGAGGATGCACGTCAGCAGGATTGTCGGCGCGATCATCGGCACCGTGATCGACCAGAACGATCGCCACGGATTTGCCCCATCGAGTTGGGCAGCCTCCTTCATCTCTGCGGGAACCCCTTGGAGGGCGGCAAGGAACAGCACCATGTTCATACCCACGCCCTTGAAAACCTGGACGGCAACGACGGAGATCAGCGCCGTTCCCGGTTCTCCCAGCCAGTTCGGTCCATCGATTCCGATCATGGCGAGGAACCCGTTGATACCGCCGTTGGGTGCGAGGAGGAAGCTCCATACGATCGACCAGGCGACGACCGACACGACGACCGGCGAGAAGATGATCGTACGAAAAGCCGATGTTCCTCTCAGTCGCTGGTTGAGAAGAACGGCGAGCACCATTGCGATCGAGAGATTGAAGACCAGCAGGGCCGCACCGAATAGCAGGCTCGCAGACAGCGAGGCATAGAACGTCGGGTCGCTGAAGAGCTGGGTGTAATTGTCGAGCCCGATGAAGTTGAAGGCGCCGGTCAGGGGCCGCCATTCGTTGAGGCTGTACCAGATCACGAAGGCGAAGGGGACGAGCCCGAGCGCGACGACTCCGAGTACTTGCGGTGCAACGAAGGCCATGCCGACCCAACGGTCCCCCCGGTAGAGGGACCGTCGGGCTGGCGCTGGGCTGACTCCGTCGCGTGGGGCCTTGAGATCAGCTGATGACAACTATTTAGCCTTCGATGATCGGCGAGATCGACTCGCAGGTTGCGGTCACGGCCTCCGTGACGTCGCCCCCGGTCCAGATCGGATCAAGGCCAGCTCGGACCTTGTCAGTGAACTGCGACAGGACCGGGTTGGCGGCCTTGACCGTTGCATCCGGAACGACGTCGATGATCACGGACTGGATCTCCTCGGCAGAGAGCTTCGGCGCCGCCTTCTGAAGCGTCTCGACATTCAGGAGCGACTCACGGGGCGGCGGGAAGAACTGCGCGAGCAACGCAGCGTTCTCGGGGTTGGTGAGGTAGGCCAGGAAATCGGACGCCTGCTGGGGGTTCGCGCTGCGCTCGAGCACGCTCACCCCTGCCTGGCCGATGATCGGTGCGTAGCCTGCCGGTCCGGCCGGGAGGGGCAGGAACGTCCAGTCCAACGAGTCGTCGAGCGCACCGGAGGTGCTGAGTTGCGCAACCGCGAACGTCACGTTGCCACCGGCGAACGCGGGGCTGGCGATACTGCCGGTAACCTCAGGCATGGCTCCACGCGCGACCTGATCCTGGTACCACTTGAGGTACTCGACCATCTCGGGCGAGTTGAGCTCGCAGGTCTTGCCGTCGGCCGACCAGGGCTCAGCACCCCAACTGGTACCGAGCATGGTGAGGGCACTCCAGTTCGTGGGGGTGAACTGGGGAACCGTCAGGCCCTCGGCACCAACCGCGGTGTGCACGGCAGCGCCCAGGTCGGCAACTGTCTGCCACGTGTAGGCGTCGGTTCCGACGATGGAGGCAATGTCGCTCTGACCCGCCTTTGCGAGAAGGTCGTTGTTTACGTAGAGCCCGAATGGGGAGTTCGAGAACGGATACGCGTAGATCGCACCGTCATCGCCCTCCCAGCCGCCGATGGCAGCGGGGAGGATGTCATTCAGGTCGTAGCCGCTCGTAGACTCGAGAGTCGACTTCACGTCGTGAAGGATGCCCTCGTTGACGAACTCGAGCGCACTCGACTCCGGGATCCAGGCGAGGTCCGGTACGTTACCGCCGGCGACCTGGGTGGTCAAGCCGGCGATGTAGTCGGGGTTGGTGACGGGCTCGAACGAGATGGACGACACCTCGTCGGGGTGCTCGGCCACGAAGGCGTCACCGATCTGCTGGAGAAGGGCAAGGTGACCCTCGTTGGATGACCACAGCGCCATCGTTAGCTCGACTGGTCCCGACGGCGCGGTACCGCCAGCGCAGGCGGTGAGCGACGCTGCAATGAGACCAGTAAGCGTGAGGGCGGCGACCTTGGTGCGGGAAGCGCGCAATTAAGTACTCCTTTGGACTTAGAAACCACGCGCTGGGCAGCGCGCCTAGCTGAAGGTAGCGAAGGCTGTCGGGAATATCAACTATTTTTATCGGGATTATTAGCGGGACCCGTCGAATCACGCTCAATGAGGGTCGTCGCCAGGTCGGTGTGGACTACTACAGGCGGATTTCCCAGAAGGAGCTGCTGAGCGATGGTGACCGCGTATACCCCCATCTCCTCCGAAGGTTGGCGCACTGTGGTCAGTCGCGGTGCGGTCATCCGTGAGACCAGCTGGTCATCGAAGCCGATGACGCTCAGGTTGGCGGGCACCGCGAGGCCGAGGAGACGAGCCGCCTCGAGAACCCCGGCTGCCTGCGCATCACTAGCCGCGAAAAGCGCAGTGGGCCGGGCGCTGCGGCGAAGTATCTCCAGCGCCGCCGCGAGCCCCGACTCGTAGGTGAAGTCGCCCTGCTCAACGACATCATCGCCCGCCACGATCCCCGCTCCAGACAGCGCGGCCAAGTACCCGTGCTTGCGCGCCAGAGAGGCCTGGGTGTCGGCGACTCCTCCAAGGAATCCGATCCGGGTGTGGCCCAAATCCAACAGGTATTGAGTAGCGGCCAGCCCGCCGGCGAAGTTCGTTGCGCCAACGCTGTAGGTCTGGCGGTCTGACACATGGTAAGGATCGACCTCTACGAGCGGGATGCCCTGCTGGCGCAGACGCTCCCGATCCTCCGCCCCGAGACGCGACTTCATGGCGACCACGGCAGTCGGGCCGTTGCGGCGGATGCGCTCGAACCACTTGGCGTCCGGGTTCTCCTCCGGCTGGTTGAGGAGAACGAGCTCGAGATTGTTCGATTCAGCCGCTCGCATCACCCCCCGCAGGATCTCGACCGCGTGAGGCGACGTCATCGTGGAGTTCGTGATCAGGAGAACTATTGTCGCAATGTCGTTGCGGGCTCGCTGCTTTGGCGAGAGGTAGCGCTTCTTGCGAAGCACGTTCTCTACCCGGATGCGCGTGTCCGGGGCTACATCCGCTGCGCCGTTGACCACCTTCGACACCGTGGAGATGGACACCCCCGCCTCGCCCGCTATCTCGGCGAGCGAGGGCCGCCGGTCGGCATCTGTTGGCATCCTGGCCCCATTCCGTAGGTCTCGCACCAGCTTAGGGGCCTTACACATATCGAGAAAGACTTGACGTTATTCGAAAAAAAACAATACGATTACCGAGATTTTACGAAAACAAGGCAGGTAGATGTTGACCACTGAATGCGCGGATATTCTGATCATTGGCGGGGGCGTAGGTGGATTTTCCGCTGCTCTCGCGGCATTGCGTCGCGGACGGACGGTGATTCTGGTCGAGCCCACACCGTGGCTTGGGGGGCAGCTCACCTCACAGCTCGTGCCCAGCGATGAACATCGGCGAATCGAGCACACCGGCCGAAACGAAAGCTATGCCACGTTCCGGCAACGACTTCGCGAGCACTATCGCAGCTACTTCCCCTTGGTACCGAGGGCTCATGCCGACCCGTTCCTGAACCCCGGGGCGGGGTGGGTGAGCCCCGTCAGCATGGAGCCCAAGGTGATCGTGTCCGTCATGCACGACATGCTTCGCCCCTTCGAGGCTTCCGGTCGCCTACGGGTGATGTTGGAGGCAATTCCACTGAGCGCCACCACGGAGGGGGACATCGTCACCTCGGTCGAAGTTCGCGATCGGGATGGAGCGGTGCTGAATCTCACGGCCCCTTACATCCTGGATGCGACGGAGCTCGGAGACCTGCTCTCCCTCGCCGATGTGGAGTTCGTGAGCGGCAGGGAGAGCCAGAGTCAGACCGGCGAGCCGGGAGCGGCCAGTACCTCCGACCCCCTCGACATGCAGAGTGCAACCTGGTGTTTCGCGCTGGAGCACAGGGCGGGCGAGGATCACACCATCGACCGCCCCGCCAACTACGGCTTCTTCCGCGAATGGAGGCCGCCGCAACTGCTGGGCGAACGGATGCTCGGCTTCCGTCGCGCGGCGCACCACAACTCGGAGAGCCGGGTCTACCAGCTGAACGTCAATCCCGACGACGATCCTTTCGAGATCGATGTCGACCATCGGCGTATGGGTGCAACTCCGGAGCTGTGGAACTACCGGCGCATCTCCGCGCGACGACAATTCACGCGCGGTGCATACGCGAGCGACATCACCATCGTGAACTGGCCGATGAACGACTACGTCGGCGGGCCGCTGTTTGGCTCGGTCGATGCACCCATCCACTGGGCTGCAGCCAAGGATCTCAGCGTCTCCCTGCTCTACTGGCTGCAAACCGAAGCCCCGCGGCCCGACGGAGGCACCGGCTGGCCGGGGCTGCGCACGACACCCCAGATCACCGGCACCGCCGACGGCTTCGCGATGGTGCCGTACTTCCGGGAGTCCCGACGAATCGTGGCCGAACGCACGATCGTGCAACAGGATTTCGACCGGGACCATCGGAACGGACAGGGCGCCGAATCCTATGAGGACTCGGTCGGGGTCGGTCACTACTACTGGATCGACCGACACGCGACAACGGGCGGAAACCCCGGCGGGGGCGGACTGCCCGAGCCGTTCGAGATTCCGCTGGGCGCCCTGATCCCACAGCGCGTGCAGAACCTCCTCCCCGCAGCGAAAAACATCGGCACGACTCACATCTCGAACGGCAGCTACCGGCTGCAGCCTGTCGAATGGTCTATCGGCGAGGCTGCCGGCGCCCTCGCAGCGTTCTGCATCGACCGCAGGGTATCCCCGTCGACCGTGCGGTCAGACCCGACCCTTCTCGAGGACTTCCAGAGCGATTTGGTGAGGGGTGGCGCTCAGCTTCGGTGGGATCCAGCGGTGCGCTGGTAGTTCCTGGGCACGTGAACAAACGGTTGGTGGCGACGGTCATTCTGATGGTCGCTCTCGTTATGGATCTGATGGATTCGACTATCACTAACGTGGCCCTGCCCG
>NZ_JBEPTL010000025.1:0-47155 GCF_040549465.1 Glaciihabitans sp. UYNi722 | reverse complement strand
AAGGCCGGAGGCTCCGCCATACCCACCCCCGGAAACCTCAAATCGAACCCAACCGAACCTGCTCACCAACGCGGACCGGTGGATCGAGGCTAAGCCCCAAGAACGGAGGTGGCGCGTCCGGTTGTGCGCCCGAGGAGGAGCTCGCCGCGTAGGAGGATCCCACCGGTTTCGACGTGATTGTCGCGAATCAGTTCGTCGACGAGTTTTACCGCTGACTTCGCCATCGCGTTGATGGGGACACGGTAGGTCGTGAGTCCGAACGCTTCGTGGTCGAATGGTGGTATGCCGTCGTGGCCGGCGATTGAAATGTCTCCGGGTACTGAGAGGCCTAAGCGTGCGGCAGCTGTAATGGCGTCCAATGCGGTCCAGTCGTTGTTACAGAGGATCGCCGTGTTGCCTGCGCGGTGGATTCTGTTGATGATGTCCGTCATGTCGGATTCGGGCTGGATCACCTCTAGGCGGCCCAACAGTCCCAGTCGTTCTAGTTCGTCTCGTGTCCAGGAGATCCTCGCCCATTGCGTGGGAGAGTGTGCCGGCGGATAGGCGATGAGGGCGATCGATTGATGCCCAAGCCCGACGAGGTGTTCGATAAGCACCGCGCCTTCGCGAGGATCTGGGGCTACGTATGGCACTCCGGGGTTCGAGGGTTGTCCCATCTGACCGACGAGAACTAGCGGGATTCTGGACGCAACTTTACGGATTGTTCGAGGGTCCACGGTGGGCGCCGCGACGATGATCCCTGCAGTTCGCAAGTCCGCCAAAAGCATGAGCGACCGGTAGTTGGCTTCGTCAGGTTGATCGTCCGACGCGATTGAGAGTACTTCGTAACCTTCGACCCCCGCATAATTCTCGAATGCACCGGCAAGGTGCGAATAGAACGGAGACCGGGTCTGCCGAAGGAACAACCCGAGTACAGCGGACGACGAAGCGGTGAGGCTCCGGGCGATTTGGTTGGGCACAAAATCGAGCTGCTCGATTGCGTGCCGTACTTTCTGAAGGTTTACAGGGCTGACACCGTCTTGACCGAGAACAGCGCGAGATGCTGTGGATTTTGAGACCCCGGCGAGGGCTGCCACGTCCCTGATCGTGCTTGGCCGGCGCATACGGTGAGTATCCAGTGGTGGCATGGCAGTCATAATATCCGGCTTTGTGTTCCGTCATTCGGTACCGCCGGTGACAGGTTCAAGCCTTTACTAAGTCCATATCTGCGAAGGACGGGAACCGGGCGATGAACTCATCGTTTGACTCCAAGAGGTGCCGGGCATAGGCGGGCGAGTTAGAAGCGGTGGCATCGACATCTAGCTCCACGATCCGTCGCACGTCGCCGGGTCCTTCCATCAGGGACGCCGCCACCCGACGCCCAGCCTCATGCAATTCATCGGCGAGGGCTGTTGTGAGCTGCGTCAGTTGGATGAAGACGGTCGAGAGCTCGATCCGGTCGGCGTGGTCGCGCCAGTTCTCGGTCACGTCGGGAATGTGGAGTGCGAGCCCTCGGGCGCCCCCAGTCCACTCGTCACGAAAGTCGGCGAGAGAAAGCGTGTCGAAGCTTGTGATGAGGCACCGGTCCCGATCCCGCGCGGGCCGATCCCTGAGGAACCGTGCCAACGGGCGTGCCGCCCCGGGCGCCTTGACTTCTACCTGCAGCAGCACGCTGGTCTCGTCGAGCGTCTCGGCGAAGGTGGGTATTTTCTGTCCGGCACCCAAGTCGATGCTCCGCACCTGCTCGAGCGTGAGCCGCTCGATTGGGAGGTCAAGGAACGGGGTATACGTGCCGGCCGTCCTCCGAACGGTGTGATCATGCAGGATGATGAGCTCGCCATCGATGGTTGTGCGTACGTCGAGTTCGATTTCATCGACGCCGACGCGTTCAGCGCTGGCGAATGAGATCAACGTGTTTTCGGGTGAGTCGGACATGTTTCCGCGGTGTCCGCACAACACGAACTGTCGATTATTTGTCATTGAGGTTCTCCATGAGTAGGGGTTCTAGGGCGTCGGCGAGCGGCGCGTCGGCGGCGAGGAGAAGCGTGAGGCTTGGTGGGCCACCAGCAGGGCCGCGAACGACGGCTCCGGCCTGGGTGGCGATCAGGGCTGCGGCCGCGTAGTCCCATATGGGAAGGCGCCGGCCGGCGTGCGCGTCGGTGCGCCCGTCCGCGACGCCACAGATATCGAGCGCCGCCGAGCCGACCAGGCGCAGGTCGCGGACTCGCGGTGCGAGTGAAGCAAAGTCGGCCATAACGCGGGCGCGGATTTCGAGATCGTAGGGGATGCCGGTCGAGACCAAGGCTTTATGCAATGGCACAGCTGTGTTGACCTGCAACTCTCGGTCGTTGCGTCGTGCGGGATGTCCGACGGCCGCCGTGTACTCCGCGGCAAGCTCTGGCGCGTGCACACACCCCGCGAGCGAGACGCGCAAGCCGTCAGAGTTTCGTGTCGTCGCGGCGATTGACACGGAGTAGTTCGGTGAGCCGTACAAGTAGTTAACGGTGCCATCGATGGGGTCGACGATCCACGTAATTCCGCTTGTCCCCTCGACTTCTCCGGTCTCCTCGCCAAGTACACCATCTTCGGGGCGTGCGGCGGCGAGCCGTGTGCGGATGAGTTCCTCGACCGCGGTGTCGGCCGCAGTCACAATGTCGAGGTCATTGGATTTCGTCGCCGCCACCCGGACCCCGCTACTTCGCATGTCGGCCGCAAGGTCCGCCGCCTCCCCCGCGATCTCCCGCGCCAGTCCTAAAAGTTCGACAACATCGTAATTTGTCACTTGAGTCCACTCCTTGCCATGCTCGATACGAACTGCTTCTGCAGCAAGAGGTAGATGACGATCATCGGTAACGCGGCCATGGCACCGGCAGCCATCAGTACGTTCCAGTCGGTGACGGCCGCTCCGCGCAACAACGCGATCCCAGGCCCCAGTGTCAGCTGGTCGACATCGCGGTTGACGACGATCGGCCACAGCAGCTCTTTCCATTCGTTGAGTACGGTCAGGATCGCGAGGGCGATCAGACCGCTACGCGACACCGGTACGACGATGGTGAACAGGATCCGTAGGTGTGAAGCCCCGTCGATCCGGGCGGCTTCGATCAACTCCCGGGGCATGCCGCGGAAGAACTGATAGAGCAGGAACACCCCGAATACGTCGAAAATATTGGGCAGCGCAAGGGCGACGAGGGTGTTCGTCAGATGTAGCCCGGCGATGATCGAGAAATTCGGGATGATGAAAATATCGCCCGGGACCATGATGAGGGTGAGCACCAACACGAGAACTATCCGGGCACCGGGCACTTTGACGATGGCGAGGGCGTATGCCGCGAGGGCGGAGATAACAAGGGTGGCGAGTGCTCGTCCGACAGACACGAGGAACGTATTCGACAGCAGCCTGAAGAATGGCAGCTTATTGAAAACCGTGTGAACACCGTCCAAGGTCGGGGGCAACGGGATGATAGTCGGCGGCACACGCAACGTCTGATCGGTGGTCATCAAGGCGGTGAGGACCATCCAGATGAAGGGAACGAGGATGGCAAGGCCAATGACCGCAACCAGGCCGTATATCCACCATCGGGGGCGCTCGATGACCATCAGCCGTCCTCGCCGTAGTGCACGAACCGGCGCTGGACACGGAACATGATGAGCGAAACCGCGAGGATCAGAACGAAGAGCACTAATGACACGGCGGCCGCGTATCCGCGTTGCCCGATCCCGACGAACGCGAGTTGGTAGTAGTAATACAGGACCGTCATTCCATAGTTGACCGAGGTGGACTGCTCCGGTGGCAGCAACAGGTAGGGCACGTCGAAAAGTTTGAGGACGCCGATTGTGGTGGTGAGAATCACGAAGAACAATGACGGGCTGAGCAGCGGAAGGGTGATGGAGAAGAAGCGCCGCACCGGCCGTGCACCATCCAGGGTCGCTGCTTCGTACATCTCCGTTGGGATCTCTTGCATCCCGGCGTAGAGGATGATCGTCGGCACGCTGAACGATAGATAGACGACGATGACGGTGATGACGACCGTGACACCGGTGGAGCTGCCCAGCCAGCTGACGGGAGACGAACCGAGGGAACTGATCGTGGTGTTGATGAGCCCGTATTGGGTTTGGAAGAGCCAGCCGAAGACGAAGATGATGGCCGTGGGGAGGAAGACCGCTGGCAGGAACACGATCGCCCGAAATGCGGACTGGCCGCGGAACTTGTACTGCATCACGGTGGCACACAGCAGGGACACGACGATGACCACGGGCACGATAATGATCGCGAACTTGAAGGTGTTCACCACAGCCACCGCGAGCTGACTGTCAGAGAACAGTTGCTGGTAGTTGCCCCACCCGATGAACTGAGGAGGCCCGAAGGCACCTGCCTTCGTGAACGACAACCACACGTTGTAGGCGAACCCATAGAAGCGGAAGAGCAGGAGGCCTGCGAGCAACGGGATCAAAAAAAGGAATCCGATGAGGGCATCTCGCCGGCCGAAGCCGCGCCGCTTATTGCGGCGCGGCCCCGGTGTGGCGACTGTGCTGCTGCGCAGCAAGGTCGAAGAGGTCATCCGAGTGCCTTGTCGATGATCTGATCGATCCCCTTTCCGACATCCGACGCCGAGATCTTGCCTGCATAGAACGGACCCATCTGGGTGCTCTCGATCTGCGGGATCGGACCGCGGACGGGCGGGTACTCAGACGACGTGCGCAAATACATCTGCTGGTGAGCTGCCGAGATGGCATCGCGCAGACCTGCAAGGTTCGAGTTGGCGGTCACATACGCATCCAAAGTGCTCTTGGCCGTGTTCGCCGGGATCGAGGCTCCCCCTTCCGCGTGAAGCACAGCACCCTCGGTCGAGGTCAAGTATTGGATCAACTTCCAGGAGGCATCCTTGTGCGCCGAGTTCGCATTCATCACATAGGACAAGCCATTGGTGTCAGTGAGCCACTTGCCGTTGACAGAAGGAAGTCGAACAACATGGAAGGTCCCGGCCGGGGCGGTGGACTTCGACAGAAGGCTGAGGTTCCAGGAGGGGATTTCGGCCATCGCCGCAGTGCCAGAGATAAGGGCAGACACTGGGTTGAAATCCGTCGAATTCGCAACGACCGGGATCAGTCCCTGATCCTGCAGGTCCTTCATCATAGTGAGCGCCTTAGTACCTTCCGGCGACGAAACGACACCCTTGTTGTTGTCGACGACTTTCCCGCCGAGTTGATGGATGACGCTAGCAACGCCGTTGTTAAATGCACGGTCGTAAGACATCGGCACGTCAGTTGAAGACGTCTGTTTGGACTTAACCTCTTTGGCAATCTTCACCATGTCATCCCAGGTCCAATTGTTCGTCGGGACGTCGGTCATGCCGAGCTTTTTGAATACCGCAGAGTTGTAGACAAACGTCCACGTGTCCTGGTCCTTCGCGATGCCGTATTGCTTCCCGTTAATCTTGTAGAGGTTAGAGATGATGGGGGCATAGTCAGAAAGTTTCAGTCCCGACTTTTTGATATAACTATCCAGCGGCTCGAGCGCCCCTCCCTTCACATAGACCGGGATGGCTGAGCTTTGCCACATCACATCCGGGCCCTCCCCCGCGCCGAGCGAAGCGTCGAGCTTTGTGTAGTACTGATCCTGCGGTACCTGCTGCAGGGACACCTTGATCTTCGGATTCTTCGCCTCAAACCCATCAACGGCCTTCTGGACACCAGCGGTCTGTGCGGGATCCCAGATCATCAGACTGAGGTTGGCGGCTCCACCGGAGCCATTCGAAGTCGACGAAGGTGTGGAGGAACAGCCCGCGATAGCGAGGGTGACCGCTATCGCGACAGCTGTCCCGCTAGCGATGCGCTTGAACCGGGAGGGAAACATTGAATTGGCCTTTCAAATCGACTGTGATCGGGAGCGGCCTCGAACACGACAGCAAACCATAAGGGCTCTCCAGTAACCGGGACCGGTCCCAGCGTAGCTCTCCCGAAACAAAATACAAGTAACAAAAGGGTTAACGTCTGGTAGCGTCAGGTTAATTCGGGACCGGTCCCAATCAATCCACAGGTGGCAAGATCGAGCCGTCAGCCCAAAGATCGCCCAGCCGCAACGCCGTGATTTCCGGCATTTGGTAGAAGTTATTGCGATGGTTCCGCCGTGCGCGCGTCGGATGGCGTCGGCGGCATCGGGTCGCGCTAGGTGCACTGACCGGGGAGGCTAGCTATCCGGATGATGGGCGGCTTACCTCCGATGGCGTGTAGGGCCTGTGGTGATTGTATTCGTGGAGCCATGCTGGGAGGGCTGATCGGCAGGCTGATTCCGAGTTGTAGCGGCGGGAGGGGCCAAGCCGTCGGCGAGGGCGCGGTGGCCTCTTCACAGCGTCTAGGCGGAGTCGCGCCAGACAACATGGGAAGTCATGGCGATTTCACGATCCTCTTCGATGCCCTGTATTAGCCGGACGATTGCAGTGGCGGCCCGCGTGCCCATTTCTTGGGACGGCTGGTGCACGGTAGAAAGGGAAGGAATTGTGTGAAGTGCCCACCAACTGTCGTCAAATCCAACGACGCCGACGTCACCCGGTACCTGTCGTCCCGATTCCTTTAGCACCGCTACCGCTCCGGCGGCTACGGCATCCGATGCGGCGAATATGCCGTCAAGTTTAGGTTCTCGACGTAGCAGCTGCTTCATCGCATCAGCACCGCCCTCATAGGAATAGTAGGCACAAGGCTCGACGAGCGAACCGTCATATCTATCCCCCAACGCATCCTGATACCCCCGAAAGCGGCGTTGACCAGAGTCGGTATCGAGTGCTGCGGAAATCATTCCCACCCGATTGCGGCCCACGAGCAAACGAGTGACGACGTCCATCGCAGCCTGGCGATTGTCCATCTCAATGAATGTCGCATTCTCGACGGAGTTCGGGTGATTAAAAAAGACCGCGGGTAGCTGCAGGCGCGTGATGCTTCGCGTGATTTCGTCCTCGAAAGGCGCGGTGATGAGGATCACCCCATCGGCAGAGCCACTGCTGAGATATTCGGCAACACCCTTCGCCTCGCTGATGGAGTTAACTATGAGAAGCACCATTTGGTAGCCCGTACTGGAAAGCTGTGAGTTGATTCCGACGAGAACCGTCGCAACGTTGGAATCCTCGACGAACAAGACCAGAGGCTCGTAAACGATGACTGCGACTCCTCGAGTGCGCCGCCGGGCAAGATTTCGTGCGGCGGCGTTGGGGACATAACTGGTCTTGGCGATTGCAGTCTCGACCGCGACGCGGGCTGCATCAGAGACATAGCGATCGCCATTGATGACGCGGCTCACGGTCCCGCGCGAGATTCCCGCCTCCAAGGCGACATCTTCGAGCGTGACGCGCTTATGTGCAGGCTGTGATGTGGTCATTAACGCAATAGTAGAGCCTAGAAGCTTGACATTGCGTCGAAAGAATGTGACTCTGTGTGCGCTCACAGATCTATTTCTGTGAGCGCACACAGCCACAAAGGAGTCATGCGATGAAGCATTTGAAGAGTATTGGAACTGCTGCTGTCCTCACAGCAGCAGCCCTCGTCCTAGCCGGCTGTTCGGGTGGTGGTTCCTCCGGCCCGGTTACCATCAATTACGCGATCTGGGATCAATCACAAGCGCCCACCTTCCAGAAGATGATCTCGGTCTTCGAGAAGGAGAACCCAGACATCAAGGTGAACCTGCAGGTGACGGCGTCCGCCCAATATATGACCAAGCTTCAAACTGAGGCCGGTAACAATGCACTGCCCGACGTGTTCTGGATGAACCCGTTTAATTTTCCGCTGTATGCGTCTCAAGGGGCCATTCAGCCGATCAATGATCAGGTCAAAAAGGCCGGATTTGATGCGAACGCTATTCCGGCCGCGATGCGGGATATCTACACATATGAGGGCAAGCTCTACGCGCTTCCGAACAATCGTGACGACATTGTGGTCTGGTACAACAAAGCTCTGTTCAAAGCGGCGGGTCTATCAGATCCCACGGCGGGGTGGACTTGGGCGGACTATCAGAAAGACGCTGCCGCTCTTACGGATGCCTCGAAGGGTGTCTGGGGTACAGCGGTGCCTATCGATTTCCGTGATTTGTTTGTTAACACGGTTCATCAGGCTGGCGGTTCCATTCTTTCTGCCGACAAGAAGACGGCACAGTGGGGAACCTCGGCAGTGCAGCAGGGCATGCAATATTGGGCTGATATGTCTACCAAGGGTTACAGCCCGTCGGTAGATCAACTCTCATCCACCGATCAGAATAGCCTTCTCCTTTCTGGGAAGGTTGCCATGATCTACGCCGGCTCGTGGATGGGGGTGACGTTCAAAAATTCGCAGCTCGCAAAGGACGGCAAGCTGGGTGTGGCAGTCCTTCCCAAGGGGCCGAAGAACGACGCCTCATCGACTTCATCCTTGGGTAATCTCATTCCAGCAAAGGCAAAGCACCCAGATCAGTCGTACAAGTTCGTCCAGTTCCTCGGTTCGAAGGAGGCAGGTGATATTTACACCGAGGGTGGGATCGCGTTCTCGGCCTATCCGTCGGCAGACAAGAACTTTGTGAACTACTTCTCCAGCGCGTTCGACGCTCAGCCAATCGCTGACCAGCTCAAAAACACGTTCAATTTGCCCGTTTCTCTGAATTCACCGGTGTGGCAGTCGGATATAACCGCGAATCTTGCTCCGGTCATAAAGGGTTCAGTTTCGGTCTCCGATGGCTTGAAGAAGATGAACACCGACATGCAGGGGGCTCTCGATAAGGAGGCCACTCAGTGACATCCACTGTGGCACCCGCATCGTATGCGGCGCGAGCCGCGGCGGAGCGAGCGCCCCGGCCACTGGGGCGACGGCCGGGGGGCGGAAAAGATCGCCGATACGAAGCCTTGACCGGGTATCTGATGATACTCCCGCTATTCGCGGGCGTGTCCGTTCTTTTTTTCTACCCAATCGGCCGAAGCATCTACCTGTCGTTCACAAAGACTGGGATCTTCCGGGGTGAAACGTTTGTCGGCCTCGCTCAATATCAACAGCTCTTAGGAGACTCGCAGTTTTGGGCATCGGTGGCCCACACGCTGCTGTACGCCCTTATTAGCCTCGCAGCTATCCCGATCGCCGTATTCTTTGCTGCGCTGCTGAACGTAAAGGGCCTACGGTTCAGGTCTTTCTATCGGGTCTTGTTTTTCCTGCCAGTTGTCACCATGCCAGTCGCCGTTGGAATGATCTGGAAGTACCTCTTCAATTCCGACTTTGGCGTCGTGAACCAAGTAATCGGATTGATTGGCATCCCTAAGGTCGCCTGGCTGTCGCAGCCCATCGTTGTGGTCGTCGCCATCGCGATCGTTGGCCTCTGGGCCTCTCTTGGCCTGAACATCATCCTGATGCTCTCTGGCCTTCAAACGGTCCCAAACGATGTGATGGAGGCAGCCTCCCTGGACGGCGCCGGTGCAGTTCGTCGCTTCATGTCTGTGACGCTGCCGCTTGTCACCCCCACCATCTTCCTCATAGCCGTGCTTAACGTCATTGCCTCACTGCAGGTGTTCGATCTCGTGCTGATCATGATCGGACCCAATAGTTCTTCAATCAACTCGGCGTCCACGATCGTCTATTACTTCTACGAAGTCGGATTCATTCAGAGCAACCGTGGGTACGCGGCTGCGATCAGCGTGGCGCTTCTCGTGCTGACGATGGTGGTAACGGCAGCTCAATTTAGACTCCAAAGGCGGTGGGTGAACTATGACCGTTGAAATGAACACGTCTCTTATCTCATCAGCGCAAGCGGGATCGTCGCATTCTCGATCAACGCGAGCCGAACGGCAGTGGCCTGTTCATATAATCCTACTTATCTCAGGTCTACTCATGATCGTGCCGTTCGTTTGGCAAATCTTGACAACCTTTAAGAGTGAGACAGAGGCGCTCGCCGTTCCGTCCGACATCCTCCCTGCGCAACTAAATTGGCAGAACTACTTAGACGTTTTTGTCCGGATTCCGCTAGGCGCCATGTTCGTCAACTCTGTGGCTTCGGTGCTGATCCGAACCGCGGCGCAAGTTTTGTTTTGCTCGATGGCGGGCTACGCCTTCGCGCGACTAAGGTTCCCACTTCGGAACTTTCTGTTCGTGTTGTTACTGGCGATAATGATGGTGCCGCGAGAGATCTACTTGCTGCCCCAGTCCGAGATTATGAAGAGCCTAGGGTTACTTAATACAGTTGCTGCTCTCATCGCCCCGGGATTGTTCAGCGCATTTGGGACCTTCCTGATGCGCCAATTCTTCGCCACCCTGCCAATATCGCTGGAGGAGGCGGCCAGGCTGGACGGAGCTAGTCGATTCCGGACGTTCTTCTCTGTGATGCTTCCTCTGGCACGTCCGGGACTGTTAGCTCTCGCGATCTTCACAGCGCTGTGGTCATGGAACGAGTTGTTGTGGCCGCTCATCGTGAACTCCGACGCCGACAAGCTGAACCTGTCCGCAGGTCTGGCCTCGCTGACCGGCGAGTATGTGACCAATTATCCGATGCTCATGGCCGGATCTCTGATGGCCGAGCTACCAATGATCATTGTTTTTCTGCTCCTACAGAAGAGATTCGTCGAGGGCATAGCCGGGACGGGAATCAAATGAGTGAGACAATTCGCCGTCCCAACGTGCTCATCTTTATGACAGATCAGCAAAACGGCAGCACTGTCGTCCCAGGTGCGCGTCCCCGCGCGGTGACACCCCATCTCGACGCATTCCGTGAGCGCGCCGTCACCTTCCGGGATGCCTTCGCGACCGCTCCACACTGTTCGCCCTCCCGCGCAAGCTTCTTCACTGGCACATATCCGAGTGAGCATGGCGTTTGGAACAACGTGAATGTCGGCAATGCCCTGGCTCGGCACCCCCGCCCGGAGGTGCCCTTCTGGTCCCGGTCGTTCGAGTCGGAACAGTACCAGCTGGCCTTCTGCGGAAAGTGGCACGTCAGCAGCATGGCCACGCCCCGGGCATACGGTTGGACCGAACTGAACAGCGGCGACGACTTTGGTTTAGGAACTACCTTGCCTTCCCCCTTGGACGGTGAGATAGTGCGTAACCACGCACGCGAACAGGAGATCGATCGTCTTCGTCGAGGTAGCGGTCTCGACGAAGATCGGAAGAGAGGGGCCGGCGAGATAATCCGTCCAGGTTGGCCTGCCTTCACGCTGTATGGAACGGAGGAACTCCCGTTTGGCGACGAGGGCGTGGTCTCCGCCGCAGAGGGTTTCATCGCCAACCAAAAACGGGAGTCTCCACCATGGGTCCTTTACGTTGGCACACTAGGCCCCCACGATCCATATACCCCGCCAGCAAGATTCCTCGACCTCTACGATCCAGATGACATCGAGTTGCCGCCGAGCTTTGACGATCCGATGATCGACAAACCGACCTTGTACCGACGCACGCGTGACGCGTTTGACCAGCTCTCCGAAGGCGAACACCGAGAAGCATTGCGACACTATCTCGCTTTCTGCAGCTACGAGGACGAGCTTTTCGGGCGATTAATCGATGCGGTCGATAAGACGAGCGCAACTGAAAACACCGTGATCCTCTATGTCTCCGACCATGGAGACTACGCGGGAGACCACGGATTGTGGGGCAAAGGCCTTCCTTCCTTCCAGTCTGCTTACCGGGTCCCGCTTATTATCGGCGGCCCAGGAGTGTCATCCGCGGTGCAAGGTACAGTCCGCGCTGAGCGCGTTTCTTTAGTGGATTTGGGGCCGACCCTCCAGGAGTTGTGCGGACTTGCCGTCGACAGAAAGTCATCCGGCCGCTCGCTTGTTCCAATTTTGGAAGGTGTAGACGAAACGGCTTCGCGCCGACAGGTGATCTATCAAAGTAATGGGAACGAGGCTTACGGGATCCAACGTGTCGTCATTCACGATCAGTGGAAACTCGTCGTCAACCTGTTCGACGACGACGAGTTATACAACTTAGATGTTGATCCAGATGAGCAAGTTAACCTGCTTGGAAAACGCGACTCCGCTCGCCGAACGGGAGTAGCGCCAGCCTCTCGGGTGCCGGAGGATGTCCTACCGCGCGTGCGTGACCTTTACGCACGCCTGTGGAGGTTCGCACTCGCACACGACGATGCCATCCTCGATGACTACATCCTCACTGCACTTGAGACCTTCGGGCCGGGCTCTGCTCTGGAGGACTCATGAGTGGGGGTGTGCGGCCCGAGTATCTGAGCGATCGGCGACCCGGTTATGGTGCCGAGCCGGCACGATCCTGGTTGCATTCCACTTCCGCCCATTTAGATCTTTCGGGCCAGTGGGCATTTCGCTTATTGCCTCACGACGCTATCGGCTCTGCCGGGCCACACGCATTCGCCAGCCTTGACCTGGACGATTCGACCTGGGAACGTATCGCAGTCCCGTCGTCATGGGTACTAGATAATGAAGCGAGGTTCGGCAGGCCGATCTACACTAACGTGCAGTTTCCCTTTCCCATCGACCCACCTGCGGTCCCTGACGACAATCCCACAGGCGAGTACCGCCGCGAAGTCGAGCTTGAGGACAGCGTGATCAGCGGCGGACGGCTGATCATTCGCTTTGATGGCGTCGAGTCGGCATATCGAGTGTGGTGGAACGGCACGCCCGTCGGGATAGGAAAAGGAAGCAGGCTTGCTCACGAATTCGACGTCACCAAGCTCGCCCGGCCCGGGCGGAATGTGCTCGCCGTACGTGTGCATCAATGGTCAGACGCGAGCTATCTGGAAGACCAAGACCAATGGTGGCTACCGGGGATATTTCGGGACGTGACTCTCCTTAAGTTATCTGACGACGGCATCGACGACGTTTGGTTACGGACTAGTTGGCGCGATGGGCAGGGTGTCATCGACCCGGAGCTACGAGCACCGGACAGTGCTTTCCCAGTCAGACTGTCCATCGAGGAAATCGATATTGACGTACTCTGGAGATCACCTGAGGACGTTCTTCCACTGGCTATCGGCGACATTGCACCCTGGTCAGCTGAATCCCCACGGTTGTACAACGCGCGCGTCGCATCTCGCGGCGAAATCGTCAGCATGCGCCTTGGCTTTCGGACTGTGGAAATTCGCGGGGACCAGCTCCTGGTGAATGGCCAGCGTCTCGTCATTCACGGAATGAATCGCCACGAAGCGCACCCTGACCGCGGCCGCGTATTTAATGAGGAGCATGCGCGTGCCGATTTAGCGCGAATGAAGAGATTCAACGTCAACGCCATCCGCACGAGCCACTATCCGCCTCACCCACGGTTACTTGACCTTGCTGACGAATTGGGGTTCTGGGTCATGCTTGAGTGCGACCTTGAGACCCATGGGTTCGAGCCAGCTGGAGTTCCAGGGGGTGAGCGACGCCAGGAATTTGACCGACTCTCGCGCCTCGTTGACAGGGACGGCGCTCACGCGGCCCCCGGACATTCGGCCTGGGCGGGAAACCCGAGCGACGACCCTGAATGGCGCGATGCATATCTGGATCGGATACGACGGACTGTCGAACGGGATAAGAACCATCCCAGTGTCGTCATCTGGTCGCTTGGTAACGAGTCGGGGACGGGCGCCAACCTCGCGGCGATGGCTGCTTGGGTCCACGACCGTGATCCCGACCGTCCCCTCCACTATGAAGGGGACTACGCAGGGGCGTACACCGACATCTATTCCCGGATGTACGCAACCATTCCTGAGGTAGTGTCGATCGGCAGCGATGCCGCGTCGCTACTTTTGGGCTGTTCTAGTGCGGAGTCGTACCGCCAGCGTACGAAGCCTTTCCTTCAGTGCGAGTACGCACACGCTATGGGGAATGGCCCAGGCGCGCTCGATCAATACGAGGAGATCACCGATCGATTCCCGCGCGTTCATGGTGGGTTCGTTTGGGAATGGCGTGATCATGGAATTAGTGCCGTCACAAGCGACGGGCACGAATACTTTGCTTATGGTGGTGATTTCGGCGAGGTGATCCACGATAGCAACTTCGTTATGGACGGCATGGTGCTGTCAAATGACGTGGCCACACCTGGGCTTCACGAGTTTGCTGCCGTAGCAGCACCATTCCGGATCGAAAGTTACAGCAGCTCGGTGCGAATAACAAACCGCCGCCACGATCTGTCTTCCGACGATGTCGAATTCATTTGGCGTGTCTTAGAGGACGGCAATGAGGGAGCTACCGGTGTATTCTCGGTGCCCCCAATAGCAGCAGGCGATTCGGTTCTTCTGGCGATCCCGCAAGCTCCAGATAACTCAGTTCCCCATACTGAGCGAGTCCTCGACATAGAGGCACGAATGCGTCAGAAAACGGCTTGGGCGGTTGCTGGCCATGTTGTCTCTCGGGGCCAGATCCCACTCGGCGCGCCGGTGAGGCCTCGTCATCCAGTATGGCAAGGTGTCGGCAGCAGTGTAGGTCAATCGCTGTCGCTTGGTCCCGCCCGTTTTGAGGACGGTGAGTTGGCAAGAATTGCAGATATGCCAGTGGAAGGGCCCTTTCTGTGCCTGTTTCGGGCACCCACCGACAACGACGAGGGCACTTCGGCTGGCGGTTACGCGAATGTCGACCCTTGGACGCAACCCGTTGGAGTTTCCGAGAGCGCGGTGGCAGACACATGGCGGCGGGCGGGCCTCAACCGTCTGACGAGTCGACTACTCAATCGTGAGGTCGGCGCGGTCGGAGTCCGTGAATTGCGACGATGGAGTGCAGCGGGTAGGCGCGAATCAGTCGTCGTCGAAACTCGGTGGCAGCAAGCTGAGAACGGGGTGCTGCTCACTGCAGACATCCAACCGTCGGCGGGATGGGACATGGTCTGGCCGCGGATGGGCCTTGTGTTCGGCTTACCTTCCGGCCTGGTGGAAGCATCTTGGTTCGGAATGGGACCTGGCGAAGCTTATCCAGACAGCATGCGCGCCGCACGACTGGGACAGTGGAAAGCACCAATCGATGAACTCGTAACGGACTACGCGATGCCACAAGAAAGCGGCCACCGCCCGGGCCTGCGCCAACTCGAACTGAGCGGAGAGGCCGGGAGGCTCAATGCAGCAACAATCGCCGATTCTCAGGGCCGACTACCCGGGTTCACAGTGCGCCGCCACTCACCCACCGAGGTTGCGCTCGCCAAGCATCCGTTCGAACTATCGGCGCCCAACCGCACCTGGCTCCATATCGACGTCGCGCAACATGGCCTTGGATCGCGAGCCTGCGGCCCTGATGTTTGGCCCAGCTTTGCCTTGCGCCCGCATGCCGCAACGCTCCGGCTGATCTTCTCGTGATTGGTACCCAATCACTACGAACAGGCGAGTGCCCCACAGAGCTGTCGTATTCGACGGTGCGTGACTACCGTCCCCCCGATTCACGGGTTTACCTAGTAGTTATCGCGGCTGATTCTTTGGATGGCCCGCGCAGTCCGGCAGACGGAGGATCCACTCGCGTTCTTGCGGGACGAGACCCCCTTCGGCGACCTCGCCGCCGAAGCGCGCTTCGCAAAAGACTTCACGGATGCCCTGGATGCGCTCCACACAGGGAGCTCGGTCAACACTCGCCGCACTCCTCGCTCAGAACGGTAAGGAAACCGCACTATGAAAGCCGCATATCTTCCAGGCAACCGAACTGTCGCCATCCACGAAATCGATACCCCGCGTCCGGGTCCTGGTCAGATCCTTGTGAGGATGCGAGCATCGACGATCTGCGGTAGCGATCTGCGCGCTATCTACAGGGAGCACCTCGGTGAAGGACCGGAGGGCTACCAGAACGTCGTCGCTGGGCATGAACCGTGTGGAGAAGTTGCCGAGATCGGTTCGGGCGTCGAGGGCTTCGCTCCTGGCGACCGGGTCGTCGTTTATCACATCAGCGGGTGCGGGCAGTGTGACGACTGTCGTCGCGGCTACCAAATCAGTTGCACCTCGCCGCGCCGGGCAGCATATGGCTGGCAACGTGATGGGGGCCACGCCGATTTCCTTCTGACCGAAGCGCGTGACTTGCTGCACCTACCAGCTAGCCTGACCTTCCTCGACGGGGCGTGTGTCGCCTGCGGTTTCGGCACCGCATACGAAGCATTGTGTCGACTGAACATCTCAGGACGAGATCGTGTGCTTGTGGTCGGGCTGGGTCCGGTTGGTCTCGCGGTCGGACTGCTGGCTCGAGAAATGGGCGCCACCTCCATCGTGGGAGTGGATCCGAGCAGTGAGCGCCGCGCTCTGGCAATTCAGCTCGGCGCCGTCAGCGACGTGTCCGATGGTTCCGACCTCGAGACGCTCCTCCCTGTCGGAGCGGATGCCGCGGTCGACTGTTCCGGGGCGGGAGCGGGGCAATTGTCGGCCATCCAGAACACGCGACGCTGGGGTCGAGTCGCCCTTGTGGGCGAAGGCGGTCAGCTCAGTGTGGACGTCAGCGCCAATATTATCCACCAGCAGTTGACGATCTTCGGCTCATGGGTCTCGTCTACTATCCGGATGGCGGAGCTGCTCGACAGGCTGGATCATTGGAAACTCCACCCGTCGGTCGTCGTGACCCAGAATTTCTCGATCGATCAGGCCGCTGACGCCTATGCATTGGCCGACTCTGGGGTCACCGGTAAAGTGGGTATTGTTTGGCCCGAGGCTTCCTGACGATTCGGAAATTCATGTCCCGCTTCCCATTTTTTCGCGATCGAACGCAGCGTGTGACGGATCGAATCGTCCGGGGTTTCCAGCGCGCGCGGGCGCAACGCTGCGCAGTGGCGGGCGAGCATTCGCTGCGTCTTCTTGGCAGTCTCAGTGCGGAGTTGTTCCGGTGCTTGCACGATCATCGCTTTGAGGGTGATCATCGCTGCAGAGCGATCTTTGGCCGCGGTGTCATGGGCGTCTTTCAGTTGCCGGATCATCTCCACGGCCCCGTCGGCGGTCTTGGGGATTGACGTGGCGAACCCGGCTAGCACGGCCCTGGCTGCGTTCTCCGCGACGGCGTGTCGAACTTGCCGTTGAGTCTGCGCAGTTGGCGGTCGGGGCGGGAACCTCGATCACTTTATGCCCGTGGCGGCTAACGAATGAGGTCAGTCCTGCGCCATAAGAGCCTGTTTCTTCGATGCCGAACGCGATGATCTTCCCAAACCCTGCAGCCCATTGAATGGCCTTGACCCCGTTGGGTGGACACCTCACAAGAGAGAATGTTCATCATGGCAAGGACACGTCGGGAGTTCACTCCTGAGTACAAAGACGAGGCCGTAAAGCTCGTCATCAACACCGGCCGGGCGGTCGCAACGGTCGCCCGGGAGCTGGGCATCAACGAGGCTTCGCTGGGACGGTGGGTGGCCGCGTTCAAAGCCCGGCAAGACCCAGGTGGGACGACAGTGACCGAGTCCGAGCGGGCCGAATTGTTGCGTCTGCGTAAAGAAGTTGCGGATCTGAAGTTGGATCGGGCGTTTCTAAAAAAAGCGTCCATCTTCTTCGCCCAGGAAGCCTCGGATACGAACGGGAAGCGTTCGTCTTGATGCTGGCGGAGAAGACCAGTTTCAGCATCTCCCGGACGGCTCGATTGCTTCGGGTATCCCGTTTACGGCTACTACGCCTGGCTGTTGCGGAAGCCCTCGAAGCGCACGCTGCGTCGGGAGACGATCGAGCAAAAAGTGATGTGGTTCCACGGCGACTCGGACGAGGTCTACGGATCCCCGCGGATCCTCGCCGACCTCCGCAGCGACGGGGAGATCATCTCCCGCAAAACCGTTGCCACCACCATGCGACGCCTGGGCTTGGTCGACATTTGTCCGAAGAGATGGAAGACCACCACGATCATCGACCACGCGGACGCCTACCCGGTCGATGCGGTGAAACGGGAGTGGGACACCGGTGCATTGAACCAGGTTTGGGTTGGGGACATCACCTATTTGAGAACGTGGGAAGGATGGATTTACCTTGCCACCGTCATCGACTCGCACAGCCGCCGAGTTATCGGCTGGGCCATCGCTGACCCAAGTGATCTTCCACAGCGACCGCGGAACGCAATATGCGTCCGCTCAAATCACCGCGTTCGCGGCCGCTCATGGCATCACCCGATCGATGGGATACACCGGCATTTGTTGGGATAACGCGATGGCTGAGAGCTTCTTCGCAACATTGAAAACGGAGTTCTACTACCGGCGTGTGTGGCCGACGAAAGCACGTACCGCCCGGGAGGTCGGGGCGTGGATCGAGGAGCGTTACAACCGCCGCCGGCGCCACTCCGCGATCGGGCACGTCAGCCCAGTCGAGTTCGAACTGCAATACTCAACCCAGACCGCGGATCTTCACCTCGCCGCTTAACCCCGTGTCCACCAACCGGGGGCAAGGCCATACACGTGGGGATTGACGCTATCGTGAACGAGTCGTTCGACACGGTCCTGAACTATCTGAGCATCGTTATGAATAGTGGCCCCTACTTTCTCAAAATTCGTTAGTGATAGTTGTGGCACCTGAAGCAACCCATGGTGTAGCCGCTCCGAACACTTGGGGTTATCGCAATGTGCCCGTCAGGAGAGGGTCTAGCTCTCTCCTATGGGCGCATGGCATTCAACCAGCCGGCTATAGCTATTCGACCTTCGGCGAATTGCGCAGATTTCTCGTCTCGAAGGTTGCGACTCTCGTGGGGGTCAACTTCGAGATCGAAGATACCTTCCCGCACAGCCACGGGCGCCGTCATGCTCTCGGTCACGTCGATAACAACCTTCCACCGCCCGCTCCGTACCGCGGACTGGCCCTCGTAGGACCAAAAAATCGGCCGCTGCGGGACGTCGGCCTCACTAACAATTGCCGGCAAAAGCGATATCCCGTCCGATTCGACGGGAATTTGGGTTTCGTCGCCATCCACGGCGTGCAGGATCGTCGGGAGGAGGTCCATCATTGCTCCGACGACCGTCGCGTCTTGTCCAGAGGGAATCGTTGAGGGCCAGGAGATCATTGCTGGAACTCGGACCCCACCTTCAAACAGAGAGCCTTTATGTCCACGGAGCCCGCCCGTCGATCCGCCGTTGTAGGAGACTTCCTCCCCATTCAACCAATTTCGTTCCTCAATCGATGGCCCGTTGTCGGAAGACATAAAAATGATCGTGTCTTGCCGTAGTCCGAGCCGGTCCAGTGTGCCGATGATTTCCCCTACGCCGTCGTCCATAGCGGCGATCATGGCGGCCATGATCCGACGATCCTCTGGGAGGTGTGCAAAACGCGCCACGTACTCTTCGGGAGCGTGAAGCGGGTAGTGCGGTGCATTGAACGGAACGTACAAGAAAAAAGGCCCGTCGGCATGTTGTTCGATGTACTCCGACGCGCGTCGGGCGATGACGCTTGTGAGGTACTCGCCGTTAAGCCAGATCTCGTTCTCGTCTTCCCAGAGATCGTGCAGCGGGTTCTCGTCGCCCCAGTAATAGATGTGCGAGTAATAATCTACGCATCCGGCAAGGAAGCCGAAGTGAGTGTCAAAGCCGCGGTCGAGAGGTGTGTAGGACGATTCGACACCGAGGTGCCATTTTCCGAAGATCGCTGTCGACCATCCGCGATCGCGCAGTTCGCTTGCCAATGTCGGCTGATCTGGGAGACCGACGGTGTGACGTGACCCGCCCAAAATCGCCTCAACTCCGGCATGTGCGGGGTATTTCCCGGTGAGCAGAGATGCTCGAGATGGTGAACAAACCGGGGAGTTCGAGTACCAGTTGGGCAGTCGGGCCCCGGATGCGCTGAGCGCATCGAGGTGAGGGGTCTGAAGATCCTCTGCTCCAAAGCACCCGAGGTCCCCCCATCCGAGGTCATCAGCGTAAATGACGACGACGTTTGGACCACTCGGCTTGTCTACATTCATTCCTTAACGCTCCCCGCGGCCATTCCCGCTACTAATCTTTTCTGGACGACCGAGAACAGCACGATCGTTGGGACTGCCGCGACTGTGGCAGCCGCCATGATCACACCCCAATCTGCGGAGTATTCCCCAAAGAACCCAGCCAGACCGACCTGTACAGTTTTCAGCTGTTCGCTGGTGAGGAGCACGCTAGCGAACAAGAACTCCTCCCAGGTTGCGATGAACGCGGTCACTGTAACGGTGACAATTCCCGGCAACGACACCGGCATGATGATCCTGAAGATGACTCCGAGCGTGGAGCATCCGTCCATTCGGGCTGCCTCGTCAAGAACTGTAGGAATGGTGTCGAAGTAGCCAAGCATCAGAAAGACCGCCAGCGGAAGCGTCATCGCCGTGTAGACGATGATTATTCCCGCATAGGAATTGACGAGTCCAATCGCGGAAAATAGTGTATAAACCGGCGTGACTAGGACCACGAACGGAAGCAATTGAGTGCTAATGATTAGGAAAATCATCGCCCTACGAAATCGGAAACGAAAACGAGAAAGTCCAAAAGCAGCGATGTTCGCGAGAATGACGGTGAAGAGAGTGCTGATACATGAGATCATCAGACTGTTGAGGATGTACCGCGCAAACGATGTTCCATTAAACAATCGCTCGTAGGAGGCGAATCCGAGACCGGAGAAGAACTGGTTCCACGGGACAGCCCCGGCAAGAGCATCTGCAGGGCGAAGTGAGGTAAATATCATCCAGACAACGGGGAAAATAGTTACTGCGAGCAGTACGAACGTCGGGATGATGATCAGTAAATCGCGGAGTCGCCGCCGGTTCGGGCTGCGACGTACAGCGGATTTAACTCCGCCAAGGTCCGTTGTGTGGTGTGGAGAAGTTACGACGGTCACGCTCTCGCTCCATTCTCGCGGTCGGCCAGTCGAAAATATATAATCGCGAAGATTGCCACGACAACGGACATCATGATCCCGATTGCGGCCCCTTGGCCAAGGCTGTTGTTGATGAACGCAGCCGAATACAACCGCGTCGCCAGCACTTGGGTATATGTGCCTGGCCCGCCGCCGGTGGCCAACCAGACATAAACAAAGTTATTGAACGTTTGGATTACGGTCACGATCACAATCACTGTGATCACCGGGCGAAGGTTTGGAACCGTGACATGAAGAAACGACTTCCATGCTCCCGCATGATCCAACGAAGCCGCCTCGTACTGGTCCTTGGGTATCGACTGCAGCCCTGCCATAAGTACGATGACGACGAAAGGGAGTTCGCGCCATACGACGATGGCGATAATCGACCACCAGACTGTTGACGTATCTGCAAGGAATGGAATACCTCGCGGGATCACACCAAGTCCGACGAGTACCTGGTTGAGAACCCCGGTGTTTCCGTCCAGTATCCACTTCCAACTGGCTACGGCGACCACCGGCGGCACCATCCACGGTAGGAGGACTGCCGTGCGACAGACGCCACGGAGTTTCCATCGTGCGAGGACATCACTTTGGAGTAAGAGCGCGATCGCCATACCGAGAACGAGTCGAATGACCACGGTGAGCGTGGTCAACCAAAACGCACTGTTCCAAGCGGCCTCCGCTGTCTGGTTGTTGGTGAACAACGCGGTGAAGTTCGATAACCCCACCCAGATCGCCTCTCCCGGTGACTGGTATGGGCTGAGCTTCTGAAAGGACAAAATGATGTTGTAGACCGCAGGAAAGGCGAACAAGAGCGCAATCACAATGAGCGCCGGCCCAATTAGGAGCAAGGGCTCGTGCCTCGTCGACTGAGAATTTGCCATTTCGGATTAGCCTCCTATTCCGGCCTTCAAGCCTGAAAGAATCGCCGTTGCAGCCCGCGAACTACTCGACTGGCCCGAGTAAACTGCGGAGAACTGCTGGTTGACTAGTTGTTGCATTGACACAACCGGCATATTCGATCCGATGTAACGCCCGAATGACACCGAGTGTGGAAGTTGCTGTACGAACCCGTCCTGATTCTTTGGAACAGTGAGGCTTTTCAGCGTGGATTTCGACGCGGGATATTGCTCATAAGTCTTAAATGTCGCAGGACTCATGAGGTATTGGATGAACTCCCACGCTTGCTGCGGATGCTTCGCGTTCCTGTTGATGGCTAGGCCGCGTCCGCCCAGATGGGTGGAGCCGTCCTTGAGCCCTCCTGGCATCGGGGCCGTGGTGACTTTATCCCCTGCAGTCTTCACCAGCGTCTGGAACGTCTGCGGCGGCGCATACGTCATCGCACAGGAACCATTGGCAAGGCCATTAGCGATCGACGGGTCTGTGTAGTCGTTGACCGACTGGAACGATTGCGGAGTTGCTCCCGAAACGAACAAGCCATTGAAGTAGTCGATCGTGGACGTCAGTTGCGATTGGGTGATGTCGGTCACCCAGGAGCCCGCCGAGTCCTTCTTTACGAAGCCATGTCCGTGGTTCCACATGTAATAGTTGATCGCGAACCATTGGGCGGCCGTTGCCGAGCCGGAAGCTCCGAAACAAAAGCCTGCAGTCTTACCCCCGGACTGCTTACTGATCGCGGTCGCATCGCTGGCCAGTTCACCCCAAGTGGCGGGCGGGGAAGAAATTCCGGCCGCGGTCAGTGCGGATGGCCGGTATACAAGCGCCATGGTGTCTGCCGTCCACGGGACAGCCCACATTTTGCCGTCGAACGTGACCATGTCCTTGGCGAGTAGATCACCCGTCCCATGCGCCAAGGGGTATTTCTTCATCAAGCTGTTGAGAGGCAGAAGAATCTTCGGCTGGGCGAGGAACGCGACATTCGCATACGGCACCTGTACGACATCCGGCCCGGATCCCGAATTGGCCTCGCGGGCGAGTTGCTGCGGATTAGACGGACTCAACGTTTGCATATCGACCTGGATATCCGGGTGCAACTTATTCCACTTGCTTACTGTGGACTGCAGGCCAGTAACTTCGGCAGCCGGGTCGAATTGCTGAAATACGAGATGGACGGTTCCCGAAGAATTAGAGCCCACACTTCCGCCAGTGGAGCATGCGGTCAATCCGACCACGAAAGCTGCTGCACAGGCCACAGCTACTGCGGCGCGGTTTCTCCTCATGCGTTCTTCTCCGTTGAAGATAATTACTGCGTTTTCACGCAGGCGATTGAGAACTTACAGTAATGCAATCAAATTGATTTGTCTACGATTCGCTCCGAAAACCAGGTAATATTTGGGGTCAGGTTGGGCAACCCAGAGGCGGAACAAAGCAATGATGCAACGCGGCTCCAATTTGCCTCTCGTCGCCGACTACAACCAGGTTCTCGTCGTTGACTCCATCCGTAGGCACTCCAAACTCAGTCGCGTTGAGCTCGCCGATCAGACAGGACTTTCCAGTCAAACGGTGTCAAACATTTGCCGAAGACTCGTCGAGCAAGGCCTTATTCAGGAGTCAGGTCGAGTCACCGGTGCGCTGGGAAAGCTGCGTAGCGTTTATCAGATCAATCCGAGCAGCCGGTGTGCTATCGGCCTTCACATTGACCCCGCGCGTACTGTCGTCGCGCTCGTCGATCTCTCCGGCCAAGTTATGGACCGAGAATCGCTCGTGAACCCCACAACCGACAACCCCGCCGAACTCATAGACGCAATCGTGTCGCACGTGCGGACGCTTGTTGACCGACATGATTGGTCGCGGAGGAGATTGAGTGGCCTGGGCGTCGCTTCCCCTGGCCCGCTCGGCATGGACGAGGGCACCGTGATCGGGCCGCCAAATCTCCGCGGGTGGACCAGGGTGCGACTTCGCGAACAATTAGAGGAACGCCTCGGTATGCAAGTCATATTGGAGAAAGACACGGTCGCCGCCGCGACCGGTGAGCTCTGGGTCGATAACCTCACCTCTAAAAACTTTGCGTTCATCTATCTCGGCGCAGGCGCAGGCGCAGGCATCGTGCTAGATGGCGAAGTGATGCACGGCGCATCGGGCAACCTGGGCAACTTCGGGCACTTGAGCGGCGACCCTGACGGCCCCCTCTGCTATTGCGGTGGTCGCGGCTGCCTGGCGGTGACGGTCATGCCATCAGTCCTTGTAGAACGCGGTCAAAATGCGGGAGTTCTCGGAGCCCTCAATATCGACAGCCCAGTCGAAGTGGAGACAGCGATCGCCGAACTCTGTCGGAAAGCAGACGAAGGCCTCGCCGCGGCTAAAGCGATTGTGGACAGCGCCGCGCAAAGTTTCGCCCGGGCCGCAGCAAATCTGACGAATATGCTCGACCTGGACACGATAATTTTCGGCGGACCAAATTGGCGATCATTCTCGCCAACATTTATGCAGGTCGTACCGCCGATCATAGACAAGCTCCACATCTTCGGCAGCGTTCACGGGGTGACTGTCCGCGGAACCGCTCTCGGTGAGGATGCTGGTCCAATAGGCGCAGCGTCTCTCGTTCTTGCAAGCGCCGTGTCAGCACATCCGTCGCGCCTCGTTCTCCCCATCTGATTGACCTCTTCGTGTTGAGGGGCGACATGGCAACTTGTCGGTTACGTGCGCGTCAGCGCCCTCGACCAAACAATCGTCCGACAGCTCGACGGGATCCCGGTCGACAAGATCTACACCGACCTGGCATCGGGAACTATCAGAAGAACCGACCAGAGCTCGGGAATCTGGTCGACTTCTTCCGAGATTGCGACGCCGTGCTGGTCCACTCGATGGGCCGTCGGGCGTCGTAACCTCGGTGACTTGAAACAGATCGTCGGCCGACTCACGGCCAAGGGCGTACCGGTTTTTCGCGATCTGCTGCGCAAGCTCCGAATCGGGTGCCGACAGCTGCCGAGCGAAGTTAGTAGGACCAGCCCCGCCACGTTACTGGTTTGGTTCATGATCTGGTTCATCAACACGTTCCGCGACCAACCCCTGCGCCGCCGCCGCTGCCGCGTCCCAATCACCGGTGCGCGGATTGTCAGATTGTCGAGCGGGACGGTGATATGACGCCACGGCAATTGTCCAACAGGCCGTTGGACAATAGCGTTCTCGCCCGACCACCCAGCAGCGAACGCGCGCTTACGAAAAAGATTGCTTCTCGAGAGGCCAGTTATTCGCGGAAACTCGGCATGTAAATCGGCTGCCAGCTGGCCGACGCCCGCGCTCCCCCAGCCTCGAACGGCTCGCTGCGCTATAACCTCATTGCCAATCTGCCAGTACAGCTTGATCAGCCGGATCCCTCGCCATCTCCAAACCCGATCAGGAAGTCTCATCAAAGGATCCTTTGATAAGATCTTCATGGCGCATCTTTGGAAAGCCATTGAACGATGCCGTCGAAGGTGCCCACCCCAGGGATCATCCAGGCATTCACGGATCTGACACGTCCCATGGCCTGGTTACCCGGCCGGGTCCGAAGAGCAGTCAGGAAATGGTCCCTTGTCAAAGTAAATCGACTCCTCAATAGCACCGGTCAGGCTCCAGGATGCGCCTACCACCATGATGGTGGCGGAACATAACTGACCAGTCCAGCTTCCTCAGCATCGGCCGCGAATTGCAGTGACGTGTAGTCCTCAAGGTAGGGGGCGAGAAGCTGGGCGCCGATTGGCAGGCCGCTCTTTGCGCCTGCCCCCAATGGGATCACGGTGCTGGGCAGCTTGGGGAGGCTGGCCTGTCTGCTCCACCGCCATGTCTGCTCCGCCGCTATCACTCCATCGTCGAAGGGAATGGTGCGATCTTCGGCCGGTACGTCGCTGAGAAGAGGCGCGGAAGTTGGAGCTGCGGGACACAACACAATGTCGAGTGTCGAGAAGACTTCGGATGCCCATTCTTGCGTCGCAAGCGCCTGGGCCTCGAGCGCTTCGATGCCTGCGCGGTAGGACTGGGTCACGAGGCGCGAGAAATCACCTCGCTTGCCCGCGTTCATACCCGCGTTCCGCAGGTGTTCTTCCCAAAGTGCTGGCTCAAAGCCGTGCACAATTTCCGAGGCGTGCAGATGCTGGAAGAGACGCTCTCCTTCGATGCCCGTGCCCGGAGGAGTTTTCAGCTCACTGATGAGCGCGCCCGCGTCTGAAGCGCGATCGGCGAACGCTTGCAACGCCGCCCGGGTTTCTGCGTCAACGTCGGCCGCGTCGTTTTCTAGCCAAAGGCCGATCCGAATACCGTGAATGCCGACCACGCGAGCTGGTGGTAATTCCACGTTCCAGCCGACTGCCTCTGGGCCCTCAACCCCGATCATGTGGTCGAAGAACAGCCGAGCGTCCTTCGCGGATCGAGTCATGGGTCCAACGGCAGAGACGAGCGGTTCGAGCAGTCCGGAAGTTGGCCAGGGCATCTGCCCGATCTTTGAAACGATTCCATTGCTCGGTCTGTGCCCGAACAGGCCGCACCAGGCGGCTGGCACGCGGAGTGATCCGGAGAGGTCACTGCCGAAATCAACTGCCGATATTCCTGCGGCGACCGCGGCGGCCGCACCGGAGGATGACCCGCCCGGCGTGCGGCCGAGATCCCACGGGTTGCGAGTGGTGGCGAACTCAGTGATTGCTTGGTAATCGGCAAGATAGACCGGTGCGTTGGTCTTGCCCACGATGATGCCGCCAGCTTCCCTCAGCCTTCGGACAACTGGGGCATCCCGCGTCGCAACGTGCGAATCACTCAACCGGCCGTGAGCTGTGCGTAGTCCAATCGAATCGATGGAGTCCTTGACACTGACGGGCAGCCCCGCGAGAGGCCCGATCGCACTTCCGTTCGCCCGCGCCGCGTCAATCCGCCGCGCAGCTGTAAGCGAGGCAACAGGGTCCCAGGCGCTCATCGCCCCCAATTCCCCGTCGCGTTCAGCGATGCGCTCGTGGACCGACTCGATCAACTCCACCGCTGTGAGCGTTTGTTGGGTGAGTTGATGGAGGAGCGACGTTGCTGAGTTCTGCAGGAACGAAGTGTCCATCGTCCGCTTCCTGTGTCAGCTAGTCGGTAGCCAACGCGGCGAGCCCGGTGAAGATTGCTCCCTTGTCTTGCGCGCCGAACACTTCCGGCTTTCCACTGGTAACGAGATGTTCAAAACCGTGCTTCATCGCCCCGAGATCATTGGCCATTATCGTCACCGCGTACAGACGTTCGGTGGCGGACGTGTTCTGGATGTGATGTACGGATCCGCTCGGCAGTACAAGGACGTCGCCTGCCTTCAAGTCGACGGAGTGTTCGTCGCTGACAGCCTTTCCCGCGCCGTTAAGGATGATGAAGATTTCAACGGAGTCCGGGTGGGAATTGTCTGGCTGCACGCCGTTCGGTTCCCAGATCTCGAAAAATACGCTGGTTGCCGATCCCTCGGAAGGGCCGGTGAGGTGGGTCAGTTTCACCGTGTCGCCGGGCGCGATTCGGTATGTCGTGAGGTCGTCGATGTGCTTCAGGATGGGTGGGGCGGTCATGATCAGCGTCCTTTTTTCAGAGAGCGGTCGGTGCGATAACGGCGCCGACCAGGTGGTCTGTGGTTGTGGTGAATCCATAGCACTGTCGTACGTTGTAGAGGGTGGCGTCGAGGCAGAATGCAGGTGACGTGGTGGCGCTTGCGCCCTCGATCATGATGACGTCGTAGCCGAGACACGCGGCATCCGTCAACGTAGCTAGCACGCACTGATCGGCGTTGACGCCGGCGAACAGCACCGTGTCGACCTGGAGTTGCCGAAGAATGCTGTCAAGAGGTGTATCGAAGAAGCCACTCATGCGGAACTTGTCAACGTGTATGTCCGAGAGTGCGGGCTCAAGTCCGTTCACGATCGACGCGCCCCAGCTGTCTCTCGTCATTACGGCCTCGCTGCGTCCGGCTCGATCGCCGATGCCGCCGCCGGTCCCGTCGGGGTCATAGACGTGCGTGACGCCGGGCGGAAGGTTTGCGAGGTCAGGACGATTTCCCCAGTTGAGCCAGATGACGGGCACTCCTAAAGATCGAAGAGGCGGGAGGATACGAACAAGCGGTTCAATGGCGGCGGTTGCTGCACTCACGTCCACACCGATCGTGTCGAGCCATCCACCCGTGGTGCAGAAGTCGTTCTGCATATCGACAACGACGATCGCCGCTCGGGACAGATCGACACTTAGTCTCTGAGGGAGAGCGTCGAGCTCGACCAGAATTGGCGCCCGTCTGGCACTGGCTGGCCCCTGCAGATCAACGTGGGTCGGCGACAGCCCCCAGGCACGTCGGATGCTCACGCCAAGCCTTGTGTGGCGCTGGCTCGTGTTGCAGCGGCCGTCGGAAGCGACGGGAAAGAGAAATCGCGGATCTCAATAAGAGCCTCGGCCAGCATCTTCGTCTGGTGTTCGACGATGCGGTCTCCAAGTTCGCGGCTTGCTGCCGTCGGGTCGCCGAGTACCCCGGAGCGCGAAAGGTCATCGGTAATCCATGCAGTCGGAACTGTACCTTCAAGTGTCAGATGTTTGAGGTTGCGATACATTTCGCCAACAATGTCGCCATCTTTGACGGCGTGGTCCATTTGGACGAGTTCCGGCGCCAGCGACCAGACGATCGACGTTTCAATCTGCCCGGCATGTATGCCATAGAGCGGATCGGACTCGATAACGCCCGTGGGTAGACCGAATCTGGAGGGCATCAGGGGAAAGACCTCCAAACCGGACTGGACTCGTATATCTCGCGCTACAACGTCCAGTAAACTCGGCTGGCCACCGTGGCCGTTCACGAACACGAGCTTCCGGAATCTGGAAGCCGCTAGCGAAGCGCCAAGGTCCATGCAGACTGCCATGAGAGTGCTGGCGGACATGGCGATCGTTCCTGCGCGACCGAGGTGCTCCGTTGACTTTCCATAGGAGATCGTGGGTAGTTGCCACACGTTGCTGCCGGCGGGAAGTGACCGAATGGCAAGGTCTGAGATTCGCTCGGCAGTCAGCGCATCGGTAATGATCGGCAGGTGCGCACCGTGCTGTTCGATGGCGCCGATGGGTTGCACGATCACCGCGTTTGAGGTGTCAATTGCGGCGACATCAGCCGTGGACAGGTGGGCCAGAAGGTGAGTCATTTTAACTTTCGGTTCGGGGGGCGAGCGTCTACTCTTCGGTGGGAAGCGCCGACTCGTGCCATCGCTTCAGCAACTGACTCTCAACAAGAGCGACCGCGCCGAACAGGATGAGCGAGACCACACTTGCCAAGAGGACTGCGACGAAGAGTTCTGGAGTGCGAAGCTGGTTAGCGTCGAGTGTGATGACGTAGCCCAGCCCGCCCTTTCCGCCACCGACTCCGGCAACGAATTCGCCGACGATGGCACCGATTACGCTCGATCCGCTCGCGATTCGCAGGCCGGTCAGGATCTGCGGAAGCGCGGATGGAACTCGAAGGGAAAACAACTGGACGCGCGGTGGTGCTCCGGCCATCCGATAGAGCTGCACGAGATTGCGATCGGTCGATTTGAGTCCCTGCAGAGTGTTGGCGGCAACCGGGAACACGGCAATCATCGCTGCGACGAGGACGTTAGTTGCCTGGCCCGGTCCGAACCACACGACGAACAGCGGCGCAACCGCAACGATCGGGATCGTTTGGAGGAGTACCAGGTAGGGGTACAGTCCTCGTTCGGCGACATTCCAGCGGGCCATGATGAGTGCTGCGACGAAACCTGAAATGGCCGCGAGTGCGAACCCGAGGTAGGCCTCCTGCATCGTAATAAGTGCCGCGGGCAGCATGTCTGCGAACCTGCTGATGAGGGCGTCATAAACGTCGATCGGCGCTGGCATCAGATAGGGCGGAAGGCTGAGGAGGGTGATGGCAGCTTGCCAGGCGATGAGGGCAATCACCAGCGCCACAAGGGGGGGGAGCACGAATTTTCGCCACAAATGGCGAGTGGAACGCGAGCGAACAGGAATCGGGAGTTCGGTCGTGACCTCGGCTTCCGCTGCGGTGGCTGCCATGACGGCGACGTCCTTTGATATGGTCATGCTGGTTCTCCTGCCAGCAGCTGTGAAATGGTATTGACCGTGGCGTCGAGCGCTTTGAGGTCACGTGGCGCATCATCAAGGGTTGGCGGGTTTGGTGATTCGATTACTCGGGCGACGCGGCCCGGGTGTGAGGCCATGACGACGATCCGGTGTCCCAAATAGACGGCTTCGCGGATCGAATGGGTGATGAACATCGCACCGAAATGGTTGACACGCCACAGTCGAAGCAATTCGTTCTGCATGTTGTCGCGCGTGAATTCGTCGAGTGCGGCGAACGGTTCGTCCATGATCATGAGCTCTGGAGCGCTGGTGATGGCGCGAGCAAGAGAAACACGCATCTTCATGCCGCCTGACAATTGCCGAGGAAGCGCTCGCTCGAACCGGCTCAGGCCGACCGTTTCGATTGCCGCGAGAGCCGCCGCGTTGCGTTCGGCCTTGCCAACCCCTTTCAGTTTTGCTACGAGCGCGACGTTGTTGCGCACGTTTCTCCACGCCAAGAGAGTCGGGTCCTGGAACACGTAAGCAAGCTCCTGCGTCCGACGGATGATCTCCCCATCGGTCGCTGCAGTGAGCCCAGCCGCTAGGCGGATTACTGTCGTCTTGCCGCATCCAGATGGTCCGACGAGCGAGACGATTTCACCCCTATCGATACTTAGGTTGAAGGGGGTGAGCGCCCTGAAGCCATTGCTGAAGGTTTTGGATACGCCATGAAACTCGATGAGTGGACTGCAGATGTCCTTGCCCACTGGGCGATTGGCTGCAGTGCTAGTGGTGGTCATTTCTGCCTTCCAATTGTGTTGGGGTGCCGAGAAGCCCCAGAGTGCGCATTCGCACTTCGATTTGCTGGCCAACGGCGGGTTCATCCACGGTAAGTACGGTCGAGTTCTTAACGACAAGCACGCCATCCACCCAGACTGAGCACACATCTCCGGGTGACCCGCCGAATACAACCGCTTTACGAAGGTTGGGTGTGCCTTTGTAGGGAGCGCACGTCACGCCGAGCGTGACAAGATCGGCACGGTAGCCCGGCTCTATCCGGCCAACGACCCCGGGAAGGCCGAGTGCCCCGGCGCCGCCATCCCACATCATTCGCAGAGCATCGACTTCGGTGAGCCGCGTGGCGTCCAACGTCCGAAGGCGGTCCGACAGAACCACCCACTTCAACACCTCGAAGATGTTCTGGCCATTATTGCTGGCTGGTCCATCGGAACCGAGTGCAACGGTCACGCCGTCTGCGAGAAGGTCCGAGACGGGAGCTGGTCCGGAGGCGAGGTACGCATTTGAGACCGGGCAGCTAACTACAACCGTGTCTGTGGCAGCGAGCATCGCGCGCTCACTCTCGTCCAACCAGACCGAGTGAACCAATTGAGTGGTCGGCCCAAGCAGCCCATGGCGAGAGAAGAATTCGACCTCCCGAACGCCATATTTCTCCAGGGTGAAGTCCACGCTCGCACGTGTCTCGGCGCAGTGCGCGTGAAGGCCAACGCCGTATTTATGCATAAAGTCGCTGACAGCGCTGGCGAGTGCGCTGCTCGCGAGCCAGGTCGTTTGGATTGCCGGCTCGATACGGATTCGACCGTCGGCGGCTCCCTGCCACTCTTGGAGGAAGATGCCCGTGTTATTCAAATACTCGGTTACGGACTCCTGTCGAGCTTCGTCGGGATTCGTCCCGATGAGGTTCACGTCCACACCACCGCGCGCGATAAGGCCGCGGATGCCGATCTTCTGAAACGCGCGGGCGACGCGATGGGCGTTCTCCTTCGACGTTTGAACGTAGTGGTTCTCGAGAACGCTGGTGACCCCGCTCCTGAGATTCTCGGCGAGACCGCCGAGAGCGGCCATTTCAAAATCGTCCGGAGTTAGCAGCGGAATGACAGGCCAGATGTCGTGTTCCAGCCAACCCTCGAGGGAGCGGTTCGTAGAAAGCCCACGAAGCATCGACTGGAACAAATGGCAGTGTGCGTTGATGAAGCCGGGCATGAGAACTTGGCCAGTGGTGTCGACCACAATATCCGCGGCCGCCAGCGTTGATTGGGGAGCCGCTCCGGCAGCGCACTCGACGATGATTGCATCGTCGACGACAACGTAGCCGCGGTCCATCTCGTGGTCGGCAGAGCCGATGACGGCGCCTCCGGTGTAAACAGTTCTCATGCCCGACTTCCTGAGTCAGCTAATCGAGTCGACTATTCGATTCAGAACGAGCCAGCGGGTGCAGCTGGAAGGCTGGCCGGTGCGGCCACTTTGGGGAGCATCGTCGAGTCAAAAAGGTCGGCGGGAGCGACCTTCTTCGTCAGAATGCCCAGATCGGTGAGCTGACTGACAACAGTCGTCCACCGCTTCATGGTCATGACTCCGAGTTGGGCCGCCCCGTCCCCGGCGGTGACGTACTTACGCTGGGCATCCCACGCAAACCAAATGGACTGAGAGGTCTGCTCTGTGTTGACCTTCTTGAGTACGTCATTCGTTGTTGTTGCGACTTTGACGTCGCCCATGTAGGCGGACCATCCCTTCATGGACGCCGCGAGGAACTTCTTCACCACATTGGGGTTCTTCTTCACGAATGCCTTTGTCGCGAACACAACGTCGTTATAGGGGTTGAATCCCGCGGATGCATAGCTGAAGAACTTAGTGTTGACGCCTTTCTGTTTGGCCTGATAGACCTCGTTGGTCGGCCAACCCTGTTGCACCAGATCCTTGTTGGCAATGAAGTTCGCGATTGAGCCGGAGTATGTCTGAGTCGTGAACTTGAGCCCCTTGGTCTTTTCGAGGTAAGCGGTGCCAGCTTGCCCGGTCTGGACCACAAACGTGTGACCCGACATGTCGGCGAATGAACTCACACCGCTGTCAGCGTGAACCATGACCCCGAGAGGGTTGGTCTGGTAGACGGCCGCAATTGCGACGATTGGTATTCCTTGTTGTTGGGCAAGCGCGATGCTGGTCGCATCTGAGATCCCGATGTCCGCCCGCCCGCCCGCGACGATTTGCGTGCCGGAGACGGTGGGGCCACCCTGCTGGATCGAAACCTTGAGATTCGAGTCCTTGAAATATCCTTCGGCTTCGGCTGCGTACATGCCCCCGCTTTCGGGATCGGCATACCAGCCGAGTACAACCTTGACGGGTGTGTCAGCGCTTGAGGTCGTGGCAGGACTGGCACCTGTGCTGCAGGCGCTCAGAGCGATGGCGACGGCCGCAACACCGGCGGCGGCAATGAGCCGGTTACGCCGCTGAGAAGTGCGGGCGAAGACTGTGTTCATGTTTCCCTCCAGGGGATGACGGTGCTGTTGGCGATCAGTTGTCCAACTGACGCCGTGCAAATGAAACGAGGGACAGGTCGGTGCGTTCTTGCCCCAGGAAGCTGACGCCGGCCAGAAGCCTGTCGGCTTCGGGCAGCGGTGCAGCCACCGCGGGTACCCCCGCGATCGAGGCAAGAAATGTCAGTCGCAGGGTGCGGGCGCGATCGGCATCGATCGCGGAGGCATCTGCTCTGAGAAGAGGCGGCACATCCGCCGTCGTGGGGATCATGAGTATCCGTCCGATTAGGGCAGCGCGAATGACAGCTCGCGCCTCTTCCACGTCGTGCCGGGCAGTATTGGCCGCCGCGGGTGTTACCCGACTTGCATCGGCAAACCGTGACGCCACCTCTGCGCCGAGAACACCGGGATGTGACGTGATCCAGGTTCCGCAGCACTGCCATGCTTCAAACGCTTGAAGGGTGCGGAAGGCTGCGAACCACAATTCTGTGTCACCGTCGAGTTCGATCGCCGCAGCGCCGAGGCGTTCAGCAAGTGCGTCTGTGGCGAAACGTACGGCATCGGCAGCGAGAGCAGTGAGCGAGTGCACAATCACGAGTTCGGGCTGAACCGCGTACTCGGTGGTGTCTCGATCTGCGAGCATCGCGCTGGTCACCCGCTCGAGCATTGCTCCGTCGCGGGTAAGCCAGCCGATCGCGTCAAATGTCGGGGCCAGTGGAAGAACTCCCGAGGTGTTGACGAGCCCGGTGGTCGTGCGGATGCCCCATAGCCCTTGGTAGGACGCCGGAACTCGGATCGACCCGGCCGTGTCAGTACCGAGCCCGATGCTCACTTCTCCGCGTGATACGGCGACTGATGCACCACTCGTCGAGCCACCGGGGATGCGGCGCGGGTCACGGGGGTTCGTTGGAGTTCCATAACGCGAGTTGGTGCCGGCAAGTCCGTACGCGAACTGGTCGGTCTGCGCTACGCCCGTAATGGAAGCGCCGGCAGCCAATAGAATTTGCACGACTGGGGCAGATGTCTCCCGTGGCTCACCCTCCGTCGCGAACTCGGGAATGCCTGCCCCGATGCTGAGGCCCCGGACCGAGAACATGTCCTTGACGGCGACAGTTTGACCGTCCAACGTGCCGGAGTCAGTGGGGGCGAGGAGTGGAAATCCAACAATTCGCCACACCGTACGGTCGATCGGCGCCGCGGGAGCGGTGACGTGAGCGGCGCTAACCTTCCACCCGCCGTCGACACGACGCCAGAGCTGAGTCTGCTGACCAGGCGTTCCTGTGGTTGATGCCACTTCGGCGATGATCAGCGCGAGGTCATCCTCCTCAACGCGGACGTGTATGCGCCGCACTAAGCGAGTTGGCACAGCGGTGCGCGAAGCTCGAAAGTCGCTTGTGGCATCGAACCCCACAATGACCATGGTGCCGTCGCCGCGCAGCGTGGAGGCGCTTGCGAGGAAGGCGGCGTCAAGTTTGTCGACATCGTTTTGCATCAGAGCAGCGTCGTAGTCCCAGAAAGCGTCAAGGAGCCCACTTGGGACGGGTGTGTTACTCAGAACCGGAATGTCAAAGATCATTTGGCAGCCCTAAGGATGAAACGGGCGAGGGTCGTGTCGCGAACGGATGGGAAGTCGGAAACCCTCACCGCGCCGTGCACACCTTTCACGATGTCGACTGCTTGCGAAACGGAGAAATCGACAGCTGCGCTGAGGTAGAGGTACGCGAGGTGGCGGTCCATACCAAATATCGCCACCACGAGTTCGAGGGCGTTGGCCGTGCACCGTCGCATTGCCAAATCGAGGTTCTCGCTGAGTCCCATGGGCACGATCATTCCGTGGCCTGCCGCGAACGGCCCTTCTACAGACGCAATGTCAACGAGAAGCTCCCCCGGAATGATGTCAACAGTTAGCTTGGCGCGAAGCGGGGCCTCGAGCGCTGTGAGAGCGACTTCACCGTTTCCTTGGGCGTAATGCGGGTCACCAACGAAGAGAAGCGCATCGTCCACCTGCACGGGCAGGAAAAGTGTCGACCCGGGATTAAGCAGCTTGACATCGGTATTGCCGCCATACAATCCAGGCAGTGTCGAGTGCGGACGCGAAGCAGAGTCGGAGGCGACACCCATCATGCCAAGGAACGGCGCGATCGGGAAGCGAACCGTTTCGCCCGATCCTGGCGTGAGGGAGATGGCGCCCACATGGCCACAGCTCACCGGCTCCACGATGCAAACGGCGCTGTAGTTGCCCTCGATTGCACCCCCTCCTGCCAGCACCCCGCGCCCGTGACGCGTACTGATCACCCCGTAGGAAGTGCGCATATCGAGAGCATTAATATGAACAGCTAAGAGGTCACCTACCTTGGCCCCCCGAATAGCGACCGGCCCGGTCGCTATGTGCGGTCCATCACCTTCCTCCCGAACTACTGAACGTGAAATCGCGACGGTGTCCCTGAGAACGTCGGTTGCCGGAATGCCTGAACGACCGAAGAACGCGACTGGGTCCGATCCCTGATCAGGCATGATGCCCTCGTGACTCACCGTGTCAATGATGAAAGTCTCGCCGTCCTCGACGCTTGCTATTGGCGTGTCGATCCGTAAGGGCAGTCGGCCCCAGATGACAGTGTTCGGGCCGGCTGGAACGTAAGTGACATCACTCTCGACGCCCTCGCTGGACTGTATCGGCTGGCCGACCGGTGATGCGGTGACGACAGTCATGGGACCTCTGCGAGTCAGGGGGAACGGAAGATATCGAAGTACCGATTGGTCAGACCACCGGACTACTTGAGATGCTAGGGCAGCCTCCCGGCCTCATCACGGCGTTAAACGAGAACGTCACGGGGCATTTACGCCCCCGAAACATTGGCGCCGCGGTACTACAAACGTTGCGATGAAATCGCTCGTACTCGACTCATTTCGACTGAATCTAGGTCCCAACTGCATTTTTGCGTGACTACTGCTGCGCTCGAATCGTCTGAAGGCTCGACCGCCAAAGACCTCTCCGTCGCTATAGTCTGAAGCCTGGACGATTGGTCCGACCAACAAACCGATCGCCCTCTTCCAATGCACCCTTTATGAATTTGAAAGGCCAAAATGAACTCTGCGCCGATCCCGCGTCTCGTCCGTCGGACGCGTAGCGTAAGCGCCGAACTGGCCGCTCATCTCGAACGTCTCATCGTCAACGGAGAACTCGCGCCCGGTGCTCGACTTCCCCCCGAGAGAGAGCTCGCGGCCGAGATGAGCGTTTCCCGTGCATCCCTGCGTCAGGCCATGTTTGAGCTCGAATCAAAGAATCTGATAGAACGACGTCAAGGTCGAGGAAGCACCATCGTCGCCGCCTCCGCCGGGGCGACAACTCTTCGAACTGAACTCGCCGCGGTCGATATAGCGATCGCAAACGCCATCGAACTTCGTGACATCGTCGAACCGCGGATCGCGGGATTCGCTGCGCAAAGGGTGGCCGAATCTAACCTCCTTCAGCTGGACCAGGTTCTTGCCCAGTCCAACGAAAACCTCTCGGCAGCCGAATCCTTCCGACTGGACAAGGAATTCCACCAACTCCTCGCTCATGCATCGCAGAATCCCCTTCTCGTGACGCTATGTGAAATGACCACCGATTGGACAGAGGAGACCCGCGGCCTCTCCCATGCCACACGCACGGGGCGTCGCATTTCCATCGAAGGCCACATTTCGATCTACGAGGCCGTCGGCCGCAGGGATGCGGATGCGGCATCCGCGGCGATGGAGAAACATCTTCTCGACGTGCGTAACATCATCGCCGCTGGGCCCACCACGTGAAAGGTTCCTCACAATCTTCGGGGTCTTCTTCTCTTCCAGGTTTGCGGACAGATGTTCAACGTTGTGGCCGTATTCGGCCGTCATCCCGGGACCTACCGACGCTGACAGAGACATTGTTGAGTCAAAGAGCTGCCCGGACACACGGGGACTATTCGGGATGACGATGCATCGGCGGCTCGCCTTATCAAAGGATCCTTTAACGGGACGGGCCGCGGATGGGTCGCCACCCGAAATGCTCACGGCCAGTTCGAGCGCGGATGCGTCTCAACAACGTGTCTCACTCTGACATTCTCAACATTATTTGATCACTTCCTTTGGCGAGAAAGTAGAAGACCAGCCGCATGACAATACTTGGGTACGCGCGGGTGAGCACGGCGGATCAGAATACCGAGCTGCAGATCCGGGAATTGGAGGCTGCGGGATGCAGTCGCATCTACCGCGATCATGGAGTCAGCGGGACTAAGACCAGCCGACCCGAGTTGGACAGAATGCTCGACCGTCTCAGCCTGGGCGATGAAGTTGTGGTGTGGAAACTCGACCGGCTCGGACGCAACACCCGGCACTTGCTGGAACTGCTTGACGGTTTCGCGGAGCGGGGCATCAAGTTCCGCTCCCTCCGCGATGGCATCGCCACTGATCCCGGGAGCGATCTGGGCGGCGCTATGGCTAAAGCCATGGTCACGATCTTGTCCGCGTTCGCCCAGCTCGAGCGCGACCAGCTTTCGGAACGAACCCGCGCCGGCATGGCAGTCGCCGCGTCCCACGGGCGGAAGGCCGGGCGGCGCGAAATTGCTGCTGACGATCGCAGCGTCAAGCGTGCCCACGAGCTAAAAGCCCAAGGCCTGAAACCGACCGACATCGGAAAAATCATCGGGACTAGCCGCGCCACCGTCTACCGGTACCTCGGCATGAATGTCGGCTGAAGTCGCCACTGCGCCGATCCAGCTAAATTTGGAGCAGTCTGTCGTGCCTTCGGCGGCCGTATGTGGCGACCTTGCGCGCTCCCAAGCGTCATCGAGCCGATCTGTCATGTGGAGGCAAGCTCGAGCGCAGAGCTTTGGGCAATGTTTCCATAAGGTACATTAATTATGTCTGACCACTGATTTTGGAGGAGCTTGTATGGTCCTCCTTTATCGACAGGTCTACGAGGGACTTTTATCAGACATCCGAAATGGAACGTTCGCGGTAGGAGACAAGCTTCCGCTCGTGGCTGAACTGACAGCAAAGTTTTCGGTCAGCTCCATCACTCTCAAGCATGCCCTCGACCTCCTGAGAGATGATGGCTACATCAGTCGACGACCCCGTGTCGGCACGATCGTGATCAGCACGAATCCGAGTCCTGCGCCCGAACCGCGCGGGAAGAATCGACCAATGGTTGGGTGCGTTTTGACGAGCTTCGACGACACGTTCGGCACACGTGTTATGGAAGGAATACTCGGGGAAGCCGGACTCGATGCACATTTGCTCCTGAAGCGATCGGGAGGCAGCATCGACGAGGAGGACAAGGCGATCCGGGCACTCGTCGATGCGGGCGTGGCAGGTCTCATCCTGTTACCGAGTACGTCCCAATTCATTCCACCCGCGGCGCTCGAACTGGTGATGAAGCGATTTCCCGTCGTCATTCTCGATCGAAGCTATGACGGAATACCAGTTTCGACCGTCTTTTCTGACAATTTCGAGTCCGCCAAGGTGGCGACGGAATACCTTCTCGACCTCGGACACGAACGGGTGGGTTTCATCGCTTCGGCAAGCAGAGTCTCGACCAATGACGAGAGGGAGAACGGTTACGTCCGCGCACACGCGATGAGACACCTTCCATTGCCTGCGACATCGGAGTTAAGGACATTGCAGTCGACGCTCCCGGGGGCGACTGCGACGATCGACGACGACATCGCGAGCCTGATGGAGTTCTTGACCGCCAACGCTGATGTGACCGCGTTTCTGGTCACCGAGTACAACATTGCCGTGTTGTTGCGTCAGGCTTGCCGCATCCTCGGCCTGAGCGTTCCTGACGACGTTTCGATCATCTGCTTCGACCATCCGATCGCTTTTGCGGACCAGGGGCTGTTCCGTTTCACCCACGTGGAGCAAGACCAGCACGCCCTCGGACGACGAGCTATGGAGCAGGTTTTGGCGCAGATCGAAGACCGAAACGATGTCGAAAAAGTGATCGTCCCCAGCACCCTCGTCTCCGGACAGTCGACGTCTAAGCCATAACGCCCCCGGAACAAGTAAACACGCAGCTAGCTCTGATTCTCGAGCCGGGCTCGGAGCTCGGTCGCCATCATCGCGCTCAGCTGGGTCGAATACGGGATGCTTCCCTCAGATTTCCGAGTCCAATCGTTCGCGGCGAGGAAGTATCCCTCGCTGGGTGCGTTTCGCCACAGCGAGTCGGTGCTCGATGTCACAAATTCCCGCAATGCCAAGTAGTCGGTACCGCCCGCAGGTAGTTCCTCGAGGAGGAGCGCGACGTACCGATAGTAGATTCCTTTGAACAGCCCTTCGTCGCCGCCGGCCCCTTCGTCCTCAAAGACTCCGCGGGGGGCTAGTTCCCGGATGGCTGTGAGGGCTGTCCGAATAGCCAAACGAACCAGTTCCCCATGTGCGCGGACACGGGAGAGTTCCACAGCGGCGCCAATATACAGTCCTTGGTTGTAGGTGAAGCGCCACTGGGTGTCGACCATTCCGCTGCCTTCACGGTTGATGCCGTCTTCCACGAAACCGTCGCGGACGTTGACGAGGGTATCGCTGAGCCAATCGAAGGCGGTTTCAGCAAATCTCAGATAGTCGGGACGGTTGGCCCGTTCGTCCCGTTGGAAGAGTCTGCAGCCGAGGATGATGAGCGGCCCGTTCGCTGGTGTGTTCTTGTAATAGAGTTGCTGCTTGCGCCAGGCGAGGCTGTCACCAAGTTCTCCGTTCCATCCGTACGTGATGACGTGATCCCAGATTGCGATCGCGTCGTCGAGATAGTGCTTGGCGCTGGTGCGGTCGAAGAGGCGGACGATCGCCAGTGCGTACCAGAGCATGTCGTCGAAGTAGTCGTTGAACAGGGAATTCCCGTTTCGTTCGAGAATGTTGCGGTAAACCTCCTCGGCCTGTTCAAGACGGGCAGGATCTCCGGATCGGTCATAGGCGTCCACTCGGGCGTCGATGAGGTGGGCAAGCCACCAGTAGTTGAACGTGTCGTTGTGGCGTGACGACACCGGGTAGGTGTTGTCGAACAGCTGCGGCGGATCGGTCCGGTAGAAATGGTCGAAGCTATCCTGAGCGAGTTCGGCGCGGGTGTCCCAGACACTCGTCGAGGTGAGAGTCGTCGTCACTTCTTGTTCTCCTGCAATATCTGGTCACCCTGGACTTGAGCCTGCGAGAGCGCCTGACTGGCAGTCAGTTCGCCGGACATGAACTTCTGCAGCGCCGGGGTGAGGGCCTTACCCTCGACGTCCGAGTAGCCGGCAACGCTGGGTCGCACTTTGGCATAATCGAGGGTTTTGACGAATGCCGCCAGGTTGGCGTTCTGAGAGAAGTAGGGGTCCTTGGCGGCGTCCCGGTTCGCGGGCAGCCAGCTGGAGATTTTCGAGAACGCGACACCATTCTTCGGCTCTGTCGCCCACCACTTCATGAACGCCCACGCACCGTCGCTTTGCTTGGCACCTTGCGGGATGACGAGACCGAATCCGCCCATCGTCGCACCCTTATCCCCGCTCGGACCGACGGGAGGCTCGGCAACACCATAGCTGAGCGATGTGACCTGATCCAGGGAAGGAATGTCCCACGGACCGTCCATCTGCATCGCGGCGTTTCCCGCGGCGAATGCGTTAGTGCCGTCTCCGAAGCCCTGCGTATATACGCCCGCGTCCGTAAGGCTCTTCCAGAAGTTCAAAACGTCAAGACCCTGCGGAGAATTGAACGCCGTCTTAGTACCCGCCTTGTTGACGAGTTGACCTCCGGCTTCGGCGAGGTACATCGCAAAAAGGCCCGGATCACTGAGGAGAAAACCAGACGTTTGTAGCTTGCCGCCGGATGTGAGGGTTAGCTTTTCGGCGTCGGTCTTCAACTCCGCCCACGTTGTTGGCGGGGTAAGCCCATGGTCTGCGAACATCTTTTTGTTGTACACGAGCGAGCGATTATCAACCAGTGTTGGAAGGCCGTACAACTTGCCGCCGGATTTCATCTCGCCGAGCGCTTGCGGATAGAACGCCTTCAGATTCACGTTGTCTTTCGTCACCCGTTCGTCGATGCTCTGCAACGCACCCTTTGGAGCGTACAGCGCAGTCTGGTAGCGGTCCCACATCACAAGATCTGGAACCTGCCCTCCGGCGACCGCCGTCAGAAGCTTCTGTTCGACCAGTTCTTGCGGCACATAATTCACCACATATTTGGACTGGCTCGCGTTGAATTTTGACGTCATCTGGTCGATTTGTTTAACCTGGTCGCCTCCCCACGATCCCCACATAACAACTTTTTGCGGCCCCGAGGAAGTGGCCGGAGCGGATGCTGCTGCGCATCCAGCGAGGAGGAGAGCGGATGCGGCGACTGCCGCGATGGCGGTGCCGAGCCGTGTGCGTGACTTCATTGTCTGAATTCCTTACCTGATTTGATCGTTGTGATTTGAGATAGGGCGGTTATTTTGTGCCGACGTGGGCGATCCCCTCGATGATGTAGCGCTGTGCGAGGACGAAGATAAGCAGAACGGGAAGGCTGGAGATGATGGTTCCGGCCATCAAAGGTCCGTAGTTAGTCGAATAGTTGTTGACGAAGGACGACAGACCCACTTGCACGGTGAACATGTTGGGGTCGTTGAGCACGATCAGCGGCCAGAGGAAGTTGTTCCACCCTGCTTGGAAGCTGAGGATGCCAAGTACTGCAAGTCCTGCCTTGGCGAGTGGGAAGTAGACCTGGGCGAAGATACGGAACTCGCTCGCTCCGTCGATTCGGGCGGCTTCTCCGTACTCATCGGGCAGCGACTCGAAGAACTGCTTCATGAAGAACACGGCGAAGGCACCCGCAGCACCCGGCACGATGACTGCCCAATACGTGTTCAGTAACCCGATTCCGCCGTTTCCGGTGAGGTCGTTTCCGCCCGCAAAGGGGAAGTGACGCAGAACCAAAAAGGTGGGGATCATCGTCACAATCCCAGGGATCATGAGCGAAGCGAGGAACGCGCCGAAGACGGGCGCGCGTCCCCGGAATCGGAGCTTTGCAAACGCGTAACCAGCGAGGGCGCCAAAGAACATATTCGCCACCGCTCCGCCGACACCGATGATGAGCGAGTTAACGAAGTACCGTGCGAAAGGCACGGTCGTGAACGCTTCAACATAGTTACCGAGAGTCGGAGCCTTCGAGATCAGGTTCAAGGCACCACTGAGAATCTCCGCCGGCGGTTTGAACGACGTGGCCAACGTCCAAATCAGTGGTGCGACTGTTGCGACACTGATCAAAGTCACTGCTGCGAACCAAATGACGCTTTTGATCGACTTCCTCGAGCGGGCCTTTCGCCGGTCTGGGCTGATCGAGACAGTGAGGGGTCGCGTGGTGCTACTCATGCTCCGTCCTTTCGGTTGGTGAGGCGCGAGTTGAGGACCGAGAACACGAGAATGATGACGAACAGCACGAACGACAGCGCGGATGCGTATCCCATTTCAAGCGATCCGAAGCCCTTGTTATAGATGTAATAGACCATCGTGATCGTGCTGTTTCCCGGGCCACCTTTGGTCAGGACATAAGCCTGGTCGAAGACCTGGAACGCTCCGATGATCAACAAGGTAGACACGAGGAACGTCGTCCGACGAAGGGCCGGAGTGATGACGAATCGGAACACCTGCCAAGCGTTTGCCCCGTCGAGGCGAGCCGCTTCCTTAAGGTCCGGGGAAACCCCTTGAAGACCGCCAAGAAAAATGATCATGTTAGCGCCGAAACCGGCCCATACGCTCATGAATACGATCGCGGGCATCGCCCACTTCGAGTCGTACAGCCAAGCAGGCCCATTGATCCCCACCCAACCGAGGGCGACGTTGATCAGTCCCTTCTGCGGGTTAAGCAGCCAATACCAAATGGTCGCGGTGGCAACGGTGGAGGAGATCACCGGGATATAGAACAGCGTCCGGTATACGCGAATAACGCCGGCATTTCGGTTCAGCAATAGAGCGGTTCCGAGTGCCACAACAAGTCCAAGCGGAACGTAGAGCACTGTGTAATAGGTCGTATTGCGCAGAGCAATCCAGAAGAAGGGATCGCGCCAGATGCGCACGTAATTGTCAAAGCCGACCCAGTTCGCAGATCCAACGACGGCATAGTCGCTCAGGCTGACGACCCCGGCAATGATGATCGGTAAGAGCATGAACACGATGAAAAGTGCCACCGGGATAGCGAGGAACAGCCACGCTGCGCGAGCTTGCTGCCGCCGCATCGCGCTCATACCTCGATTGGACCGCGCGCGCAAAGAAAGCGGTAGGGACCGGACCGGATCGGTTGACTTCGCGCTTCGATCGTCGCGTGCGGCGGGCAAAAGTGGATCTACGGGAGTGAGTACCTTCATTGACGAATCATCTCCCCGGTGTCAAGTGCGCGCTGAGGTTCGCGGATGTGGGTGCGGAGGCCGCAGACGTCGAGCACGAGTTCGCAGAACATCGCGTTAGCCCACGAAAACCAGGGACGGGTGTACTGCCGAGGATCGTCGACCGAGAATGACTCGTGCATCAGGTCGGTTCCCGCGTGGGTGGACGAGAGGACATCCAGCAACCACCTCTTCTCGTCCGGGTCGTCAGTGGTCAGCCCTTGAATTGCGAGAGCAATGGGCCAGACCTGGCCCGGCGGGGTGTGCGGACTTCCGACACCGGCCGCGTGCGTGCCGCTGAAGTAGAACGGGTTGGCGTCGCTGAGGAGGAATTCGCGGGTCGCAAGGTAGAGGGCATCGTCTTTTCTCGTCCAGCCGATAAACGGGAGCGAGAGCAGACTCGGCACGTTCGCGTCATCGATCATAAGAGCCGATCCGCGTCCGTCCACCTCATAGGCGTAAACGGTGTCGCCGGCGGGTGTCGCGGCAGTCCCGAACTCGCGGAGCCCCTCCTCGATACCCAGGCTGAGCTCCCGAGCGTCGGTAGCGAGGTCCGTGTCGCCGAAAACCTCAGCCGCCAGTTGCCCGAGATGGCGGAGCTCCACAGCAGCGAACGCATTGCCCGGAATGTTGTATCCGTAAACGCACGCATCGTCGCTTGGCCGGAAACCACTCCAAGTCAGGCCGGTCGGCGCGGTGATCGGGCCCCGGCCGTCCCGGCTCAGGGAGTCGCTCTCCGGGGCATCGAGACGCTGGAAGCGATAGGCGGATGTCTCGTGATGCAGTTCTCGCCGCCACAGGTCGACGATCACCCGCGCAGCGTCGAGAAAGTGTTCGTCGAGGTGCTCGGTGCGTCCGGTCGTCGACCAAATGTCATGCGCGAGCTGGATCGGATAACACAGGGAATCGACCTCGTATTTGCGCTCCCAGACCCAGGGTCCCCCATCCGTCACGTCCGCATTATGATCCGACTCCCCCGTCGGCCCGGCGTTGAAGGCGTTCGCATACGGATCCTCCACGATGCAGGCGAGCTGGCGGCGGGAGATCCTCACGACGGTGTCGGCCAGTACCTTGTCCTCGGTGAGGAAGTGGAGGTAGGGGGTGAGTTGCGCTGTTGAGTCGCGAAGCCACATCGCCGGAATGTCGCCGGTTACCATGAACAGGCTCCCATCCTCGACCTCACTCAGCGTGGTCGACAAGGTGTCAGAGAAGCAGTTCGCGAAGACCTCTGCGACAGAGGCGGGCATCCGCTCGCGAACATACTCGTTGACTCGGGTGACGAGGTCGTCGCTGATGCGAGCAACAGTGCTCACTTTTGCTCCTTGCAATGATGGGGATTTCTGACAATCATATTCATATGACTTGTGACTGCAAGTTTTTAATTTAAATATATTTATTGCTATTCTCGTTGATGCGGATGGCATAGGGGAGCGAAATGAGAAGATCGCGCGTCTTAGCAGGCTTAGTAGCAACGTCAATTGCGGCGGCAGGGTTGGTGGCTGGAGGAGCGCTTGCGTCACCAGCTCCCGCTCAGGCGTTGACAGCCTCGCAGGCGACCAGTTCGTACGACTCGTTCATCTCGAAATTTTGGGATCCGACGGCCAAATACTTTTACACCTGTAGCGATCATCTGGTGCATTCGGAGCACGCCGTGGACCCGCAGGGTGGCAAATACACGGACTACTGGTGGGGGGCACAACTCTGGGAAATGGTAATGGACCGGTATCAGCGCACCGGGGACAGTGCCTCACGGGCCATGATCGACGATGTTTTCGCCGGCTTCCAAGCCGCGTATCCGGATTTCAAGGCTAACGACTGGAACGACGACATGGGGTGGTGGGCCAAAGCAAGCGCCCGGGCCTATGAACTCACCGGCGAGACCAAGTTCCTCGACGAATCGAAGAACATCTTCGCCTACATTTCGACGTTCGAAGACACCACGTATGGCGGGGGTATCTGGTGGAAGAACGTCAATGTTGGTAACGGCTCCCTTAACGAGAAGAACGTGGCAACCAACGGCACCGCCATCGCCACCGCCCTTCGGTTGTATGCCGACACCGGAGACGCCACTTACCGTGACACGGCCGAGCGCCTCTACACCTGGCTTGACAGCAACTTCAATCGCAGCGGCCATATCCGAGATCACGTCTCAGGGACGGGGCAGTTCACTGACTACGACTGGACCTACAACCAGGGCCAGTTCGCCGAAGCCGCGCTCCAAATGTATGTCGCCACTGGCACAGCCAGCTATCTCACCGAATCGAAATCCGCCATCGACTGGGCCGTCTCCAACCTCACCTCCTCCGGCACGTTCCTCTACGAGGGAGACGTCGACACCGCAGGCTTCAAAGCTATCCTCACCCGCGACATCCGCGACCTCATCACCGCCGGAGGACAGACCCAGTACAAAAGCCTCCTCACCGCAAACGCGTCGCAGATCGCCAACCATGTGAATTCCGACGGGATCGGAGGGTACGACTGGACCGCGCCGACCCCGGCACTGGCAACGCAACCAGTGCAGAGCCTGGGAGCTGGAGCTGCGGTTGCGATAATGCAACAGGCCCTCCCTGACAACAGCAACGCGATTGTGGAAGGCTCGGGCGTGTATGAGGCGGAAAACGCTGTGCGCAACGGTGTGAACACTGAAAGTACGAACACCGGCTACACCGGCCGCGGATACCTTGCGGGGTGGAACAGCACCGGGACAAGCGTCACATTCAACGTCAACGTGAACGCCGCTGGCACCTACCCGATCACGTTCCGATATGCCGCGGCAGCAGGCGACGCGAGCAGGCAGCTCATCGCGCCAGCAGGGACCGCCACGACCATCACTTTCCCCTCGACGGGAAACTGGACTACTTGGTCGACCATAACCGCAGGAGTTACGCTCGTGCAGGGATCCAACGCGATCACCCTCAAGCTCGACACCAGCGCCGGGAACGCGGCATACCTGAACCTCGACAACGCCACCATCGACCTCAACGCGCACTAATAACGCCTCAATTGCGAAAGCGACCGGCCTTCACAAAGGTCGGGCGCTTTTGTGCGAACGTCGTGACGGTCTCGAGTCAGATAACCAGACTTGGCGGGTATTGCGTGCTATTTCATGCCGGAGACAGCCGCCACGTGGTCATGTTCGGTGGCGAGCGAGGCATGCTCGATCGTCTGACGATCTGTCTCGAAACCTCTTTTGATTCGCCTCCCATAGGATGCGAGAGCGACGCTCGTAAAAAACCTCGCCGTTGACGTTTCGGCCGTTTGATTTCGGCAGCGACTTTTGGACAGGTGGCGGACCCGGAAGTTGAGGCGTCTGTCGATGTTCGCGATTGCCTGCACGAATGTCACGAAACCCTGCACTTCGAAATAAGAGTGGCGAGGCGTAAGCAGGGGAACCCCTACCGTCCGGATCGGAAGGGCCAGTCCTGCTCGTGAGTTGGAAGAACGGCAACGATCTGATCGTCGTCCTCGTAGGTGATGCGTCCTGGTGACGTGGTTCGTAGTTCCATCCATCCGACCCCGTACCTGTCCAACAGGTCGAGGTAGCCATGGGTCGCGTCGAGCAGCTCTCGTGCCGATGCTGTGAACCAGGATCTCGCCCCGGCATTCGCTTCCGGGTCGAAGCAGTCCGGCGCGACGGTGGTGGGGTCGGCGTACAGCGTGTTGGCCCGGTCATTTGCCCTGCGGTGCCAGGCTGCATCTTGAACAGTCAACAGGTTGCTTGACGCGAGGCCGTTCGCGAGTGCGAAGACGCCGGGGAAAGTGCCTCGTCTATTGGGAGCGGTGCTCTAAAAGCGGACGTACTCGGTCACAGTCGAACTCTCCTCATTGGTAACCGCCTGACGGGCTAGTACTACAGTCGCGTTTATGGGATGTGTCCGCGGGTTCGATAATGATGTCGTTTCGCTGTTTGTTGATGTCGGCGTCGCCAGCGTGAGCGGC